>JBAXUW010000193.1:0-6185 GCA_037129495.1 Planctomycetota bacterium | reverse complement strand
CCACCGCCGCCACTGCCGCCACCCGTACCGCCCGCACCGCCGCCGGAGGAGGTGAACTGCGTGACCTGGCCAACACCCGAGAAGAGTGGCGCTGTCGTGATGCGGACATAGCGGCGGTCGGCTGACATAACCGCCATAGCTGTGAGATTCGTGCCTTCCGGGAGCGTGGTAATAACTGGCTGATAGCCCACGGCGCCACTGCGGAAGAACGGCATCCCCGGCCCGCCCGCGGGCCGCGGCGTACTGCGGCTCTGCGAGAGCGAGTTGGCCGCCGTCGGATCGACGAGTCCAGCCAATTGCTGGGCGAGGATGGCATTGCCGAGTTGCTGCTGGGCGACCACATCCTGAGCCACCTGGGCATCAATCAGAGCCTCCTTGCGGCGTCCCTCCGGCAGTGCAATGCTCACGAAGGCATCGTCTGCACGGACGGCGAGTTGCCGCTTGAGCCGTTGCTCATGGTCGGTGCCGCGGTAGAGAATGACTGTCGCCGTCACTGTGTCGGCCGCCACCTTGCCCCAGGCCCGTCGCACCAGAATGCGGTAGGTGCCCGGAAACGCCTCGGCTGCGACGTATCGCTCGCGATGCGTCGCATTGGCCTGATCGGCTGGGGAGTCGGAATCGGCCAGGAGCGTGCCGCCGGAACTCGACCGCGGCGACGAGAGCGAGCAGACCGTGCCGGCTGGTTCCTCAACGATCAGATCGATATCGGCGTCGCCATTCCACGACAGTTCCAGTTCGATATCGCGCACAAGGGCGCGGTCGACCGTCGCCCGGAAGTCGGCGGCCTCATCCTGACGGCCAGCTTTTTCCAGGGCCTCGACAGTGGTCTTCGACAGGCGGGCAGCCCGCGTGAATATCTCCCGCTGATCGGCAGGCCACTCATGGGCGAGCACGCCCGGACAGGCCCACCGCAGGGCGGCGAGATCTTCGGAACGGGCCGCCAGCGTCATCGCGAGGGCATAGGCTTCTCGATTGGAGGGGTCGATATTTGTCACCTGTTTGCAGAGCCGAATCGCCCGAGCCGGCGAGCCGCCGCGAGCGAGATGATGAGCCAGTGCCAGCAGGTCGCTGGGCGCGGAGGCAAATTCCGCCGTCGAGAGCAGGGCCCGCTCGATATCTTCACGCGGCCGGCCGGCCGCTTCCAGCGCAACGGCCAACGCCTCATACATCCACGGCTCGGCCCGGCCGCAGGTAATGGCCGCGGAGAGCAGATCGGCGGCGCGGTCAAATCGCCCCTGACGCCCGAGTTCGATCGCAGTCGCACGGAGCCTTGCCAAGCGAATCGTGAAATCGCGGTCGGCAGCGGCCGCCGCACTCTCAGACGTTGCGGCCTCCTGCTTGGCAGGCCGCGCGGTTAGGTAGGCCGTGACTGCCGCGGCGATGTCTTCCGAGTCAGTAATGTTTACCGGCAGGCCGATGTCGTCGGTCGGACTGTTGGCGGCTGCAGGGGTGTTTTGTGGGCTGCGACCAGCGGGTGGCGCAGGCTTTGCTCGCGGGTTTTGTGGCAAGGTTTGTGCGTCGGGCTTCTCCCGGCGGGCCAAGCGGTCTCGCGCGTCGGAGATCTGGAACATGCCGCCACCACCGCCGCCCATTCCGCCACCCCCCATACCAGCGCCGTTCTGTCCACTGTTGATGCCGCCGGCACCGCCCATGCCGCCGCCGGTCTGGAACGGGTTGACACCACCGCCCGAAGAGAGCGGCATGACGAGATCGCCGACAGAATAGACCTTGATCACGAGGCTCTCGGCGGCTTTGTCTTTGGTTGTGATCAGCATGACCTCGTCCTTGATGAGGTAGGTGAGATCAATTTCGCCCAGGATGAGCCGCATAGCTGACCGCAGTGAGATGCCCGAGACGCTCTGAGTGACGACCGTCGTGTCGAGGTCAAGGCCCGCATCCTCAAAGGCCTTCTTGTCGGGGAGGATCGGGATGTCGAACTTGTCCTTCAGCTGATTGATTACGTCTCGCAAAGGAGTTTCACGGAACTCGAGAGCATCGACCTTCTGATCCAGAGCGTCGTAGATCTTCTTTTCAGCGCTGCCGGGGTTGGCAAGATCGACCGACTTCCACTTTTCCCGGTTCTTTGTGATCTCGCGCCAGCGGTCGGCGTCGGGATAGTGGATGGGGGGCTCGTCGACAAACGGGATCGCTGCGATGTCGACCAGATGCAGTGCATCCATGTAGTTTCGCTGCATCTCGCGGCGAAAACGTTTGTTTTGCGTGTGGTAATGGAGTGTGCGGGCCATGATCGGGGCCGTGACGGCCACTTCGCGGGCCATCATTGGCATCGCATAGTTCCCGTAGATATTGGACGTCATGACCGCCATCTCGTCGGCGACCTCACGCTCGGCCGTGATGAACTCGTCGTACTTTCCACCGGGGTCGTTGGAGAGCTGAATCGGGTCGTCGTGCTGCTGGATGAGCGGACGCTGGTAGCGTTGTTCGATGCCGCGGGTGAGGAGTGCGTCGTAGCGTTCTACCAGCTGTTTAAAACGCTCCTCTCTGGCCCGGAGCTCGCCGTCGAGCCGTTGGCGTTCGCGGCCGATGGCCGCCCGTCGTTCTGCCGCCAGATCGCCTTCGATCTTTTCACGCGAACGCACGACCGATTCACGGATGCTCATCTCAATCTGCCGGGACAGCCGATCTCGCATGGCAGCGTCGAGGTCGTCGGAGCCATTCACCGATTGCTGCAACTCCTTGAGATCAATCCGTGCCTGGTCTGGGTTTGTCAGCACCAAGTGCCGGGCATTCCGGAGTCGCACGGCGGTTTCCTGCTCAAGCTGTTGGGACCGCACCTTCCGCATCGCGTTCTGCTCGGCCAGTTCGCTTGAGTCAATGACGGCACGCGGCAGGATCGCGTCTGACGGCAGGAGTCCGGCCTCTGGGGCGGGCAGACGCTGCACGGCGGAGTGGATGACGGCGGCAGCGGCGTTGTCGGGATCACGGCGGAGCGATGCTTGGGCCAGTCGCAGGGCTGCGTCATGGGCACCGGCAGCCTCGGCCTGCCGCGACAGCGCTGCGAGCGTGGCGGCTTCACCCCGGATGGCACGGCGAGCGAGATCGAGCCCCTCACGGCCGAGGAGCGGTAGGAAAGCGCCCGCAGTTTCGCGGGCGTTACGGGCCAGCTCCTCCAGATAGGCATGTTCGTCCTGGGGCGTCGCGGCCGGCACATCAATCGCGACCGCCAGAGTAGCCGCAGGGGCCGCTTCGAGCTGCGTTTCTAGTTGCATGACGAGTTGCATTTCTAGGGTGGCTTGAGCGAGTGGCCCCTCGACCAGCACGACAGAGTCGCGGTCTCCCCGCAGGGGCGGCATCCGTGCCGGCAGCATCCGGAGCCGCGCATCAGGAGCGCTGCTCGTGATCGCGACCTGCTCAGGCCATGCCGCAGCCCCGACGACCAGTTCGGCCATCCGTGCACCGGCATCCTTGGCCGCCATCGTGTCGTCAGGGACAATCAGCATGCCGCCCGTGGCGCTGGCAAGCGCTGCCAGGCAGGGCCAGTTGATGTTCGGACCAATTCCGATGCTTGAGCAGGTGATGTGCCTCCCACGCAGTGTTTCCAAGACCCGCTGAAACTCGGCGGGATCGATACCCGCGAGGCCCGGGCCATCCCCCACGTAGACAATCGAACAGCCTGTCGCCCGCCCCGTCGGCGACCCGGTGTCAAAGGCTTCGACGGCGCGGTCGAGGACTTCGATCAGATCAGTAGAACCCAAAGGCGTCCGGACATCGAGGGTCTCAAGAGCCTTCTTCATGGCTGGGTCGCCCGCGGCGACAAAACCGCTCGTCAGGGGCACGCAGGCCACATCAGCTGCCGCCGGAAGATAGCGGTCTGCCGGCCGCGCTGCCTCCAGCATGCCGGCCAAAGCATCACGACCGCGGCGGCGGAAATCACCCATCTGGCTGGCTGAAGTATCAATGAGAACAAGCACGCGGGCCGGGGGTGTTGGCGTTGCAGGCGGCGTCCAGCGAAGGCCGATGGCAGTAACGGGGGCTGAAGCGTCGTCTCGTTGAAACGTTTCCACGAACGACAGGTTGACCGCCTCTGGGCGGCCTGTGGCAGCCGCTCTTTTTTCAGGCGCGGCTGCGGTGGCTCGGATCGGAAGGCCAACGACGAGAATCGTCAGGCAGAGTGTGAGGCTGGTTACCAAGCCCAAGCCGACCACACGGCAACTCTGAAAGAGACCTATTGCCATCGATTCCTCCGAACGTTCAACGGGAGACGGTCTTCCTGAATTGTCGCTGGCGGCCGTGCGAATGCCAGCGAACCTTAGATAGAGCATATTTGGAAGGGTTCCTGCCGCCAACGTCGTTCTAGCCGGGAGTTACTGCATTTTTGTCATCCAAAGGGCAGGCAGAGCCAGCCAAACGCCGCTTTGTCGAACTCGGGTTGGAGTGAACAGGCAGCCTGGGATACTGTGCAGTTCAATCAAGGGAGGCCCGCGATGTGGTGTTTGCTTGCACTGAAATGCCGGTCTGGTACTGCTGGCCGGCGGGACAAAGCCAGGGTTCAGTCGCGGCTGTTCGCCTCGGCAGTAGGGGCAGCATGGCCGCTGATCGTGGCAACTGCGGTGGCTGCTCAGCCGGCGGCGATTTCCTCAACACTGCCGATCGACGACGGCTCGGGCCGCACGTTCACGCCCGAAGAGCGGACGAATATCGGTGTCTACGAAGCCGTGAATCGCAGCGTGGCTAACATCAACACCAAGGCCACCGTTTCCAGCGGCCTGTTTCTGCTGGAAGTGCCTTCCGAGGGGGCAGGGTCGGGAATCGTGCTCGATCACCAGGGCCATGTGCTGACCAACTATCATGTGGTGGAGGGCGCCAAAGAGATCCAGGTATTCTTTTTTGACGGCTCTTGCCACAGCGGAAAAATTGTTGGCTTCGACCCGGCAACCGATGTGGCCGTACTCAAGGTCGAAGCTCCCCCGGCCCTGCTTGTGCCGGCCGTTTTCGGCAGTTCAAGCAACCTTCGCGTCGGGCAGCGGGTGTTTGCGATCGGCAATCCATTCGGCCTGGAGCGGACGCTGACAACGGGAATTATTTCCAGCCTGAACCGCTCGTTGCCAACTCGCAGCGGCCGCACGATTAAGTCGATTATTCAGACCGACGCTGCCATTAACCCGGGCAACTCAGGCGGTCCGCTCCTCGATAGCGGCAGCCGGCTGATCGGCATGAACACGGCAATTGCCAGCCGGACTGGCCAGAGTTCCGGTGTGGGGTTTGCAATCCCAGTTGGCACGCTGTCTCGCGTTGTTCCACAGCTCATTCAGCGGGGGAAAGTGGTGCGGCCAGACGCGGGAATTTCGCGGGTCTATCAGACAGACAAGGGGCTCTTGGTTGCGGCCCTGACTTCCGAAGGGCCGGCGGAACGAGCCGGCATGCGGGGCTTTAAGGTGCTTCGCGAGCGGAGGCGTCAGGGGCCGTTCGCGACAGAATTCGAGCGGGTGGATCGGTCTGGCGCGGATTTGATCGTGGCCGTAGCTGGCGAGAATGTGCGGACTGCGGACGATTTTCTGTCATCGATTGAGTCGCGAAATCCTGGCGATCAGGTCCTGATCACGGTGGAGCGAGAGGGGCATCGTCTTGAGCTCCCCGTTATCCTGGACGCTGAAAAATAGCCGTTATGCGTCGCGGAACGTTTTTTTACAGCAGGTCCTGCCATTCTGCGAAAGGGTGAAAGTGGTGTTTGAAGGCCAATCCATGGTCGGCGAAAGTCGGCGGGAAAAATTTTCACGACATTTCTTGTAGCCAATTGACCTGCCGGGCAATCCTGCTAGACTCCACTCACCGAGGACGGCAGTCGCAAGGTTGCCGGCATCGGTTCGTTCATTGACAATTCGGCAGTTAATCTTTTTCGGTTTCGGCCGGCACGCGATCGTGACCGGCGCCGATAATGATTATCTCGATTCACAGTCACTCGTGGCTGGGCTGAAGGATAATTGCTATCGGTATGGAAAATTAAAAAGTTAGGTCATTTCTCTTCCTGAGATTCCATCAGGCGGTGCCTTCTCCTCAAGATTTATTCGAAAGAATTTGCTCTGGGGTGAGTCATTGCTGAAATGAGGCAAATCATCGTCCCCGCGAAAGCGAGGACAACCTGCACGAAAGTGCAGGCTGACAAGCCAATCAATTGAAGGGTTTGATTCTGGCTCAGAATGAACGTTGGCGGCGTGGATTAGGCA
>JBAXUW010000192.1:0-6200 GCA_037129495.1 Planctomycetota bacterium | reverse complement strand
TAAGCTTCCCGTTCTCCTCCTCGAGGATCCGAAGCCGTCGCAGTTCGGCGATCCCAAGCCCTGCGAACCGCTTCTTCCATCGATAGAACGTCTGTTCGCTGATCCCGAGCTTGCGAATGATCTCAGCCACCGAAGTGCCCGACTCAGCCTGCCGAGAGCACAAACGCAATCTGCTCTTCACTGAAATGCTTCTTTTCCATCCAAAACACCCACCCTTTCTGGTGATGTCAAAAGTAAAAACCCTAACATTCTGGCTGGATCAATAAATGGGGAGAACGTCAACCCACCGACGGGATCAGGCACGCGGACTTGGATGCAGGCGTGAGGGTGCTGAATGAACTGATCTACGAGTGCCAGCGGAGCCTTGAGGGCATCGAGCACGCGAGGCTGGACTTGGAGGCGCGATCGTGGGCGAAGGGGCAGGGGTTGAGGGAGTGAAGGGGGGCTTCTATAGACGCCCATCTATTCGGCAGAGCTCGTGCAGGTCCACGACGACCGGGCAATCTTTCAGGCGTCGCCCGACGAGCTGCCCGTGATCGACATTCGCAGCCTCTGACGGGATCCCATGTCACGGTGCGGACGGCCCGCAAGAAGAGCGGTTTCAAGGCGGGCTCGAGCCAACGAGAAAAATTCGACGTTGAGCGTGGATAGGACGCTCCTCGGAACCTCCACGATCGGGCCGCATCCAGCCCGATCGGTTCCGGCTGTTGCTCCTCGTGATCCGCCCCGCTCGGCCGTCGCTTGCCGAAGTGCCATTGGCCGACCTATCCTTCAGCGGCCACTCCCTCAAAACTCCCTAGTAGTGGACCCCGCAGCCGCGCATGGATGCCCTCCTGCGAACTTGCTACACTCCTGCAAATGGTATGCCTGTGGCCAAATCTGGCGGAAGCAACGGTGCGTGAGCATCCATATCCGCACTGGATTTTGGAACCGGCGCTCGATCCTGAACACTATGCCAAGCTTCGGGCGGAATGGCCACCGGAGAACGTGTTCCTGAAAGGAAGAAGACTCGCCGGTGCCACCAAGCTGCCCATTCCGGCGGAACATTTGGTGATCGACTCCCGCGTGTCCCCGCGCTGGCGGGATTTCGTTCTACGCCACCGCGATCCGGAATTCGTAAAGCACGTACTCCAACATTTTCGACCCTGGATCCTACGTCTCCATCCCAAATTGGAGGAAGAGTTCGGTGCAATGACTCAATGGCGAATAGGAGCCCGGTATCGCGACACGTTCCAGAACCAAGACGTTCTAATCCACAGTCAGCTTGCCATATTCACTCCCGCCCAGGGCCTGCCCCAAGCCGATCGCGGCCCCCACGTAAAGCTTCGCAACAAACTGTTGACCGGCTACCGCTTCTTTCCAACTGAAGGAGAGTCCTCCCAGGGAGGCGACTGGGACTTCTACTCGATTCCCGGTAACAAGCCCCCCCGTCACGGCATGAACCTGACCGTAGATCCCGCCAAAATCCGTAAGGAAGACACAATTCCCTACCGGGCAAACACCTTTGGCATCGCCTTGAATACTCCAAACGGCGTGCAAGGGTTCCACGCCCGGCGCGCCGCCGCTTCGCTACTTCGAATTCACGCTGCAACTGCCGCGGCGCCTTTTCGAACTCGACGAAACTCTCATCGGGAACCTCCGCAACCATTGGCGTACCTGGACTCGCGCCGGGGTGACCGATCTATGATGGCGTCGAACCTGCTCGCGGGTATCTCCCCCTCCGATGTTATCGCCGCCCCGTTCCCGCACGTCGTAATCCACAATCCCATTCCGGCCTCCGAATCCGCCGCCCTTATCGACGATTGGCCCAGCGACGCAATCATACAAGCCGGCGTCCAGGCAAAATCCAATCAGCGTTTTAGCCTCCCGGCAGCCAAGGCACTTACTGGCGACAAAATCAGCCCCCAGTGGCGGGCCTTCACTACCGAACAGACCGGCCCCGCTTTTGGCCGCCACCTGCTCCGTATCTTCGACGCCTCCATTCCCAGTTGCCTGCCCGAATTCGCAACGCTTCTAGGCGGCCGCTTGGACCAGTGCCGGTTTGGCGTCCGTGGCTTCGAGACCGGCAGCGAAGACCTGGTGCTCGACGCCCAACTGTCGATCAATACCCCTGCGTTCCGGCAGGCAAATCCGGCACGCGCTGCCCACGTCGATCTTCCGCAGAAACTCTTCATTGGCCTGTACTATCTCAAGCCGCCCGCCGACACGGGCTCCCAGGGTGGCGATCTGATTCTCTGCCGCCCGAAATCCGGCCAACCGCTCCGAATGTATCAGCGCGAAGTGGATGCCGGCAGCCTCGAAGAATTCCAGCGCATCCGGTATCGCCGCAGTGTGCTTGTCTTGTTCCTGAATGGGCCGCGGTCGGTGCACGCAGTATCGCCCCGTCAACCCACTCCGCATACCCGGCGTTTCCTGAACCTGATCGGTCAGGCCCCCCGCCCTGTCTTCGATGTGACGCAGTATCAGATGCCCCGCTGGCTCTACCTCGCGCGGCTCTTCCGGGACCGCTCTATCGATCCCAGTGAGTTCGGATTCGGTGAACAAAGGTTATGAAGATCCAAGTCTTCGTCGGTTCAGGAAACGCCAGCCGAATCGAGCGCGGCGTGCTGGAATACTCGCTGTCTCGCCATTGCTCTCAACCCTACGAATTGCATGTCTACAATGGAACGCTGGGAGACGTGGAAAGCAGAGGCGTGGAAAGCAGCAACCATGCTGTATGGCAATCGCAAACCCTGGCCGCTGTACGTGGCCACAAGTTCGCCACTGAGTTCAGTCTCTTCCGTTACGTGATCCCGGAGTTGTGCGGCTTTCAAGGGCGCGCGATCTATCTCGACTCCGACATGATCTGCCTGGGCGACCTCGCTGAGTTGGCAGACTGGCCCCTGCCCGATGGCGCCTGGTTCGCCGCCGTTCCCAACGCCTATCCCGAAATTAGGCCGGACCGTTGGGCGCTCAGTGTGATGGTCATCGACTGCGCCCGCTGCCGCTTCGCACTGCCCGCCATTTTTTCCGAAATCGAACGGCGCGAGTTTACCTACACCGAGTTCAGTCAGATGGCACCCCGCTTCTTAGCCAAACATCCAATTCCGATTGCGAAGCTGTCCCCGGCCTGGAATGCGTTCGATTCCCACAACCCCGAAACGCGCCTGATCCATTACACCGATCTTGACCGGCAGCCCTGGAAATTCAAATACCACCCCGCCGGAGACCTCTGGCACCGCTACTTCGAAGAGGCATTGACAGCCGGCATCTTGACCGGTGAACACGTCGACCGCGCGATTGCCCAACGCCACGTTCGGCCGGATCTGCGCCTCGGCCCGAACGGCAGGAACGGTTGGATCGAAACCCTGGGCGCGCCGGTGCACCAGCAGCGCCTGCTCATCCGGAACATGGTCCGGTGGCTGGCCTATCGCAGCGGGCGGGCAAGGTAGGCGCAACATGCCGCGAGCGAGGATCGCTGTCGTCGACGGTCACAAGAAGGAGAAATTCTTCGCCCCGCTGCGTGCCGTTTGGGATGCCGATTGGGTGGACTGCGTGCCGGCGGCGCTGCTCGCTGGTGACGCGCAAGGCGCGCAACTCGTGCTGTTGAACGACGAGAGTTGGCCTGATGTTGCCGCCGCCCTGCCGGAGCTCGAGCGGCGCGGAGTCCCCAGCCTGCATCTGCCCGACGGCATTGTCGAGTGGCGAAACCAATGGGAGCGGCCCGATAGGGGCCCGCTTTTCCGTCCTGTCTTAAGCACGCGAATTGCCTGCCTCGGACGGGCCCAGGCGCGGCTCCTGTCCCAGTGGGGAAACGCCTCGCGCTGCATCGTCACCGGTTCGCCGCGTTTTGACGAGTTCTTGGGAACCAGCCGCCGCTCAACACCCGCTCAGGGGCCGTTCCGCCTCCTTGTGGCTACGGCGCAGACCCCGGCCTTCACCGAGCGGGACCGGATCTCGCTCCTCACCCTGCTGCGCGTCGTGCAGGAATGGGCGGAATCGCAGACCCACGTGGTCATCACGTGGCGCCTCACTGGAGGTCTCGAAGAGCCGCTCGGCGTCCAGCAATCCGGAGCGCCCTTGCGGGACGAATTGGCGAACTGCGACGCCGTCTGGACCTCGCCCTCCACACTGCAACTGGAGGCCATGCTGGCCGGGCTCCCGGTGGCCCTGCTCGACCCCTTCGCTCGCCCGCTCTATGTGCCGGCCGCCTGGTATGTGCGTAACGCGAAAGACTGTGGGGAGGTTTGGGAATCGATGCGCCGCGGGGATTCCCCCCGCTGGGAATATCAGCAGGAGATCCTCGGAGACCACGTGGATTTACGAGGGCCGGCTGCCCCCAAAGTCGCGCTGGCGGGCAAGGCGCTGATGGAAGCGGCCCGCGCCGGTTCTAGCTTTTTCGAGACGCCGGAGGAAGGATGGCCGGCCGGCCCGGGCAGCGAACGCGACCGGCTGATGGCCGAAATGCAGGCGCTGCGACGCGTGGCCAATCGGGGACTTGGGCAAACGCTTTACCGGCTTTTCACCACCATCGAGCAGCGCCTTGTGAGGAAACGCTAATGGCCGCGCTGCGTTGGAGCGTAGTGGTGCCGGCCAGGGCACCATGTCCGGATCTTGAGCGACTCTTCTCCGCTCTTGCGCGCCAGACGTACACGGCGACTGATTGGGAACTGATCGTGATTGACGACGGCAGTTCCGAGCCGATCCGTTTGCCGTCTGGAGAGGCTTTTCCCGTAAAGTTGATCCGGCAGAGCGCCTCCGGGCCCGGATTGGCACGAAACAGTGGCGTCCAGGAAGCGAAGGGCGAAATGGTGGCATTCACGGCGGCCGACTGCCAGCCGGGCCCCGGTTGGCTGGCATCGCTGGAAATGGCGTCCCGGCGCTGGCCCGCGGCGGCCTTGGGCGGGACCGTAGAGTGCGGATTGCCGGCGTCGGTCACGGCAATGACGTCGCACCTGGTGGTCAAGCACCTGGAGAGGCAACTGAATCGGGACCCGGAAAATGCACAGTTCTTCACCCCAAACAACCTGGCGATACCGGTAGCTCAGTTCCGGGCTCTCGGCGGGTTCAAGGACGGATATGAGATCGGGACCGGCGAGGATCGCGACCTTTGCGCCCGCTGGCGGAGCGCTGGGTACCGGCTGGTTGCGGTGCCGCAGGCGGTGGTGGTACACACCCATCCATTGACGCTGATGGGCCTGCTGCGCCAGCAATACCGCTATGGGCGGGGCTCCGGGATTCACCGGAAGGCACAGCGGCACCTGGGCGCGCACGTGCGGTTCGAGCCGCCTGGATTCTATCTCGGATCGTTCTTCGCGCCCTGGCGCGAAGCGCCGGAATGCCGCGCGCCATGGGTCGTGGCTGCATTGATGGGGGTCTCGCAGCTGGTGAGTGCGGCCGGCGTGATACGGGAGTCGGTTCGGAGCGGAGGCCAATAAGCCAGGAACAAGCGAAGCGATTGCCGTTCATGGCTAGGAGACGGCACTCCATAAATACGGCCAATACATCTTCCACGGCGCACTCCCCCGAATTAAGAATCAAACTCCACTGCGCCCGTTAGCGGTCCACCCAAAAACGGCCAATCAAGCCCCTACTTCGGTGACTAACCGCCCGATTTCTTCGACTTCATCATCGTTGACGAATGCGACCGCGGCGGTGCCAAAGACGAAAGCTCCTGGCGCGGCATCCTGGCCTCTTCATCTTTCTCCTCAAAGGCGCGACGCACGCTGTCTTCCCTACGAAGCTCCTCGATTCCCAGCAGTCAGGGTGAACCTCCGACGAATCCAATTCGCCTTCCATCTCTCCGAGTTTCAACAGCTTCCGGCGTTTTGCAAGTCTGCGCCACTACTTCGACCGACGGCGTCTTCGCGCCGACCGGTGACGGGCCACCGGCGGTCCTGCCGGCCCGGCGGATCACCCAGAGGGAAGGGATAGGACGGCCAATGGCACTTTGGCAACGTGGTGACGGCGGCTGTTCCGCGGTCGTCATGGGCCTGGACGAGCTCAGGCCACTCAGTCGGCGGCCCACGCGCGGGCGACACCGGCGGCGGCTCGACCGGCTCGCCGACGTGCGGCGAGGATCCTGTTTCATGTGTTGGGTCGGCTTATTCCGGTTTCTCGGGCGTGAGCACCGGGGAAGCGTCAGCGGCCTGGATCGCTGCGCTCCGGGGGCCTGCTGGCGGGGGGCGGCATCCCGCAAGTAATGTACGGGCGATCACTAC
>JBAXUW010000191.1:0-6223 GCA_037129495.1 Planctomycetota bacterium | reverse complement strand
GCGACGGTGCGGCGGGTGATCGAGGCCTCGGGCGACCGGCTCAAGGTGGGGGGCGACATCCTCGCCTATGCCGATTTCTTTCTCGTCGACGAGCCGCCGCTCGACGAGGCGGCCGTGAAGCAGCGGCTCGAGAAGCCGGGGGTCGGCGACCTCATGGCGAAGTATGCGGCCGCGATCAGGAGCGTCGAGCCGTTCGAGCCGGCCCCGCTCGAAGAGTCGCTCAAGCGGGTCGTGGAGGAGGCGGGGGCCAAGGTGGGCGATCTCGTCCACGCCGTCCGCGTGGCGGTGACGGGCAAGACGGTGGGCCCGGGGCTCTACGACTGTCTGGCGATCCTCGGCAGGGAGAAGTCGCTCGTGCGGCTGGAAAAAGCCCTGCCGCTCTGCGGGTAGGGCGGAGCTTCGTCACGCTTTCAGTCCGACTGGTCCATCGCTAGGAGTTTCTGCAGCAGGCCCGCCTGCTCGACACTCTGCTCATCCCCGGATTCGGCGGCCTTCCGCCACCGTTTGCGGGCGGCCTCGATCGCTCCTTTCGGATCGACATCCCCGTCGCCATCGAGTTTTGACACGAGTTGATACGAGCCGAGAATCAGGTCGTTGGCGGGGTTGACCGCGTTGTCGAGAAAATCTCTGGTAACCCGGAAGCGAAGGCCGGAAATGGACGCGAGTTCATCGATGGTGAACCACTTGCCGCGTCCCTTGACCTGGAATTTGATCGAACCATCGGCGTCGTTCCTGGTGATGAAGGCCCCCTTGCCATGCTTCGGCCCGAGATCGACGACGCTGTTTTGGTTCAACGCGGCCATGGCCTGATCCGCGAGCGGCGAGTACTGCCGGACATAACCGATTGCAATCCGCATCGCCTGGGCTTCGTCGTACCCTGGAGCAGCCATGAGCGCCTTCTGCGCATCCAGATCGGCCTCGTCGAAAAAGCCCTTGCGCACGTTTGCCAGGGCTGCTTTCACCTGGACTTGGGCCGCGGCGAGAGCCTTTTCGAGATCCCCTTTAGGCTTCATCAACGGGCGGGGCGGCGGCTCGGGCTCGGGGCTCGGCGGTGAGCCCCTGCCTTTCCCGTTGTTCACGACGGGAGCCGGCGTGGGCGGGATTGGCTTGGGCCTAATTTCCGGCTGCGTTTTCGGAGCGGGAGGGGGCATGATGTCCTTCCACCACTGGTCGTGAAAGAGCTTGGCTCCAATCCCCGCCGCCGCCAGCATCACGAGTATGCCGACAATGCCCATCACGTTTTCCGCATCGAAGCCCGATCGCCGACGTGGCACTGCCGTGCGGACGACCACCGGCGGCTCGGCTGGTGGCGGCTGATGCGACTGCCACGGATACGCGACACCGGGCGGGGGCACCGGCGGCGGCTGCCGGTATGAAGCCGACGGCTGCGGTGGTTGTGCCTGAGCGCACTGCGCCACCATGAAGTTCCTGGCATTCGTCACCTGCTGCGTCATCCACTCCAGATGCTGTGCCGGGATCTGGTGGGTGGCCACCCGCAGCCGCGCTAGAAGCTGCGACGCAGCCTGATCGACAACCTGCGCGTCCCGCTCCTCGGCACGGAGTCGTAGCAGGCGGTGCGGCACCGCCACGTCGGCGACATCGATGCCACACAGCCTCAAAAACAATTCACGGGCGTCGTTCACGATGGGGCCTTCCTTTCTCGCACAAAGAAATCGCGTCTGGCTGGGATGGATCGATGGGTCTTCCTCACGGGAACTGTGTCACGACGCTGGACGAGGTTTCACGCCCCGTCCGCAGTGAGCTCCACGTACTTCTGCAACCTGATCGTTTCGTCGGAGTCCAACGACTCCGCGGGTTCATTGCTGTCCAGGCAATGCTCGGCCCAGTCGGTTTCGTTGAGCGTCAGCCCGCTGGCGAAGACCGCCCGGAGCACCTCCCGCCAACGCATCACCGACGCGATGTCGGTCTGGTTTCGCAACTCGTCGAACCTGATGCGGAAATCGCTCCGCGGAAACGTGCCGTCGTACGTATATCTGGGATCAGCGTCATCGCCCGCCAGGGCCAGCGGGGGCGGGGGCACCTGCGGAGCGAGTACGGGAGCTACCGGCACACCGGCCGCGGCCACCCGCGCCCAGTCGCAGACATTCCACACCTGCTGTTGCCGGTAGGCCGCCAGATGGTCCGCGAGCTCCGCCTGCATCGCACCGGGAGCACGCTCCGCGCAGACCTCAAGCAGGGCCACGGCCGGCTTCCAGTCCGCGGCATCGGCGGCAATCATGGCCCTGGCCCTGAGCACCTGCCAGCAGCCGTCGCTCACCACCACCGGCCCGGCTGTCTTGAAGAAGTTTCGGCCACGACCTGCGTCCACCTCGTCGGTCTGCAGCAGCGACACCACGGCGTCCCCCCACAGGGCCGGCGGGGCTTCCTGAGCCAATGCTCGCAGCTTGATCGCCTTGCGTACGGCCCGGCTGAAGTCGTCCGTGCCGCCGTTGAGTTTGCGATCCGCATAGGCATGGAGACCGATGGCCCAGTCCTGCCCGATCACGGTGGCCGTGTCGGGCAGGTTCTTGAGGAACGTGACGTAATCCTGGCACATCGGGGGTTTGCCGAGCAGCAACCAGCCATGACAGCAGTCAACCGCCACCGGCAATCCGTACAACTGCGAAGCCTTGAGAAAGTTCGACGCTCGCTGGAGGAGTTTTTCTGCCGAAACCTGGTCACCGGCATAAATCTTGGAAACCGCCCCCAACACGTCGGCTTCGACGAAGTCATTCTCGTTGGCACCGGCCGCGTCCCAGGCATCAGCCACCGCCTTCGCCAGAGGATCGGTCGCATCCCTGGGAACGAGCTGTGCCATCTGGGAATAGATCTCGGCCCACTTTGGGCGGGCCCCTTGCAAATAGTTCTCGAGCGGCTGGATCTGCCCGATCAGGAACGCGTTCCTGCGACCTTGGATCTGATCGCGTTTCGCCTTGGCAGCTTTCAGATTTTGCTCTGCAGCGGCGACATCCCTCTCCATGCCTCGCCCGGCATGGCCGGTCGCCAAGTTTCTGTTTCTCTGCACCTGCAAATCCGCGCGGTTTACCCACAGCTGCGCCTCCTTGAGATCGCGATTCAGTGGGCGTATCAGTGGCTGTCGCTCCTGCCAGAGTTTTTCGGCCGCAAAGTAGTCGTGCTGTCGGCCTCCTTCCGCAAACTTCTGCGCCTGAAAGAAATTTGTTCGTTGGGCGACCACGCCAAGAAGACGCTGCACGGCATCGCCCGGCAGCACGACTGGCTTCGGAATATTGATTATCACCGCGTTGCCCTGGGCTCGACCGATCGACATCCCGCAAAACCAAAGGACCACCGGCAACCAGCAGGCTGCGGCATGGGCCCGCGGAAGCTGCGGCTGCGGCATGGTGGTGGACGGTGTCATCGCTCCTTAGATCTCCTGGGGATCTCCTGGGGATCTCCTGGGAACGTAGGCGACAATGCCCCGGATCAGGTGCCAACGGTTTTTTCGCGGGCCGAACACCGGTCGTTTTCCGCTGGTTTGACGCCTCCAGCCGGCCGAGGGAGAATACCCAACTGCCGGGGATAACTCCCGGCGAACGCGATTTTCCCGGTCCACATGGGACGGCACCGCACGATGCCCATCACCGCCCCCGCAGCCGATCCGGCTGACGAGCACGAGGTCCGGCTCCATTCGTGCCTCCAGCGGCTCGCCCGGGGCGACCTGCAGGCCCGCGATGAGTTGATCGCCATCGCCTGCGACCGCATGCGCCACATCGCCCACCGGATGCTCCAGACGTTTCCGACCGTCAGGCGATGGGAAGAGACCAACGACGTGATGCAAAACGCGGCCATGCGGCTTTACAGGGCTCTGGGCGATACGGTGCCCAAAGATGCCCGTGGCCTCAGCGGTCTCGCGGCCGTCCAGATCAGGCGGGAGCTGCTCGACCTCGCCAAGAAGCATGCCGGCCCCGAGTCGTATGCTGCCAACCACGATACCAACTTCCGTCTCGTCGACGGCGCGCCCCGAGCCAAGATCGACGATGCCCGTGATGTGGCCGAGCCTTCCGACCAACTGGACCGCTGGACGCAACTGCACGAGGCTGCCGCCGACCTGCCGGAAGAGGAACGGGAACTTTTTCACCTCGTCTGGTACCTTGGCATGCAGCAGGACGAGGCAAGCGGCCTGCTGGGATGCTCCGTTCGAACGGTCAAACGTCGCTGGGAATCAGCGAAATCCCTGCTATCAGCCGCCGTACGCGGGCATCCCCTGGCATGAACGCCGAGAGCCCATCACGCGAAACCGTCGCGGGAGCACCCATCGCCCCGGCCCCGCCGGGCCTGCGGGGACTGACCGAAGCAATTGGCCTCGATCCCGCCGGCGCCGCCATCCCGCACCGCGATCCACTGCTCGGCCAGCACATCGGCGGTGCGACGATCGCGCGGCTCATCGCCGAGGGAGGCATGGGCCGGGTCTACGAAGGGCTCCAGCACCAGCCCAAACGCCCCGTGGCAGTGAAGGTGATGCGGCCGGGCCTCGTCTCCCGAGAGGCCTACCGGCGGTTCGCTCACGAAGCCGAGGTGCTCGGCAAGTTGCGGCATCCGTGCATCGCCCAGATCTTTTCCGCCGGCATGTGCGACGTGGCCGGGGCGCAGTTGCCGTATTTCGTGATGGAATACATCCCGGATGCGTTGCCGATCACGCAGTATGCGGTCCAGCAGGCCCTGCCGGCCGACGACCTGCTCCAACTCTTCAAGAAACTCTGCGACGCCGTCGCCCACGGGCATGCGCATGGCGTGATCCATCGCGATCTCAAGCCGAGCAACATCCTGGTCGAGCCGGCGGGTGGCCTGAAGATCATCGATTTTGGCGTGGCCCGCAGCGTGGGTGCTGGCCCCGGATCGATGACCTCACTAACCGTAATGGGGCAGCTCATCGGCACGGCACAGTACATGAGCCCGGAGCAGTTCAGCACGAACTCGGACGACATCGACGGACGGTCCGACGTCTACGCACTCGGCGTGATTCTCTACGAACTGCTCACCGGCCGGCCTCCGTATGCGATCCGGCCTGAACAGATTTTCGAGGCCGCCAGGGTCGTTCGCGAGCAACAACCGGTCTCGCCGGCGAAGCTGAACAAGCAGGTCAAGCCGGATGTCGCCAGAATCACTGCCGTTTGCCTGCAGAAGGACCCCGCACGGAGGTATGCGAATGCTTCTGAACTGGCCTCCGCCGTGACGGCATACCTCGGTGGCAGGCCGGTGCCTGTGCCACCCCGACGAGTCCTGTGGGAGGTCGCCGATTTCGGCCGCCGCTGGCGGGCAACGCTCTGGCCGCTGGCCTGTGCGGGTTTCGTTCTGGCAGCGTTCCCACTCCTGCTGACAGGCTCGCGACAGCCGGCGCCGCCCTCCGTCGCAACGACGCCTTCCGCTCCGATGCCCACAACCACCACGATCGATTGGGCAGCAACCAGCGCATTCCCCGCGGCCATCGAATCAAAATCGCTCGAGCCGATACCCCTCGTGGCCAGTGAGGCCAAGGACGCTTGGCAACGAATTCCGACCGCTTTGTCTCAGCGTCGCGCGATCATCTACTCCGGCAGAAGCGGTCGCGACGACGGAGTGGCCGACTTCAAGGTCACCCGAGCTGGCGTGTTATTCATGGCCTGCAATTTCTCGTATCAGGGCAACGCGGGCGGCGACTGGAAGGAGAAAAGATGGACAAAGGAACAGTTTGAGGAGCACGGCTGGCGACTGATCGATTCGGCAGACCTCGGCGGCGTGCTCGTCAAGGGCGACGGCCGTGAGCAGGATGTCTTTATGAAGCAGGTTCAAGAGGGAGAGGAATTCCGCATCCGTTGCAACAAGTATGACCCGCCCTTTGCGATCGTTTTTGCATCGCCGTAACGACGCCACCCGCAGGACCGTATCACACGCGGCAGCAATGGATTGGGCAAGCAGGGACAACCCTGGCGGTCGGCGGCAAAAGTCTGGGCAGGCCTGATCGTCGGGCCGAACAAGGGGAAGGATCGGGCACCGCCGAGGGTCGCCGTGCGCCGTCATGACATCCACGCCCATGGCCCGGCGATGGCCTTGAAACTCGCTATCATCCTCGTCTGCACATTCGCTGCGATCGCAGCGCAAAACGCCGCGGCACGCGAGGCGGGCGATTTGGGCACCGACCGCGATGCGTTCACGCCGTCCACCCACACAGTCGACCCGGGCACGGTCCTCTCCGAGGGATCGTATGTCTTCATCGACAACCCTG
>JBAXUW010000190.1:0-6246 GCA_037129495.1 Planctomycetota bacterium | reverse complement strand
CCGGCGTGGTAATCCAGACCGGCGGCGTCTCCACCACCACGGGCGCGGCTTCGGCGGAAGTCGGCTCGGCCTTCATCGTCAGGCAGCCGCTGCCAGAGGCGGGCTGGCTGCGGTCGATTTCCACCGCGGTGCGAAGGGCCTGCTGGTCGATCGCGAAATGCCTCCAACCTGCGGCGGCGAGCTCCTCAATCCGGTCCATGCCACCGCCGGCCAGCAATTCCGTGGCGGGCGATGTGCCGGCCAGCGCGTCGATAAAACGCCAGTGGTCCGCGAGGGTGGCGTCGGAGGCCGAGAGCGGGCTGGCCACCATCGAGCCGGTCGCTAGCACGCCGCGTTCCCAGGCGAGTCGTTCGATCTGGCCACCAATCGCGGCGGCGCGACGCAGGCCCTCGATCGCCACCATGGGATCGGCGGCGGCTGCCTCTGCCTGAAGCACGGTCTGCTGGGCCTCGGCCAGCATCGCCGCCACCGGCAGGTTCCCGAGCGCCGAGGGTGGCAGCCTGCTGAGGAGTTCGACGTCATCCGCCAGCACGGCCGCGGCCAAACTGCGGGCCGATGCCAGTTCGAGCGGGATCAGTTCGCGGACGCGTTCCTGCACGTGGGCTGTGACGGCCGGATCGCCACTCAGCAGCACAAGCGCGTGCGCCCGAAAGGAGTCGAGCGTGAGCGAGATGCCGCCTGTCACGCGTTTGTGCCGCAGCGGCCGCAGCCCGCCCGGAGACACCTCCCAGGCCTGGTGTGCCTCCGGAACACCGGGCACGAGCAGCGTGAGCGGCTGTGCGTTACGGGGGAGGTCGCCATGGTAGTGCCGGGCGACGATCTGTGAGCCCTGCACGCACCGCCAAGCTACCACCATCCGCGCTCGTGCCGCCTCCAGAACCACCGCCTGCACCTCCGGGTCGCTCGCCTGCGCCGCCGCGGCGAAGCGGCCGGCTGCGGCCCACGGCTCGAGGAGTTTGAGCTGCATGTTCATCGACTGCGTGGCCGTTGCCCGGGCCCGCGACTCGTGATCGTCGCCGTCGATCCGGCGGGTCGATGAAAACAGGAGGCCGCGAGTGCCGGCCGACACTGCTGTCAGCGACGCCAGGCAGAGGCTCTCTGGATCGACCGCCAGGCCCTGTCCGCCGATGCCGGAAAACGCCGCGGCTTGCTGCGCTGTCCGCGAGTCGAGTTCGGTGGACAGCGTTGCCAGGATTGGCGTGCCCGGTCGGACGAGCCGGGGCCGTTCGCGAAGCCAAGCCAGATAGTCGAGGAGTTCGAGACTGGTCCCCAGCACAGTGCGGCGGGCCACGAGCATGTCGACATGCCGCGAGATTGTCCGGAGCCCAGAGTCGGCGGAGGCGATCAAGGGTCGGCTGCCGCGGGAGTCGCAGGTGCGCACGCGGCGGACCCGCTCGGCGAGGTTTTCAGCGTTGCCCTCTGCCAGTCCGCTGCCCATGTCCCAAAACAAAACCCGCTCCCAGCGGGCGGAAAACGTGGGGAGCGAGTCGACGTCACGGATATCGATATCGGGCAGTTCGGGCGGCGGCGAGATCAGCCAGACGCCCGCCCGCTGCGCCTCGTCGAGCAGATCGGCGGTTGCCGGCGACGACAGCCGCACGCAGTTGAAGCCGAGTCGCGCGATCGCTTCGAGCGGCTCGCCGTTGAGGTCGAGGCTCCGTGGAAAGAAGGGTAGCCCACCCACTTCGAGCACACCTCGCGTGAGGGCGGCGGCCTGCGTCTGCGCCGGTGCAGATGCTGCTGACTGATTAAACGCCGCGAGTTGCACACCGGCAACGTCGCCGTTGGGTGCGGGCGGCTCGCGGACTGTGATCGCAGAACCAGCGGTCGCGGGGATAACCCCCTGCACTCGCAGGTCGTCAAGAGCCACTTCGTAGTGGCCTGGAGCGGAGTAGAGTTCGAGGATGAGATGCGTGGCCACAGCGCCGGTCAGGTCACCCACGGGCCCGTGTTCGGCGTGGAGCGCCGAGAGCTGTTGCTTGAGTCCTGACGCAATGTTTTCGACCTCGAGCAATTCCCAGTGGCCCGCGTTGCGGGAGGCCGTGCCTTGCACGACGACGGCGAGCGGCCGGCCAGACCGCGGCGAGACAAAGTGCGGTAGGACAATCCGCACGCCAAGCCTCGCGCCGCTCCGATTCAACCGCACCCAGAGCGAAGCCTGGAATTCGTCAATCACGCTCGTCGGGCCGAGTGGAAACTGGAGTCGTAACATCGACCCGCTTGTTGCCTCGATAACGAACCGTTCGCCGGCATCGCCCCGGTGGGCCGCCGCAGCGGCGAGATCGTGGCCGGTCAGGCGTGGGCTGCAGTCAGCGTCGGCGAGTGACCAGAGCGGCCGGCCGCCCTCAAACCCTTCTTCAAGGTCGGCGGCCCGAGCTGCGGCAGAGGCCATCAGGAGCAGGCAGCAGCAGGCCAGCAGCAGGCCAGGGCGGACTGTCGACAGCGGCAAAACGGGCATGAAATCTCCGCGTGAGCGATCCCCGCGGGGGCAGCGATGGCCCGCGGTAGACTCTGGAGAGCCTTTTGAAAGGGGCTTGTACCACCGCGGCCGTTCACGGCTCCAGAGCGATTGCGGCAGGCACGCCTGCGCCGCCTGTCAGGGGAAAAGGATCCTGATTTTTCGGCTCGCAACTTGGGGAAACCTCGACTCGGCTCTGAACGAGTGTTAATAATTGATTAGGATCGGCGACGTCGCTTGGGCCGGCATCGCTACGGCTCTGACTGCCCTCCCCGCCCGAACTCTCCCGCCTGCCTCGCCCCCCTGTTCTTGCCCCGATCGCCAAACGCCATGCAGCCGTCCACTGCAGACCAATTCGCCCACCTTCTCGAGCAGATGGATCTTCTGACCGCGTTGCAGCTCGACGCCGTTTGGGGAGATCTGGGCGGCCACAACGTGCCGATCGCCGACTTTGGTGCTGCGTGCGTCCGCCGCGAACTCTTGACGGGCTATCAACTCGACCGGCTCCTCAGGGGGGAGACTGATGGTTTTTTCTACGGCCGCGCCAAGATTCTCTACCAGGTAGGCGCGGGCTCATTCTCGCGGGTCTACCGGGCCATCCACGCCGACAACGGCGGGATCCTCGCCGTCAAGGTGCTGCGCCGACGCTTTAGCTCCGATGAGGAGAAACGCAAGTCGTTTCAGCGGGAGGGGGAAATGGGACGGCTGCTGCGGCATTCCAATATTGTCGCCATCGAAGACGTCGGCGTCGAACACAACACGAGCTACATCACGATGGAGTTTGTCGAGGGGCAGACGCTGCGGGAACTCGTGCGGATCCGCGGGGCGATCGACCTGTCGCGGTCGCTGAGTCTTTTGCTGCAGGTGGTAGAGGGGCTTGACTATGCTCACCGGCTTGGCGTGACGCATCGTGACGTCAAGGCCTCAAACGTGCTCATCTCATTTGCCGGCCAGGCGAAGCTCGTCGACTTCGGCCTCGCCAGTGGCGACACGACTGCCAGCAAGGCGCTCCGCCGCTCGGGGCAGCCGCGAACCGTTGACTACGCCGCCCTCGAGAGCTTTGGAAAAGCGAAAAACGACAGTGTCCGCAGCGACATCTATTTCCTCGGCACCATCGTCTACCTCGCGCTCTGCGGCCAGTCGGCGCTGACGGAGTCGCGCGATCGGGCGGTCCGCAGTGATCCACGGCGGTTTACGGGTGTGGAGCCGCTGGTCTGGCGGGCGCCGGAATTGCCGCGCGAAGTCCTCGATCTGGTCTCGCGGATGATGCATCTCAATCCAGAGGAGCGATTCCAGACAGTGATTGATGTGCGGCGGGCCCTGGAGCCGCTGGTGGCCAAGTATGCGACGGCAACCGGATCGGCAGCGGTCGACAGCCCGAGTCCTGCCCCGGTGGCTAAAACGCTCAAACCGCAGGAGACAGTGAAGGGCACGCTCATGCTGGCGGAGTCGTCGCAGCAGGAACAGGCAGAGCTCCGCAGCCTCTTGAAGAATCTGGGCTACAAAGTGTTGCTCACGGAAAACCTGGAGCGGGCGCTCGTGCGCTGTTCTTCGTCGCCCCGGGCCGCCGACTGTCTTGTGATCAGTGCGGCGTCGTTCGGCGAGTCTGGGGTGGAGGCTTTTAACGCCCTGTCGCAGGACCCGTTTTTGCGGACCTTTCCGGCCGTGCTCCTCGTCGATCCGGGGCAGGCCGACCTGGCCGCCCGTGTCAAGATAGACGACCGCCGTCGCATGGTTCGGGTGCCGCTAGAGCCCGCTGAGTTGAAGCAAGTCCTCGACGCGATCCTCAGCCATCCGTAGCCTGCGTCGGGCGCCGGCACGATTGTGGAGGCGAGCTTTTAATGCTTGCCGAATACGGTCTGGTGACCCGCTGGAGCACCGCGACGCCGGGCCGGCAGAAGTTTGCCTTCTTCACGCAACACACGACTTCTTGTCGTTGTTGCTTGGCGAGCCGCCGCTCGCTGGTGCTGCGCGTCGCATCCTGCGACGCAATCATCTGTCTTTTCTTGTCCAATCCGTCTTGCTCCCCGCTACGGCACTGCACCGCCGGGCCGGCTCCGTCCTTCCCACGAGGGTGGCATGCGGCGCCGTGAGCACGTCGGCTGGCGAGAAGCCGCGGCTGCGGAGCTCCCGGATCGCCAGTCCACCCGTCCGTTTGGCCAGCCGGCGGCCTGCCGCGTCGCAGACAAGCGGGAGATGACAAAACGCCGGCGCGACCCAGCCAAGCGCCTCAAAGAGCAGCAGTTGACGCGCCGTGCTGGTGAGGAGGTCTTCGCCACGCACCACCTCCGCAATCGCCATCGCATGGTCGTCCGCCACAACGGCCAGTTCGTAGGCGGGCAACGCATCCCGTCGCCAGACGACGAAGTCGCCAAAGTCGCGGCCGGCCGTGCGGCAAACACGGCCGAGAATCGCATCGTCAAACTCAACCGTCCGGCCGTCGGGCACACGGAATCGCCAGGCCACGGCGGCCGGCGCGGCTGCTCGCTCCCACCGCGCGGGCCTCAAGCTGGCCGGAAAAATCGAATCCTCGGCGGCGGCTTCGGGGCGGGCCTCATGCGGCGCCGTGGCGGCTTCGTCGACATCACGGCGGGAGTGCGGGCTCGGGTAGATCGCGCCGGCGGCCTCCAATCGCCTCCAGACCTCCAGATACCACTCGGTGCGTTCGCTCTGGAGATAGGGGCCGCAGGGGCCACCCAGATCGGGCCCCTCGGTCCAGTCGAGCCCCAGCCAGCGGAGATCCTCGACGGCTGCCCGGCAGAATTCCTCACGGCATCGCGGGCCGTCGAGATCCTCGATCCGCAACACAAGGCCGGCGGCTCCAGCCCGGTCGGCTGCCTGAGCAAATGTCCGCGCATGGCCGACGTGCAGAAAACCGGTGGGCGTCGGGGCGAGTCGACCACGCAGCGGCATGAAAAACCTGCAAAACATTACAAATCTGAAACACTACACAAGCCACCAGTTGCCTGTCGTCAGCACATAGGCACCCAGCGCGAGATTGGTGCCAGCATGGGCGAGGATCGTGTCGATCGGTCGCCGCGTCGCCGCCGCGATCCCGCTGACGATGGTAAACCAGCCGATCGCCGCGATCGCCTCCGCCGGGTGCGTCGCGGCGGCGTAGATCAGACAGGTCACGCCAGAGGCGAATGTCAGCGTGCCAAATGGCACCGTCCAGAAGTCTTCGCGGATCACATACCGCATGAGGAAGCCGCGGAGAAAGAGTTCCTCAGCCAGCGGCACCACTGCCACGAGGCCGATCGCCCGCACGAGCAGGAATACCCAACTGACCGCAGTGCCGGAGCCGAAATGGGTCAACGGATGAAACGCCGCGCGTTCTGGAGCGAGCGTGGCCCAGCCGGCGTCGCGTTGGAGCGTCGCGAGCACGATCCAGGGGATCACCAGCCCGAGGCCCATCAACGGCGGCCACCAGGTCGGCCTGCCCAGCCAGCAGCAAATCGGCGTCCAACTGCTGGCGATCGCCAGCAGCGTGGCTCCGATCCGGAGGCTGTAGATCCACGGATAGGCGGCGAAGGAGATGCCTAAGGCCCCAGCCATCCCGCCGCCACTGGGAGTAGGCTCCAAGAGGCCGACCACTAGAAACACGGTCAGTGGCCAGACGCACGCCCCCCACGGTCGGTCTGGTCCGACCGGGTTCTTGTGAGGCACCTGACCCGCTCGGTTCTGGTTGGGCAATTCTTCGTTATTCTGCATGGTCTGTCGCGTTTGGGGCGGATTGAAGTATATTCCGGCTCACCGTTTCGTGGGTGTCCGTGTGCTCGGACGCCTCC
>JBAXUW010000019.1:0-25003 GCA_037129495.1 Planctomycetota bacterium | reverse complement strand
AGACTTACCGCCACTGGGTCGCTTGACGGCCGTTCTGGGACCGCTAGGCTGTATTTGTTTTCCAAATGTTGCAGGGAAGTACCATTTGATTTTCTGATCCTGTTTGTCTGATCCGGCAACCCCATGAATTTGAAATCCCTCAAAATCTTTTGCGACATCATCTCCCGCCGCAGTTTTTCGCGGGCGGCGGAGGATAACGGCATTTCCCAGTCGGGGGCGAGTCAGGTCGTCGGTCAACTGGAACAGCGGCTGGGAGTGCAGCTCATTGCGCGGTCGAAGCGGCCGCTGGGGCCCACGCGGGAGGGCCAGGTCTTCTACGACGGCTGTCGGAAGATCATCGCCCGCTACGAGGGCCTTGAAGACGAGGTGCGGTCGCTGCACGACGAAGTAGCGGGCCGGGTGCGGTTGGCGGCGATCTATTCGGTCGGGCTCCATCACATGAGCCGCTATGTGCAGGAGTTTATGAGCCGTCATCCGAAGGCGAACGTGCGACTGGAATACCTCCATCCGGATCGTGTGCTGGAATCGGTCGAGCAGGGGCAGGCCGACATCGGCATTGTTAGCTACCCGCGGAGCACCCGGGCGGTCGAAGCGGAACCGTGGCGGGAAGAGCAGATCGTGCTTGTCTGTGCGCCTGGCAACGCGTTTGCAGGCCGCGTGCAGCTGTCGCTTGGAGAACTCCACGGCCAGCGGATGGTGGGCTTTGATCCCGATCTTGTTATCCGCCACGAGCTCGACCGCGCCGTCGCAGCCCGCGGCGTTGAGCCAAACGTGGTGATGGAGTTTGACAACATCGAAACAATCAAGCGGGCTGTCGAGATCGATGCGGGCGTGGCGCTTCTGCCGGAGCCGACCATCGGCCGTGAACTCGCGGCCGGCACGCTCTGCATGGTCCGGCTTGCCGACGAAGACCTCGTTCGCCCGTTGGGCATCATCCATGCCCGCGGCAAGCCGCTGGCCCCTACGGCGCAGCGGTTTGTCGAATTACTTCGCGGCCATGCCCACGACGCGGAGGCGGTTGCCTTGGCGGCGGCTACCTCGCCAGCCTGAGCCCCATATTATTTCCGGTGAATCCCAGCGTTTTTCGGACCACACTTCCTGCCTTCCTGCCTCAAGAGTATCGCAATGACCCGCTCCCCAGGTCTTCCGCCAGCACAGGGCCTCTACGATCCCGCCAACGAGCACGACGCCTGCGGCGTGGGGTTTGTCGTTGATCTGCATGGTCGCAAGCGCCACCAGATTGTTCGGCAGGGGCTCGAGGTGCTGGAAAATCTCACCCACCGCGGCGCGTGCGGCTGCGACCCGCTCACTGGCGACGGTGCCGGCATTCTCATCCAGATGCCGCAGGAATTCTTCACCGCCGTGACGCCGCAGGCCGGCATCAAGCTGCCGCCACCGGGCGACTGGGCCGCTGGCAATATCTTTTTGCCGCCCTCCGACGGCGATCGCGAGGCCGCGGAGCAGTTCTTTGAGACGCTCTGCCGTCAGGAAGGGCTTGATTTCCTCGGTTGGCGGACTGTTCCAACAGACAACCGTGCCATCGGTGGCACCGCCCGCGAGGTGGAGCCAGTCGTGCGACAGGCATTCGTGGGCCGCGGCAAAAAGACGGCCCGCGACCACTTCGAGTGGAAGCTGTTTGTGCTCCGGAAGCGGTTTGGAATCGAACTGGGCAGTCTGGGCCTGACCGAACAGACGTTTGTGTATGTCTGTTCGCTCTCGGCGCGGACGATCGTCTACAAGGGCCTGCTGCTGGCCGACCAAGTCGATAAATATTATTCCGATCTCTCCGACGCAAAGATGACCAGCGCCCTGGCGCTGGTGCACCAGCGCTACAGCACCAACACATTTCCCACCTGGGATCTCGCCCATCCTTTCCGGTTCATCGCCCACAACGGTGAGATCAATACGGTTCGCGGCAACATCAACTGGATGCACGCGCGGGAGAGCATGCTCGCCCATCCGGTCTTTGGCCCTGACCTCGATAAGATCAAGCCGGTGGTGCGGGAGGGTGGCAGCGACTCGGCCACGTTTGATAACGTCTTAGAACTGCTCGTGTTGGCTGGCCGGCCGATCGAGGAGGCTGTCAGCATGCTCATTCCCGAGCCGTGGAGCCGCCATGAAACCATGGCCGACGACCTCAAGGCCTATTACGAATTCCAGGCTTGCCTCGTGGAGCCGTGGGATGGTCCAGCGGCGCTCGCCTTCACCGACGGCACGCGGATCGGCGCCACGCTCGATCGCAACGGCCTGCGGCCAGGCCGCTGGTGGCAGATGAAAGACGGGCTCATCGTGATGGCAAGCGAGGCGGGTGTCTTGCAATTGCCCGCCGGCGAGGTGGTCCGCAAGGGACGGCTGCGGCCCGGCCGGATGTTTTTGGTCGACACCAAGGAAGGTCGGATCGTCGAGGACGAAGAGATCAAGCGGAAGCTGGCGGTCGCGAAGCCGTGGCGGGAATGGATTGCATCGCAGCAGGTCCGCCTCGAGGAGCTTCCCGACCCAGCGCATGTCGCCGACGTGACGAAGTCGCGGGCGGTAATTTCCGATGAACTGCTCTCTGCGACGGGGAATGGCGAAAACGCGCTGGCGCACGCCGTCGATCCTTGGCGGGCGGCCGGCGTGGCGGGCGAACGCTCGAGCCTCCTGGAGCTCCAGCGGGCCCACGGCTACACGCTTGAAGAACTGAAGATGATCATCGTTCCGATGGCCACCGACGGCGCGGAGCCGATCGGATCGATGGGCAATGACACTCCGCTGGCCGTGCTCTCCGATCGGCCGCAATTACTCGCCAACTACTTTAAGCAACTCTTCGCGCAGGTCACCAACCCGCCGCTCGACGCCATCCGCGAGGAGATCATCACCTCGATGATCACGACGATTGGCAGCGAGGGAAACCTGCTCGACTCCCGGCCCGAACAGTGCCGACTGCTGCGGCTCGAGACTCCGGTGATCACCAATGCCGAGTGTGCCCGCATCAAGTCGCTCAATCAGCCGGGGCTCGTGGCCCACACGGTCTCGCTGCTCTTCCCAGCGGCCTCTGGCGTCGCGGGAATGCGAGAGCGGCTCGACGCGATCCGCGCTGAGGCTTCGCAGGCTGTCAAGGATGGCGCAGCGATCATCGTGCTCTCCGACCGTGGCATCTGCCGCGAGCAGGCGGCCGTGCCGGTGTTGCTGGCAACGGGCGGCGTGCACCACCACCTCGTCAGAGCGGGCACGCGAACGAGGTGTGGGATTGTGGTCGAGACGGGCGAGGCCCGCGAGGTGCAGCACTTCGCACTGCTCACCGGCTACGGGGCGGGTGCGGTGAATCCCTACATCGCCTTTGCCACGATCGATCAGATGCAGGCCGAGCGGATGATCTCTGCCGATCATTCGCGAGAGAAGCTCCACAAGAACTTCGCCAAGGCGGCCACCAAGGGCCTGCTGAAGGTGATGAGCAAGATGGGCATATCGACGCAGCAAAGCTACCGCGGCGCGCAGATATTTGAAGCAGTCGGCCTCGAACAGGCACTCGTCAGCGAGTTTTTCACACGGACTCCCAGCCGCATCGGCGGCATCGGGCTGGAGGGCGTGGCCGCGGAGTCGCTGCGGCGGCATGAACATGCCTGGCCGCAGACGGTCGTGCCGCAGACCCTCGAACTCGACGTGGGTGGCCGCTATGCCTGGCGGCGGAAGGGGGAGTCGCACATGCTTTCTCCAGACGTTGTCTCCAAGCTGCAACTGGCCACGCAGATCAATAGTCGGGCGGAATTTAAAAAGTATCAGCAGCTGATCGACGAGCAGCAGACGAAGCTCCTGACGCTCCGTGGTCTGCTCGACTTCAAGTGGGCCGACACGCCCATATCGCTTGAGGATGTGGAGCCCGCCAAGGAAATCGTCAAGCGGTTTGCAACCGGCGCGATGTCGTATGGCTCGATCTCAAAGGAGGCCCATGAGACACTCGCGATTGCCATGAACCGGCTGGGCGGCCGCAGCAACACTGGCGAAGGGGGCGAAGACCCAATTCGCTACCAGCCCGATCCCTCGGGCGATAGTAAAAACTCCTCGATCAAGCAGGTTGCCAGCGGCCGCTTTGGCGTGACGAGCCTCTATCTCGTCAATGCCAAGGAGTTGCAGATCAAGATGGCGCAGGGCGCGAAGCCCGGCGAGGGAGGCCAGCTTCCCGGTCATAAGGTCGACCGTGAGATCGCGAGGATTCGCCACAGCACGCCGGGCGTGGGCCTGATCTCCCCGCCGCCGCACCACGACATCTACTCAATTGAGGATCTCGCTCAGCTGATTCACGACCTCAAAAATGCCAACCACCACGCGCGGATCAGTGTGAAGCTGGTCGCTGAGGTGGGTGTCGGCACGGTGGCGGCGGGTGTCTCGAAGGGAAAGGCCGACGTGGTGCTGATTTCGGGCCACGACGGCGGCACCGGCGCCAGCCCCCAGACGTCGATCATGCACTGCGGACTGCCGTGGGAGCTTGGGCTCGCCGAGGCCCATCAGGTGCTTGTGATGAACGATCTCCGCGGCCGGATCATCGTGCAGACCGACGGCATGATCCGCACTGCCAAAGACGTGGTGATCGCCACGATGCTCGGCGCTGAGGAATTCGGCATCGCGACGGCGTCGCTGGTGGTGATCGGCTGCATCATGATGCGGAAGTGTCATCTCAATACCTGTCCGGTGGGCGTCGCCACGCAGGATCCAGAGCTGCGGAAGAAATTTACGGGCCAGCCAGAGCACGTCGTCAACTTCTTCTTCATGCTCGCCGAGGAGATTCGCGAACTGATGGCGAAGCTTGGCTTCCGCACGATTGAGGAGATGGTCGGCCGGGTCGACCGGCTCGACACGCGGGTCGCGATCGCGCACTGGAAGGCGAAGGGCCTTGATTTCTCGACAATTCTGCACAAGCCCGAGGTGCCAAAGCACGTGAAGACGCACTGTGAGCAGTCGCAAGACCACGGCATCGCGGAGTCGCTCGACATGACCACGCTGCTGGGTCTCTGCCGGCCGGCCCTGGAAAACCGGACGCCTATCACGGTCGATCTACCGATCCGTAATACCAACCGCACCGCCTGCACCGTGCTCTCAAGCGAGG
The DNA here is from genome assembly GCA_037129495.1 of Planctomycetota bacterium. GTDB lineage: Bacteria > Planctomycetota > Planctomycetia > Pirellulales > UBA1268 > CAMCQY01. The sequence continues at coordinate 19,920 of JBAXUW010000019.1, read as the reverse complement.
TGACACGACGGTATGGCGCGGCGGGCCTCCCCGATGGCACGATCCAGATCAATTTCACCGGCACAGCTGGCCAGAGCGTGATGGCTTTTGGCGTGCCAGGCATCACAGTGAAGATCGAGGGCGATGTCAACGACTACTGCGGCAAGGGGCTCTCTGGCGGCAGGGTGATCGTGCGGCCGGCCCGCGAGGCGAAATTTAAGGCTGAAGAAAACGTGATCGCCGGCAACGTGGTGGCCTATGGGGCGACCAGCGGCGAAATCTATATCCGTGGCATCTGCGGCGAGCGGTTTTGTGTGCGCAACAGCGGCGCGGAGGCGGTTGTCGAGGGCACGGGCGACCATGGCTGCGAATACATGACGGCTGGCCGAGCGGTGATCCTCGGCGAGACCGGCAGAAACTTCGCAGCCGGCATGAGCGGCGGCATCGCCTATGTCTGGGATAATACCGGGACGTTTCGCCCCAAAGTGAACATGGAGATGGTGGAGCTTGAGCCGCTCGACGCTGGCGATTTTGCGTATGTGAAGGACCGGATCGAGAAGCACGTTGCCTACACCGACAGCACCCGTGGCCGCCAGATTCTCGACCACTGGCAGACCGAGCAGTCACGGTTTGTGAAGGTGATGCCAACTGACTACAAGCGGGCGATCGCGGAGCTGCGAAAGCTCGCGGAGCAGGAACAACTGGAAGCCAAGCAGGCGGAGGAAAAAGTCCATGGGTGAGCCACGCGGATTCATGAAGTATGAGCGGCAGGTTGCCGGCTATGCGCCGGTCGCCGAACGTCTCAAACATCACAACGAGTTTCTCACGATCCTCTCGCCAGAGGAGCTTAAGACTCAGGGCGCCCGCTGCATGGATTGTGGCGTGCCCTTTTGCCATACCGGCTGCCCACTGGGAAACATCATTCCCGACTTCAACGATCTTGTGTATCGCCAGCAGTGGCATGAGGCGAGCCAGCGGCTGCATGCCACGAATAACTTTCCCGAATTCACAGGCCGCATCTGCCCAGCGCCGTGTGAGTCGGCCTGCGTGCTTGGCATCAATGAAGATCCGGTCGCCATCAAGCAGATCGAGATGGCGATCGCCGATCGGGCCTTTGATGAAGGCTGGATCGTGCCGGAGCCACCGGCCGTCCGGAGCGGCAAGCGAGTGGCGGTCGTAGGCAGCGGCCCGGCTGGGCTCGCCACCGCCCAGCAGCTCAACCGAGCCGGTCATCTTGTCACGCTCTTTGAGCGGTCTGATCGGCCCGGCGGGCTCCTGATGTATGGCATCCCCGACTTTAAACTCGAGAAGTGGCGGGTCTGGCGGCGGGTCGAGCAGATGCGTGACGAGGGAGTTGAGTTTCGCTGCAGCGTGAACGTCGGCACGGATCTGCCGACGCAAGCACTCGTCGACGATTACGACGCTATCGTGCTCACCGGCGGCGCGACGTTGGGCCGCGATCTTCCGATTGCCGGCCGCGAGCTCAAGGGCGTGCACTATGCGATGGATTTTCTCCCGCTGCAAAACAAGCGCAACGCCGGCGATGAAGTGCCAGGGCAGATCGTTGCCGAGGGTAAGGATGTGGTGGTGATCGGAGGCGGCGACACCGGCTCCGATTGCGACGGCACGAGCAACCGACAGGGGGCCAAGAGCATCACGCAGTTTGAGCTGCTGCCGCAGCCACCGAATCTCGGCAAATATCCGCGGCGGGAGGATCGTCCGGCCAGCACACCATGGCCGCTCTGGCCGGTGATCCTGCGAACGAGTTCTTCGCACGAGGAGGGCTGCGGTCGAGAATGGGGCATCCTCTCGAAGGAATTTGTCGGTGATGAAAACGGCCAGCTGCGGGCGGTGAAGACCGTGCGGATCGAGTGGTATACCGATGCCGCCTCGGGCCAGCAGAAGTTTCGCGAACTGCCAGGCAGCGAGCAGGAATGGCCGTGTCAGCTGGCGCTCTTGGCGATGGGCTTTATGGGTCCGGAAAAGCAGGGACCGATTGCGGACCTCGGGCTCGAACTCGACCCGCGTGGCAACGTGAAGGCTGGAGCCGACTACATGACCAGCCGCGAGGGCGTTTTCGCAGCGGGCGACTTGCGCCGCGGGCAGTCGCTTGTCGTTTGGGCGATCCACGAGGGGCGTGAGGCAGCGCGGGCTGTCGACCTCTGGCTGATGGGGCAGACGAACTTACCGAGCGTGTCGGAAGGTGAATTTGCCATGCACGCCTGATTGCGGAATCGGCAAGTTGGAAAACTCGCCTCCACCGGAGAAGCAGAGCCGGCAGGCTCACTGTTTGAGTGGCGCAAGCTCGACAGTGAGCCGGCCAGCGTTGTCGGCCAGTTCGCCCGGCGGCTCGTTGATCTTGAGGTAGATCACGCCGTCGGTCATCGCCCTAAACTCGCCCGTCGCGCCTTCGGCGAGCACCGCGAATCGAGGCCTGTCTGCAGCAGTATCCCCGTGCACCCACTGGCTGAGCAGCAGCCTGCCGAGGGGCCGGCCGCGATACCAACGCAGCGAGATGCCGTCGGCTTCGCTTTCAAGGGCCATCTCCGGCAGCCGGCCAATCGTGCAGCGGCCCGTCGCCCGCAGGGTGTAGCGGTCGCCTTTGCTGACCGACCAGCCCGAGTGCTGCCAGCCCTGGTCGCCGCCGACGAGGGCCTGTTGCCGAACGTCGAGCGGCCGGCCAGATGACCAGTCGATCTGGGAGCGGTTGAAGTCGTAGCCGTAGTCGAGTTCGGAAAGAAAGGCGTCGAAATCACGGCTGGCCCGCGCTGCGTCCCAGCCGGGTGCGTGGACAAGCCGCTCGGTGAAATCAGCGTCGAGGGAGCCCCGCTGGACAGTCGCAAACGTCGGAGCATGAGCAGGATGCAGCGACAGCAGCGCCACCGCAGCCCAGCTGGCGGCGTAGGCGGAGAGATCGCCGTGATTCGCGGCCGGCGTTGCAAAGACATCGTCGAGGCCGGGGCAGGTGCCGGGCTTGAGCCCCCGCAGCATCTCGATGCGACCGAGCTGCTCGACATCAGTAGACCGGGATGGCATCGGTGTCGAGACGAAGCCAGTGGTGCTTTGCTCGGGAGCTGGGTCTGCATCGAGGCGGTGGGTGGCGAGGTATTCGGCGATGCCTTCGAGATACCACGGCTGGGTGTTGAGGCCGCGGAGCGTGATCGTGAAGGCATGCACGCCCTCGTGGAGGAGGAGGTGCCGCCGATAGGCTGGATTGGACTGGTCGGCCATCCAAAACCGGTGGCGGTCGCAGAAGCCGTTGGCAAAGTCAGGGATCGCGTCGGGTAGCAGGCCGGCTTCGCGAAACCGCTCCCGATCGACGACGAGACAGCCGCACGCCCGCCACTCGCGATGCGCGGCGAGATCGAGGTCGAAGTGTTGGCACCAGGTCTTCCAGGCGGCATCGAAAATGCGGGGGAGGTCTTCGACGCCGTCACCAGCGCGGACTGGCCGATCGGTGATCAGCGTGAGGTGATCCCCCTGAAGTACCCGGAGGCCGGCCCGTCGGGCCGAGGCCGTCAGCGACGCGATAGACGGCTCATCAGCGGCCCGCGCGTGGCTGGCCGCGCTGACGACAAGGAGCGCTGCAAGGAGAAGTGGTCGAATCCGCATGGAGTCGAGTGTAGACCGGGACCTACGGGAGAGGAATTTTGGCTTACCGAAGAAGACCAAGAGGACAAGTTGGAAAACTTATCCCACTTAAAGCCCCCCTAGCTTGCCAGGTCGCTGCAGTCGGTGGCGGCGCGGCAAGCGGTGCCGTGAACGAGCCGGCCATTCGATCGGTTTCCCTCAAAAAACCGATGCCTTCTTGCGGAGACCAGTGGACGCGAAAACCCTGGAAACCGCAGAAAAAGTCCTCTCGGACTGGGCGGCCCGAGACTGATACAACCCCAGAGTCGCCAGGAGGGCGAACGATTTGCGGCAGGGACGCCGACACCGCTGGGGAGATCTGTTTGTCCGGTTGCTTGCAGGGATTTTTCTCTGCCTGGCCGGCCGCGGTGGCTCTGCGCAATCACCTGTTGGTGGTGGTGCAGGAGCACATCCCTACTGGCAGGCGCCTCCACTTCCTTCGGCCGTTATTCAGGGGGGCGCGATACCAGCAGGCTGGACGCCGCAGGCCGTGCCGTATCAGGGCGTGGGGCCGGACGGTCGGCCGTTCACGATGTATTACGCGCCCACTTATGTCTTTACGTATCAGGTCGGACCGCCGGTATTGGCTCCGCCAACCAAGCCCGTCGCTTCGCCAGTCAACCGGCGGCAGGCCCCGCCCGCGGTGCCACAACCGGCTTCGATGCAGGGATGGAACTATCAGACGCAGACCGCGGCACCGTCAACATACAGTTTGCCGCCGGCCACGGTGGCCCGCTATCAGCCAACACCTTATCAATATCCACCTGGGTCGCGGGCGCTCAGCGGCACGCCGGTCGTGCCGCCGCAGAGCCAGCCTGCGGCCTCTGCCTTGCCGGCCCCGCCCCCGGTAGACCAGTGGACGTCATCGGGACTGCCGCCCTCGCCGGGTGTGGTGGCAGACGCTCCACCCCCGATGGCACCGGCCCCCATGAGCCAGGCTGTGGCCGCCGCGGCGCCGCCGATGGTCGCTGGCGCGGCTGGTGCGATCGCGGCGGCATCACAGCCACAGTCTCTCGCACCGCCAACGTCGATTCCAGCGCAGCCGGTCAGCGTTTCGCCAGTGCAGCCGCCCGCCAGCCGCGCGGCCAGTCCCCATCTCTGGCGGGTGGTGGGCGTGCACGACGGCGACACCGTGACTTGCCTCGACGAATCCAACCAGCAGCAGAAGGTGCGACTCGCCGAGATCGATGCGCCAGAGATCGGCCAGGAATATGGCAGGAACTCGCGGGAGGCGCTGGCCGAACTGGTCTTCGGCAAGACGGTGGAGGTGACGGAAGACGGTAAGGATCGTTATGGACGGTGGATCGGCCATCTGTCCGCGGGTGGCAGCGATATGAACCGGCAGATGGTCGCCACCGGGAATGCCTGGCACTACGTAGACTATTCGACCGACGCCTCTCTGGCGGCGCTTCAGTCCCAGGCCCAGTCGCAGCGGCTCGGCCTCTGGGCCCAGCCCAACCCAATCCCGCCCTGGACATTTCGCAAAAACTAAACTGCTCGATTTGAAGCGAGCCACGCATGACAGAACGCAGCCTGCGGCACGTGATCCTGGTGGCCGTGGGGAGTGCCGGGGATGTGCATCCGTTTGTCGGGCTGGGACGAACGCTACGGCAACGGGGCTACCGTGTAACGCTCGTCACGGCCGGTTATTTTCGCGGGCTCGTCGAGGCGGCTGGCCTGGAGTTTATCGACCCGCTGCCGGAGGTCGACTTTCGGGAGATGATCCGCAACCCGCGGATCTGGCATCCCTTGCATGGCCCACGAATGATCATGGATCTGGCGGGGCGGCCTCTGCTTGAGCCGATCTATCGCGTCATCGCAGGCCGTCACGCTCAAGGCCAGACGCTCGTTGTCGGCTCGACTCTCGCCTTTGGCGCCCGCGTTGCCCAAGAACACCTCGGCGTCCCGATGGTGAGCGTGCACCTCTCACCGGCGATCTTTCGCAGCCTTCATGAAGGGCCGCTGCTGCCAGGGCTCTGCGTGCATCGCGGGCCGATCTGGTTTCGAAAGGCCCAGTGGTATCTGGCTGACACGCTGGTGATCGATCGGATGATCGGCCCCTGGCTGAATGCGTTTCGCACCAGCCTCGGCCTGCCTCGTGTCCGCGGCATCTACCGCGACTGGCTCCATTCACCGCTCAAGGTGCTGGGAATGTTTCCCGAGTGGTTTGCGCCGCGGCAGCCCGACTGGCCGCCGCAGCTGCAGCTGACGGGCTTTCCGCTCTACAGTGAGGAGGGCGCGGTCGAACCCTCGGCGGCTGTCTGCGACTTTATCGACGCCGGCCCGCCGCCGCTGGTTTTCACGCCCGGGTCGGCGAATATATTTGGTCGCGACTTCTTCACGGCCGCGGCCGATGCCTGCCGGCTGCTCGGTCGACGCGGCCTCCTGCTGACGCGGTTTCCCGAGCAGCTGCCGGCCAGCCTGCCCGCGTGCGTGCGGCACTTCGACTTCGTGCCATTTCGCTGGCTCCTGAAGCGGTCGGCCCTGCTCGTGCATCATGGTGGGATCGGATCGATGTCACAGGCGCTGTCGGCCGGCGTGCCGCAGGTGATCATGCCGCAGGGATTTGATCAGTTTGACAATGCGGCCCGCGCTGCGCGGCTCGGCGTGGCCGCCAGCCTTCCACCGCGGCGGTTTCGCGGCCCGGCGGTGGCGGCGCTGATCGACGGCCTGCTGGCCGATCCTGCCGTCGCGGAACGCTGCCGTAAAACCGCTCTCCTGCTGACAAACTCAGACGGGCTCGACCGCGGTTGCGACGAGATTGAGGCGGCGTGGGCGGTTCACACGCAGGGCTTGGCTAGGCACGAGTAGGCTTGAGGCAGGCACGCCGTAATAAAGCTAGGCCTTGATCGCCGCGAGTGCCTTGCTGACATGGTCAGCGGCCGTCAGCGTCGAATTGTGGATGAGTCGGACAACGCCCAACTTATCGATCACGTAGGTGACGCGACCGGGGATGACCCACAACGCATTGGGCACGCCAAACAGTCTGCGGAGTGAGCCATCGGGATCACTGATAATCGGAAACGGCAGTTTGTGCTGCTCGGCAAATTGCCGGTGGCTAGCGGGCGAATCGCTGCTGACGCCGATGACTTCGACGTCTGCCTTCACAAACTCGTCGTAGGCATCGCGAAACCCGCAGGCCTCTCGCGTGCAGACGGGCGTGTTGTCTTTGGGATAGAAAAACAGCACGAGCGACTTCTGGCCGGTCAGCGTTGCCGAATCAAACGTGCTGCCATCTTGCAGCGTGGCGGTAAACCGGGGCACTGTGGCGCCGACTGCGATGGAAGGCATGGCAAGAGTCGGCCGAGAGGCCGCCTTCAAATGGTGTACGGCAGAAAGCTCTAGCCGATGAATCCGTGAGCTTAACAACTCCGAGAAGAAGGTGCCGCCGTAGCGAGAAAATGTGAGCAGCACGAAATCGGGACGGCAGGGCGGCCAAAAGTGTGTTGTGCGGGAGCCGGGGTGAATTGAATCCGGATTTCATGGTCACAGGACAATCGCCTGCTCCCGATCGTCTGCCATGCAGCCCACAATTCCGTTCCGCTGGCTGGCCACGAAGGCGATGGTGGGGATCTGGAGAAAGCCGATTATCCGAGAGACGATCGTGCGTGGCGTGCTGGGCGTCTGCCATGAACTGAGGATATTGTGACGGCCGAGGGCGTTGAAACGCTCGGCGAATACCACACGCTGCGCGAACTGGGCATCGACCTGTTCCCGGGCTACCTATTCGCCCGCCCAGCTTTCGAGGCCGTCGTCGAACCGGTGTTTCCCGACTGAATCCTGCGTGCTCAAGCCATATCGAGTGGCACGGCGTCCAGCTGGGTGAACCGGGCCGTGTCCTCCGCTCGGGATGGATTGATGCTGGCTCCTCATACATCAGGGAAGGGGCCTGGCGGCCCGAATAGCAAGCCCTGGCCCTTGCCGCAACCCATCGCCAGCAGGGCATGGACCTGGGCTTCATCTTCTATCCCCTCGGCGATCACATCCAGCTCCAGATCCCGCGCCAGCCTGATCATCGATGAGACCAGCAGCGAACTACGTGGATCGGTCAGCATCCTTGCGACAAAACTCCGATCGATCTTGATGCCATCGATTGGCAACTTGGCCAGCCGGAACATACTGGAGTAGCCGGTGCCGAAGTCATCAAGAAAAATACGGCAGCCGCAATCTCGCAGGTGCTGAAGTTCACGCACCGCCTTTTGCTGCCGATCCATCAGCGGTGATTCGGTGACTTCGAGCACCAGGCATGAAAGCGGAACCTGCTGCTTTGCCGCCATCTGGATCACCCTGGTCGCTAGGCCCTCCTCGGAGAGTTGAAGGGGGCTCACATTGATCGCGATTGAAATGGTCTGGTGGATTGACCCAAGACCCCTTAGCACCTCCAGGCTGCGGCCTAGCACCATGTCGCCGACGAGATGAATCTGGCCCGTTCTCTCTGCAACAGGAATAAAATCGATCGGCATAATCCAGCCCCCCTCATCCGCGGGAAGCCGGGCCAGCGCCTCCACACCGATCAGCGATCCACTCTCAAGGCTCACGATGGGCTGATACTCAACGCCCAGTTGATCAGCTTCCAATACCGCTTCCAACCGGCGTCTGATCAGGTTTTCGAGATCGGCAAGCTCTGCCAACTGCTGATCAAAGAGAGCGATCGAGCGATGTGGCGTGCTCTTGGCAGCGTACATAGCCAAATCGGAGCGGCGCAGCAATTCATCCACAGACATCTCCGGATCGGCGGTCGATGCGATCCCCATACTCATGCGTGGTATGATCATCGCGCCGCCGGTATGCCACGGCACAGTCAGCCCGGCATGGAGCCGCTCTGCCCATTGGATCGCCTCGATATCGCTGTGGATCTCGAGTGCAAGGACCACAAACTCATCGCCGCCAATGCGGCCTACCACATCTCCAGGGCGAACGTTTTCGCGCAGACGCTGGCCAACCTCCATGAGCAAGCGATCGCCCAGATGATGACCATGGAGATCATTGACCTCCTTGAAGTGATTGAGATCACAGTAGAGCAGGGTTACCAGGCCAGGCTGGCGGCTTAGATGGCGCAGCGAGGTATGGATTCGCTCAAGCAAGCCGCGCCGATTCAGCAGCCCCGTGACCGGGCACTTCATTGCCTGGGTGGCCAGGGTCAACCGATCACTGACGTCCCGGAACGAGAACATCATGGGATTCGGCTCTTCGGTGAGCACGGGATACCACTCTACTTCCAGAGCCCGCAACGGCATCTCACTCAAGATGGCGTTGAGCAGGCCGCTCTTCTGGTTCACCCCCCGGGTCTGTTCGATGGTCAGGATCCGCTCCTCGACGTGATTCAGAGGGAGAATGCTCTGCAGGCTGGCCCCGAGAAGCTCGAGCCGTTTCTTTCCCACGAGCAAATCGAATGCCGCATTCGACCAGATCACGTGGCCACCGGCATCCACCAGAACCAGGGCCTCCCGGATCAGGCCGAGGGCTAAATCCAAACGCCCCATAGTGCGCCGCAACTCGGCGATCAGGCCCCGCTCGCCGTTAGGCGGCTGGGATGGTAGGAACATGGCCGCGTCAGGCATCGGTTGGCGTGTGATCTGGTAACGGCGTGAGCGTTGCTCCGAAGGCCCAGTCTCCTTCTGACTTCTCCGCGACGATGAAATGTTCTGAGACCACCTCCCTGCCATCGGCGCAGACCGTTTTCAGCCGCAGTGGATGGCCCAGGATCGTGGAAATCTCCCGGGCTTGGAAACGAGAGAAGCCAAGTTGGTGAGACATCTGAAAGGCGGCCGGCAGAATCACACTGAGGGGCTTGCCGCGCAGCTGCTGATCACTCCAGCCATAGGCCTGCTCAAAGGCTGAATTGATCGCCACGATCTGCCCAAGGGAATTTGCGAGCACAAAGGGGCGATCACGCTGCTGCAGATCCTTGATGCTGGGAACGGCCGCTTGATCGCAACCAGCAGCCTCTGTGAGATCCTGCGGAGAATTGTTCGGCGGCTGAGTCACGCGAGACCTCGAAAAGGGATTGGCTTTGGCATGAGCTCCTGGACGAAGAGACGCCTTTGCTCAATGGGCAAATAATAAGGAGTAATCAGAGAGTATCACTGCGGAATGATAGGACGGTCAACGGCGCTTCCGCAAGCGATTTCCGGACGGTGAGCGGTCGGTGTGGCTGGGTGTGCCCGTGACCCGCCCCCAGGAATGACGCCAACTTCTAAGTGAGGGTTTTGCCCCTTTGGCGCCGCCCCCAACTTGGTAGCAACCGGTGCGGTTGGCATGGATGCGGACTCCGATGAAATTGCAGGAACAGTTCCTGCAAACCCGACGGCCCTTGCTTCAGCCTTACCACACGGCGGGCTGCGATAAGGGGCAGGGCAATCGCCTCTTCTGAGGCCGACACGAGGATTGCAATGATTCTTCACAAGTCACACAAGCGGCGGGCTCCCAAGTCGCTGCGGGAATGCTCCGGAGATCGCCGGCGCCTGGCGGCGACTGCGCTCTCTCGATCCTCAAGCGGGACACTTCAGTGAAAAAGTGCTCGATTCGAGGCAAGACCCTCCAGGCAGGAAGCTCCAACGGAAAACGGCAAAAAAACCAGTACGTGGGAAATTTTTCGTTTTCCGCGGCAAAACCCTGCGGGTGCGAACCGACCAGCGTGGCGTATGATTTAGGGCCGCTCCGTCAGGCAGCCGGACCGAAGCGTCTGGTCTGGTTTTTCAGGCTTCTCACAAGCTCGCAGCGTAATCACCCATGGCAGACAGCCCACATCCTCCGGCGGGTTTTATCGGCCCGCTCGCACTCGTCGAATACCCTCACCCGGCCCTGCTGCGGCCCGCGAAGCCACTCGTACGGATCGACGAGGCGGTCTGCGAGGCGGTCGAGCAGATGTTTGACATCATGTATGAGGCCGAGGGGATCGGCCTCGCCGCCAATCAGGTCGCGCTGCCCTATCGCCTATTTATCGTCAACACGACCGGCCGCCGCGGTCAGGGCGAGGAACTCGTCTTCATCAATCCGACGCTCAGCAAGCCCCGCGGCACAGCCATTCAGGAAGAGGGCTGCCTGAGCCTGCCCGGCCTGCGGATGGACGTGCGCCGCCCAGAATGCATTGTCGTCGAGGCCTGGTCGCTGGATGGCGAAGCAATCCGTCTTGAGCTCGACGGCCTGCTGGCCCGCGTGGTGCAGCACGAGTTTGACCATCTCGAAGGGAAGCTATTTACCGATCGGCTCCCGGAGGCGGCCGCGATCGAGGCACGGCGGGAGCTTGAGACATTTCGTGAGGTGTTTGTGGGGGCGCAGTCGCGGGGAGAACTGCCCGACCACAACGAACTCGTGGCGCGGCTCAACCGGCTCGAAGCAGATCGCTGCGCCGTATGATTCCGGCCGCCACTCAGCCGCTGAAGATTGTCGTGATGGGCACCGGCCCCTTCGCTGTGCCGATGTTTCATGCAGTCCTCAAGTCGCCGCATGCGGTCGTGGCCGTCGTCACCCGGCCCGCGCATGCCCCAGTGGGCCGACGGCCCCCTCCCAATCCGATGCGTGCGGCAGCCACTGCAGCCGGCATACCGATCCTCGATCCGGAACAAATCAACGACCCAGCCGCAATCGCCGCCGTCAAGAATCTTGCTCCCGATCTGCTCGTCGTCTGCGACTACGGTCAGATCTTATCTCCGGCGGCACTGGCCACTGCGGCCCATGGCGGCATCAATCTCCACGGCTCGCTTCTGCCGCGGCACCGCGGCGCGGCGCCGGTGCAGTGGGCGATTCTCGAGGGAGATGCCGTGACCGGCGTGAGTGTCATTCACATGACGCCGGCGCTCGACGCGGGCCATGTGCTTGTGGCCCGCGAGACACCCATCGGCCCGGATGAGACAGCCCCGCAGCTTGAGGCCCGACTTGCCGAGATGGGCGCCGAAGCGGTGCTCGAGGCGATTGATATGCTCGTCGCCGCCGGCCCCGGCAGCAGTCCCGGTGTGCTGCAGGACGCAGCGAAAGTGACCCGGGCACCACGGCTGGCGAAGGCCGACGGCCTCGTCGACTGGTCATTGTCAGCTCCGCGGATTGAGCGGATGCGGCGGGCCCTTGAGCCATGGCCGCGGATCGCGACGTTTCTTTACACCGGCATTTCCTCTGGCGACAAGCGGCCGCCGCTGCGGATCGGCCTTGAAGACGTGGCCGTTGGGAGCAGTGGCCATACCGCAACTCCAGGCACGATCCTCGCGGCGGACGATGCCGGACTGATCGTGGCCTGTGGGGCGGGCACGCAGCTGGTCATCAGGCGGCTGGTGCCCGAGGGGAAGCGGAGCATGTCGGCCGCCGAGTTTCTGCGGGGCCACGCCCTGTTTGCCGACGCGCGGTTACAATCTGCTCCATGACGACCACGATGACCACGATGACCATGAAGTCCACGACATCCAAGACAAAACGGCTCTGGATCGAGACGGTTGGCTGCCAGATGAACGTGCTCGACAGCGAGCTTGTGGTGGCCGCGCTTCGCCGTCAGGGCTGGGCGATGGCGAGCAGCACCGCCGACGCCGACGCCGTCTTCTACAACACCTGCAGCGTGCGACAGCATGCCGAAGACAAGATCTACTCGGCCCTGGGCCGGATCCGGCTGGAAAAGCAGCAGCGGCCGGGGCTCATTGTCGGCGTGCTCGGCTGCATGGCCCAGAAGGATCAGGAGCTTGTCAGGAAGCGGGCGCCGTGGGTCGATCTTGTTGTTGGCCCCGGTCAACTCCACCGCGTGCCCGGCCTTGTCGATGATCTGCTCGCCGGTGGTGGACCACGACTGGAAGTGAGCCTCGACCGCACTGGAGGCAGCCGCGAGGCGATCGCGCAGAGCTTCGAGAGCTACGATCCCGACCGCGATCCGCAGATGCGGCCGACCCCCTTTCAGGCCTTCGTGCGGACCCAGACCGGCTGCGATAAATTCTGCGGGTTTTGTGTGGTGCCGCACGTCCGCGGGCCGGAGCAGGCCCGTTCACCGGAGACGATTGCTGCCGAGGCGAGGAAACTGGTGGCCGACGGCTGCCGGGAGATCACGCTCATCGGCCAGACGGTCAACAGTTACAAGTGGACCGACGGTGGCCGGACGACACGGCTCTCTGATCTGCTGGCGACGCTCGACGCGGTCGATGGGCTCGACCGGATCAAGTTTGTCACGAGCTACCCGCGGGATATGACCGACGACCTGCTGACAGCCGTCCGCGACCTGCCGAAGGTCAGCCACTATATCCACGTGCCGGCCCAGCACGGCTCCGATGCCGTGCTCACGCGGATGAAACGCGGCTACACGATCGGCGAATACATGGAAATGCTCAGCCGCCTTCGGGAGACGATCCCGCAGGCCGCCGTGACCAGCGATTTTATCGTGGGATTCTGCGGCGAGACCGACACTGAGTTTCAGACCTCGCTCGACCTCGTCCAGACCGGCGACTTCAAAAACAGTTTTATTTTCAAATACAGCCCCCGGCCCGGCACGAAGGCTTTTGATCGGCAGGTGGACGATGTGCCGGAGGCGGTGAAGAAGGAACGCCTCAAAGCGTTGCTCGACGCCCAGACGGTCGTGAGCCTGGCCGGCAATTTGCCGTTTATCGGGACGCGGCAGCAGGTGCTTGTCGAAGGCCCGTCCGTGCGGAACGAGCGGCAGCAGGCCAAGGCCGGAGGGACAGAAGCGTCAGCCAATCTGACCGCAGAGGAGACCGCCTCGCCGGACAAGATCGTGCAATTAACCGGCCGCACGATGTGCGACCGGATCGTGGTCTTCGATGCGCCGCTGCGCCTGGTTGGCCGGCTCGTCGATATCGATATCCAGGCGGCCGCCGCCTGGACCCTCGCGGGCGATGTGGCCGATGGTCTGGCCGACGCCGTGCCGCTGGAGCACCTCATGCGCGACGGCGCGGCGGCCGCGGACATGTCCGCGGACATGGCTTCAGACAGGTCTGGCCCTCCGCTCTACACCATTCAGCCTCATCGCCTGCCGCCGCCGGGAACCTAAGCCCTTGAGCTCGGAAGAGACCGGTTCGAACACGGCGTCGCTGTCGGTCGCCGGCATGAAACAGCTCCTCGACGAGCCCGCCGCCGCCGCCGACTGGGGCTGCCTCGTCGGCCTGGCGGATCCGCAGGTCGCCCATCGGTCGCTCTGCGGTCTAGCCGCCCACGGCCTCACGCTCGATCTGCTGGCATTCCTCTGCGATCGCCTCGTGGTCCTGCTGCCCGGCGTGAGTGATCCTGACCGGGTGCTGATGGCGGTCGAGCGGCTCTTTGGCTCAGTCCGCAGTCCACTCTCGACAGGCACGCTCTTCCAGCGTGACCCGCGAAGTCTGGAGATCTTGCTAAAGCTCTTTTCGGCGAGCCCCTATCTGGCCGAACTGGTGATCGTCGACCCCGAGTCATGGGAGCAGATTCGCATCGGTGAGGGCCGCCCCGAGAGCCGTCAGGCGCTCGCTGCCACGCTCGCCGCAGAGACCGCGCTGCTCACTGAGCCCGACTGCGTGATGCGGGCACTGCGCCGGTTTAAACGTCGCGAGACGCTCCGCATTGCCTATGGCGATATCGTGGCGGGTCAACGGCTGGAGACGGTGGTGACACAGATCTCGCATGTGGCCGACTGCGTCGTCCAGGCAGCGGTGGCGGCGGCGGTGGCCCGGCTGGAAAAGCTGCGCGGCATCCCCCGCGGACCAGCTGGAGAGCATGCCACCATCGCGGTGATCGCGCTGGGCAAGCTCGGCGGTCAGGAGCTCAACTATTCAAGCGACATCGACCTGATACTTGTCTATTCCGCCGACGGCCGGGTGGAGGGGCCGAAGCCCTGCAGCACGGCTGAGTTTTTTGAGCGGGTCGTGCAGGAGACGGTGCGACTGATCGCGGAGCCGACTGATCTGGGCTTTGCTTATCGCGTCGACCTTCGCCTGCGGCCACATGGCGCGACCGGGCTCGCGACGCTCTCGCAAGAGTCGCTGCTGCAGTATTACGACCGCCATGGCCGCACCTGGGAGCGGCAGGCATGGGTGAAGGCACGCTGCATCGCTGGCGACGAGCAACTGGGCGCACGGCTGCTCGCTGAGATGGAGCCGTGGGTCTACAGACGCTGGCTGACGCGGGCCGATATCAGCGGCATCAAGGCACTCAAGCGCCGGATTGAACATCGGGCAGTCCGCGAAGGCACCGACGTAGCCGACATCAAGAACGGCCGTGGCGGCATCCGCGACATCGAGTTTACAATCCAGTTTCTTCAGCTCTTGAGCGGCGGGGACACGCCGCGGGTCCGTACCGGGACAACGCTCGAGGCGCTGCGTCGGCTCGCGGAGACGGGCGGGCTCACCGATCAGGAACGCTCGATCTTAGAGCGGACGTACACGCTCCTCCGCACCGTCGAACACCGACTGCAGATTCTCTACGATCGTCAGACCCACACGCTGCCGCAGGAGCCGGCTGAGTTTGTCCGACTGGCTGTTCGCATGGGCTACGGAACTGGCGCGGCCAGTGCTGATCGGCTGCGGCGTGAACTGGCCGAGACAGCCGATGTGAACCGGCGGATCCTCGACCATCTCCTGCACGATGCCTTCCCCGAGGAGGGTGAGCCCGAGCCGGAGGTCGATCTGGTGCTCGATCCGACGCCGCCTGAAGGGTTTGTGCGGGAGGTGTTGTCGCGGCACGGCTTCCGCGATATTCCGGCGGCGCACCGGGCGGTCGAGGCCTTGAGCGAGGAACAGGTGCGATTCCTCTCCACGCGGCGCTGCCGGCATTTTCTGGCTGCGATCGCGGCCCGACTGCTGGGGGCGATCGCCACCACGCCCGACCCCGATGCCACGCTTGCGAATCTCGTCGTCGTCAGTAATTCACTGGGGGGTAAGGGGGTGCTCTGGGAGCTCTTCAGCTTTCACCCACCGTCGCTTGATCTCACCGTCCGACTCTGCTCCTGGAGTCCCTTTCTCGCCAAGCTGTTGGTGAACAATCCTGGCATGATCGACGAACTCCTCGACAGCCTTGTTGTGCCGCGGTTGCCGACGCCGGCGATGCTCGACGCCATGCTCGCCGACCTCTGCAAAGGGGCCGTCGATAGCGGTCCGATCATCCATGCCTTCAAGGCCTCACAGCAACTGCGGGTGGGGGTTCGCGACATCCTCGGCCGGCAAAACGTCACGGAGACGACCGCTGCCGTCTCGGCGATTCCCGAGGCGATTCTGCGGGTGGTGATGGCCCGTGAGGAGGAGCGACTGGTGGAGCGGCTGGGCGAGCCGATGGCGGCACAGGGGGAGACGGTGGGCGTGCGGGCCGGGCCCGTCGTGCTGGCGATGGGCAAGTTTGGCGGCCGCGAGATGAACTACGCCAGCGACGTTGACGTCGTCTTTCTCTACGACTACGACGGCATCTCGTTTCACCGCCGCCGCACGCGGAAGAGCGCTGAGGGGACGACCAACGCCCACTTCTTCGCCGAGCTTGCGCAGCGGACGATGAAGGTCTTCAACACGTTTGGCCCACAGGGTCGGCTCTACGAGCTGGATTCACGGCTCCGGCCGAGCGGCCGCAGCGGTCCCACGGCCGTATCGCTCGACGACTTTGCCCGGTACTTTGCCGAGGATGGCCCGGCTGCCATCTGGGAACGGCAGGCGCTTCTCAAGGCCCGGGTGGTGATCGGCGGGCCGGCCGCCGCCCTGCGGGCAATGCGGATCGTGCATGCCGCCACCTATGAACGCTCCTGGACGGTCGCCGACGTAGCGGAGATCCGGCGGATGCGGCACCGCATGGAGGAGGGGGCCCGGGCCACAAACCTCAAGCGCGGGCCGGGTGGCGTGGTCGACATCGAGTTTGCTGTGCAAGTATTGCAGCTTGTGCATGGCGGCCGTGAGCCGGCGGTGCGAACGCCGGAGACGCTCGCGGGCCTCATAGCCCTGCATGCCGCGGGGCATCTCGACAGCGAACAGTTTGGGTTTTTTGAGCGGGCCTATCGGCAACTCCGCACGATTGAGGGGCATCTGCGACTACTCGACGCACCGGGCCGGCACGACTTTCCGACCGCACCAGAATTACAGCGCACGCTCGCCCACCTGCTCGGTGCTGCAAGCCCCGCAGACCTCGTAGCTGAGATCAATGAACTCACAGCCCGCACCCGCCGTGAATTCGATGCGGTCTTCGACCGAGTCGAGGCCGAACTGCCCGTGGGATAAGTTTTCTACCTTGTCCTCTTCATCTTTTCGGCACGTTGGAAAACTCGCCTTTCCGTAGGACCTGCTGGCGGCGGCGGGCGGACCAGATTTCCCAGGCCACCGGCAGGACCGACATCAGCACGATGCCCACTACGACGAGTTCGAAGTGCTTCTTCACAAACGGCAGCTCGCCAAAGAAGTAGCCGGCCAACGTACAGATGGCGACCCAGGCCAGCCCACCGACGACGTTGTAGTAAAGGAACTGTGAATAGTTCATCCGGCCGACGCCCGCCACGAACGGGGCGAACGTGCGAATGATCGGGACGAACCGGGCGAGCACGATCGTCTTTCCGCCATGCCGGTCGTAAAACTCCTGCGTCTTGACCAGATGCTCAGCTTTGAGAAACCAAGTGTTGAGACTGAAGGCCCGCGGTCCGATCCAGCGGCCGATCGCGTAATTAAGCGTGTCGCCAATGATGGCTGCGATTGAGAGCACAACGAGCAGTGCGATGATGTTCAGCGACTCAGGATAAATCGCTGCCATCGCGCCGGCCGCGAAGAGCAGCGAGTCGCCCGGCAGAAACGGCGTGACAACGAGCCCGGTCTCACAGAGGATGATCGCAAAGAGGAGAACGTAGGTCCACGGTCCCCAGGCCTGGAGGATGCCCTCCAGTTGGTCTCTGGCATGCAGGAAGATGTCGAGAAATGCCTTGAGTGCTGCCATGGTATCGCCGTGCTTTCAAAATTGTTCTCTGAGCCGATCATAGTTTCAGCGAAGTTGTTTGCAAACCGCGGCGGAGGGCCAGCCACGTGATCGCGACCGGCACTGCGAGCGATGCAACCAGCACCCACTGCAGTGAGTCGGCCTGACGCCCCAGGCCGCCGGCCCAACTCCAAACCAGCGCGATGGCGAGGTTGCCGCTGCCCGCCGCGAGTAGAAATCTGCGGCAGTTCATGCCGGTGGCGCCGGCCATGAGGGCGGCCGCTTCCGCCAGCAGCGGCAGCGGCCGGGTGAGCACGATCACGAGTGGAGCAAGCCGCGCTTGGTGCGGCGTGAGCAGATCGCGTTCTTCCAGAGCGAGGCTGGAGAGCGAGGCAGCGCCAGCCGTGCGGCCGAGCCACCAGCCCGCCAGTGCGCCCGCCGTCATGCCCAGCCAAGCGCAGGCCGTGCCGAGGATGACGCCAAGCTGTGCGCCTCCCAGCGTAGCCACCATGCTCGAGGGCACCGGCAGCAGCAGGTCAGCGGCAAGCACCCCCACTTCGAGGGCCGCCAGCACTGGCGGTGATGGAAGCGGGTCGAGCCAGCCAGCCACCGCATGGTCGAGCCTCGTGCCGAAGGCCAGAAACGGTACCAGTGGCACCGCTACAGCGGCCAGCGCGATTACGATGAGGAGACGGAGCGGACGACACATGAGGCTGCAGCCTGGCGGTGTGAAGCGGACGGGAGCGTGTGCCCAGGCATTCGCAGGAAGTCGAGTAACGCCTCGTGCGAAGGCGTCACCACGAGGTATACCACCAGCGACAGAATCGCCAGATCACGAAGCGAATGGTCTGGCGAGAGCAGCCACCAACCGGCCGCCAAGCATACCCAGGTGGGAACTAGGAGCGGCAGGGCTGCGGTGTGAATGGCGATCAGAGTGTGAAACAGTGAGGCTGGCCTGTCGGCGGGCGATATCACTGCCGCGAGGGGCCGCATCTCCCGCCAGGCATGCCAGCAGAGAAAATAGACGCCGATCGAAAAGAGCGGGTCGGCGACGAACCCTAGGAAGCCGATCGCCAAGAGATCGACGAGCGTGTCGAACGACCGTCGCAGACCCCCCGGCGTGTGCCTCGATGCGACCGCCTCGATGGTCAGGCAGACCACGGACGCTCCCAATAAGATGACACCGGTCAGCCGAATAGATGCGGGGTCAAACCCGATGGTGGGGTTCGAACCGGCCGGTCGCACCAGCCGGATCAAGTCTGTTACGACGTCGCCGGTGGCCACGGGCCAGGCCGCCAGCGGGACACCAAGCACGCTCGCTCCGCGGGCCACGGCAGCGATGGCGGGCCAGGGCCATGGGGACCGCATTGAAGGCGACTGACCGTCAGCGTGCGAGAGTCCGAAATGCCAAATGCTCAGGAGAGCAAACAGCACCACGACCGTCCGTGGCAGCAGCAGAAATGCCACCAGGACCACCGCCATCACGGCCATGTAGGCCGCAAACAGGCGGAGCGTGGCCGGCCAGCCGCAGAGCCGCCGAGAGACCGCGAGATCGACCGCACCGTGCGGGAGACCGACAATTCCAATCGCGATAAGCCACGGCACTGGCGCCCTGCCAGCCGACCAATTCGGCCCGAGCAGCAGCGACAGTGCCGTGGCAATAATCAAACACGCGAGAGGAAGCAATCGAAACACGACTTTTTCCTTCACGAGGAATGGCAGGGAGCCATTCCTCGCCGTGGCTTAAGCGCGGTGACGCGACTCCGAGGAGTGGCTCATAGCCTGGATGCCATGGTAGGCGACCAGACCGAAGCCAACCTTGTTGATCACGTCGGAGATGTTGTAAATGATCTCCCGCAGTTCGCCGTATCCCGAGCGTGCCATCAGGAAGCCGATCGGATAGATCGCCCACCCAATGAGCACGAACAACCGCATTGTCTCAAGCGCCCTGGCCAGTGGAGCTGGTGCATCGGCAATGGCGTGGCCGAGTTGCATGTAGAGCACGCTGACGATCAGGAGTTCGCAGACGCACGAGACCAGGAAGAACGTCCACCACTTCTGAGAGTCGACAGGCGACGTCTCAGCGATAAATGCTGTGACGATCATCGCGATGTCGAGGAGCACAAGCGTGGAGAAGAACTTCGTCCCGCGGTCGCCCATCCGCAGCAAGAGCGGAAACTTGATGAGCAGCAGCGGCGTTGTGAACAGCCAGTCGATATACCGGAGTGCCGTTGGGAACTGACCACCCGTCTCCTGATAGACATGCGTCATCTTGAGATAGTGGAAGCAGGCGATGCCGCAGACCAGGCCGGCCACTACCATCGTGCTGCGATAGACCGGCTCGACACTGTCGCGGAGCAGAAAGAAGTAGAGGGCTCCAGCACCCATCGCTACTGTGCCAGCAAAAAACAGATACAGCGTGATCGACTGCAGCGGGGTATTTTTAGTAAAATCCATCGAGAGTGCTTGGGCTTGCTC
>JBAXUW010000189.1:0-6263 GCA_037129495.1 Planctomycetota bacterium | reverse complement strand
TAGAAGAGATAGAACCGGTTCAGCATTGGTGTCGATGTAGGTCGACATACGTGCTGAACTGGGGTCGGCAGGAATGCGGATGTTGGTGCCCGGCTGCTGGTCCTCAAAGAGGCTGCTGCGAGGGGGTGAGGGGCAGGTCATTTTTCCTTCTGGCTCCCGCATCCCCGGCCGGTTTCGCCATGCGGCTTTTCAACGTGTTTTCCCCTGCCGTGGGATTCTTTTTGACACGCCCCCGGGCCCGGCCGTAGTCTCCCCAAAAGCTCCAGCGACGCACTTCTCGTGCGTGGACAAGGGCGCCAGTTTTTTATGGCCAATGTCTCGTTCGTGCTGGAAAGCCACATGCGACTTGCTCCTTTGGTCCCGCTCTTCACCTGCAACTGTTCCGTCCCGAAATCCCCGTGGACACTCGGCGTTGTTCTCGCCGGGTTGCTTGTCGTGGGATTGCCGACACGGGCTGTCGGCGCCGACACGATCCTCAACAGCGGCACGACGACGGTCAGCACCGGTACGAATTTTGGCGGTGATCTCTACGTCGCTACAACTGGCACCGCCACGCTTGCAGTGATCGCTGGCGGAAACGCGACCAACACGACCGGCTATCTCGGCTTCGAAATTGGCGGCGACGGCACGGCCAATGTGTTGTCGGGCGGCACGTGGGCCAGTAGCGGCGAACTTTATGTCGGTTACGCCGGCACCGGTACGTTGAACGTGAACGGCGGCAGCGTCACCAACTCAACCGGCGTTGTTCGTACCGGCACGGCCATGGTCTCAAGCGGCACGTGGGCCAATAGCGGCGGCCTCTACGTCGGCTCTTACGGCACCGGTACGCTCAACATGACCGGCGGCAGCGTCACCAACACAAACGGTTTTCTTAGCTACGCCGGTGCTGGTACGGCCAATGTGTTGGGCGGCACATGGGCCAATAGCGGCGAACTCTACATCGGCTGGGAAGGCACCGGTACGTTGGCCGTGAACGGCGGCAGCGTCACGAACACAAACGGCATTCTCAGCCCCCTCCGCGGCGGCGTCGCCACGGCTACGGTGAGCAGCGGCACGTGGGCCAATAGCGGCGATCTTATTGTCGGCGGCCAGGGCACCGGCACGCTGACCGTGAACGGCGGCAGCGTCACCAACACGACCGGCTATCTCGGCTACAACGCCAGCGGCGTCGGCACGGCCACGGTATCAAGTGGCACGTGGGCCAACAGCGGCGATCTCTTTGTCGGCTATATCGGCAGCGGCACGCTCACCATGTCGGGAGGCCTCGTGACCGTCGGCGGCACGCTCTCGCAGGGCACCTACGGCACGATCAACCTCAACGCCGGCGGCGCACTCCAGATCGGCGTCGGTGGCACAACCGGCGTGCTCGGCGTGTCGACGCTCACGAACAACGGCACGCTCATCTTCAACCGCTCCGATGACTCCACCTACTCGGGCATCATCAGCGGCACGGGTGCGGTCACGAAGCAGGGCGGCGGCACACTGTCACTCGACGGGGCCAACTCCTACTCGGGCGTGACGACGATCTCCGGCGGCGTGCTCGCGGTGTCGACGGTGGCCGCCCTGCCGGGCTGGGATACCGCCGGCCGCTACACGGTTGCGGCCGGCGCTGGGCTCGCGGTCGGCAACGCCGTGCCCGACGGCCAAGTGGCGACAATCCTCAACACGAATAATTTCGCCGACGGGGCCTTGTTCGGGTTCGACACCTCGGACGGCGACCGGACCTACGCCCCGGCGTTCACGGACACGGGTTCCGGGTCGCTCGGCCTCGTGAAACTCGGTCCCAACACGCTGATGCTCACAGGCGTTAACACCTACACGGGCGGCTCGTACCTGAACGGCGGCGTGCTGTCGTTGGAAAATACGGGTGCGGTCGGCTCGTCGGGCACGATCAGTTTTGGCGGCGGCACGCTGCAATACTCCGCCGGCAACACGTCCGACTACTCAGCTAGGATCCTGAACAGCAACAGTGCCATCTGGATCGACACCAACGGTCAAAACGCCACCTTCGCAACCGGCTTGGCCGCGAGCAACACCGGCGGCCTCACAAAGTCGGGCCTCGGCACGCTCACGCTCTCAGGCAGCAGTGCCTACACCGGGGCGACGAACGTCAACGGCGGTTCGCTGCTCGTGAATGGGCGACTGGGCAACACGGCTGTGTCGGTCGCCTCTGGCGGTCTCCTCGGCGGCAGCGGCACGATCGACGGCCCGCTCGTGGTGCTGGCTGGCGGCACGCTCTCGCCCGGCAACAGCCCCGGAACCCTCCACGTTGGCTCGCTGCAACTGAGTGGCTCCTCGACCACGCTCATGGAGATCACCGGCACGGCGGCGGGGTTCTATGACCAGATCGTAGCGACGAACAACATCGCCTACGGTGGATTGCTCCAACTCACCATGAGCGGTAGCTACGCGAACGACACCGTGTTCCAACTGTTTCAGTTCGGTTCTGAGTTGGGGGATTTTTCCAGTCTCACGATGGCCGGCGGCAGCAGTCCATACGCGGGGCTCACGTTCGGTGCCATCGGCACGGGCGGTTATGGTGCCGACGCATGGGTATCTGATTGGACCACACCCAGTGCTCCCAATGGCCAGCGGCTTGTCTTTTATCAGAACACTGGCGTCTTGGCGGTTGTCCCCGAGCCGTCAACGTATGCCATGGCCCTTGCTGGGCTTGCCTGTGGCGGCTGGCAGATGTTCAAGCGGCGTCGTCGGCTGCGGCCGGCGTCCACTCTGGCTACCTGAACGAGCGATCTCCACGAACCATTCACAACCGGGCTGAGCATCGCAAGGTGCCCGGCCCGTTGTCTTTTAACGCCCGCACTACACGCCGCTCAATTCACCCCCGGCTCCCGCACGACTCGCCGCACCCGACCATCACTCACCCCTTCCGACCGCGAATACACACCCGCTCGATCCGCCGACAAACATCTACCCGAAGCCCACTGGCGTAACCCCTCGATCTTATCGCCTGCAGTGACAGCCGCCTACATGCGATGACATGTCGGGGTTCCTGTGGGTGGAAGGTGGGGTATGCCCGCTGTAACCAGCCTCCCGTTGGGCGAGTTCGGTGAGGGGCTACGCCGACCGTGAAACACTGCTCGCGCAGCGGTGGTTTGGGGGGGTGCTTTACGATCGCCGAACAGCCAGCGGTGCCGAGCAGGGCCATGGGCCGCACCCCATCGACCGCTCGTCGCCCACGAAACGCTTGAGGAAGTGTTGTTGGCGGTCCTATCGTTTCCTTTACTTCTACAGCTACGTGAAGTGAAGCGGAGGTGGCCACCCGCACGAAGGAGTGCACCGCCGGGCGGATTTGATGGCATCGTGAACACGGGATCGCCCGTCTCTTGACCCGGCCCTGCCCCAGGGGTAGCGTCAGGTTTGACGAAGCTATGAGTTTGAGGAAGCTATGAGATTGGAGGGCTGTGCGGATGAACTTCACGAATCTGCTCGCGAAGAGACTGCGCGGCGGCCGGCCGGCAACGACGCGGCGCCGCCGCCCCGCGCCGCCCGCCTTTGAGCGGCTTGACGCTCGGATCGCGCTGGCCGTGGATCAATACTGGGTGAACCAGACCGCACCGCCGTCGCCCACCACGCCGAGCGGCTCCGCCGCCGATCCATTCACCTCGCTTGAGCAGGCGCAGACCGCCATTCTCACCCGGCTCGCCGCGCGGCCGCAACTCCGCGACATCGTCGTCAACGTGCGTGGCGGCACCTACGACCTCGACACGCCGCTCAAGTTCACAGCCGCCGACTCCGGCCGGAACGGCCGCACCGTCACGTGGCAGGCCGCTCCTGGCGAGTCGCCCGTGCTCTCCGGTTCGCGTGCCGTCACCAACTGGCAGCTCGTCGCGAACCCGCAGCTGCTCGGCCTCGGCCTCAACGCGGTCTGGAAAGCCGACGTGAGCGGCCTGTCGGTGGCGGGACGGGCTGACCTCGGGGCGCTGCAGCTCTACATCGACGGCGCCCGCGGCACACTCGCCGAGACGAACCCTTCCGCCATGCCCGGCGACGCGAATCCGACCTATCCCTTCGGTTTTCGGCCGCTCATCGGCCAATACGGCTGGCTGCTCGACCCCGGCGCACCCGGCCCGAACGGCATCGTCTACAGCGATCCCGGCCTGCTGTCGCCGGGCAACACCAACCCGCTCGACTGGCGCGACCCGACCACGTGGGACCGGGTCGAGGGCGTCGCCGACCCGCGGCGGCAGCAGGACGTGACGGCGGTGGCCCGCATGCAGTGGCGCGAGTTCCGCATGCCCGTGCAGTCGATCGGCGCGTTCAGCCCGCTCCAGATCCTCGACATGCCGTCGCTGCTCGACGACGCGCCCGTCGGCCTGATCACGATGCAGGCCGACCCGTGGCGGGCCGCGTCGCTCGGCGTCGCGCCGGCGAACGCCACGCCCGGGGCGACCCCGATGGAGCCGCTCGTGCCGGCCGTGTGGAACCCCTGGCGGATCACGCAGTTCGCCGGTTCCTACCAGTTCCTCGACCAGCCGAACGAATGGTATTACGACCGCGTCGGCGGCAGCGTCTACCTCGTCTGCGCGCCGCTCGTGGATCCCAACGTGGGCCACCAGATCGACATTCCCGTGACCGAGTCGCTCCTCGAGGTGACGGGCTCGGCCGCGAGCCCGGTGCGGAATCTCGCCTTCCGGGGGCTCACATTCGCGGGCGCTACCTGGCTGGACCCGGCCTTCGGCGCCGGCTACGTGCCCGACCAGACCGGCGTGATCATCGACGCGGGCAAAAACCCCGTCACCGGCGCCTACCTCAACGGCCCCACCACGACGGGCCATAGCCAGTTCACGAAGGCCACGCCCGGCAACGTGTCGGTTTCGTACGCCCGCAACGTGTCCTTCAGTACCAACACGTTCCGCAATCTCGGCGGCGTCGGTCTGCAACTCGGCACCGGCAGCCAGTCGATCCGCGTGGTCCGCAACACTTTCACCGGCATCTCGTCGAGCGCCATCACAGTCGGCGGCGCGTCGTGGTGCCGCGTCGATCCGTCGATCGACCCGCTCAAGCCCCAGTCGAAGTGGGTGATCGACCCGGCCAACCGGATCACCGTGCTCGGCACAGACGCCTTCCCCGGCGATGCCCGGGCTGTCGTCCGCGGCGTCTCGATCCTGCAGAACACGATCACGGGCACCGGCGTGGACTACGTGGACGCGGCGGGAATCTTCGTCGGCTTCGCGAAGAACACCCGTATCGAGAACAACCTGATCAGCGACACGTCGTGGTCGGGCATGCAGATCGGCTGGGGTTGGGGCCTCGTGGACAGCCCGCGCTTCCCGGGTCAGCCCAACAGCATTCCGAGTTCTTGGCTGCCGTGGGACCTCGGCGTGCCCACCGCGCTCAGCGGCACGAGGGTGATAGGCAACGAGATCACGAACTTCGTGACGCAGGTCTACGACGGCGGCGCGATCTACACCACGGGCGCCCAGGGGAGGGGCTGGGGCGACGCTACGCTCATCCGCGGCAACCTCATGCACGGCAAGCGGTCACTGGCCGGCAGCAACATCATCTACACCGACGGCGGCACACGCTGGGTGACCGTCGAGGACAACCTGCAATACGACAATCCGCAGGGCGTATTCTGGATGGGAGCCGACTTCAATCTCCTCGATCCGCTCAATTCACCGCTCGCCTCTGCGTTCTCGGGGTCGTCGACCGACCTCTACTCCTTTTTCCCGGTCGTCAACGGCAACCCCTACGGCAGCGAGATCGGTGGCTGCATCCCGGCGGGCAACTTCCGCTACCGCAATAACCTCTGGGAGAACCGCTGGGCGGGCAGCGAGTTTCCGTTTCCGCTCTACCACCCTACCGCCCCGAGCTATCCGAACGTGTCCAATTGGCCCAACAACCCGCTCTTCTACAACCCGACGCTGCAGCCCTACTACGCGCTCACGACCGGAGTGTCGTTCGCCGGCAACAAGTTCCTCGTCTACGACGCGCACGGCCCCAACCCGCCGATCGCGCAGTGGCTCGCTCGCCACGGCTACGGCCGGAGGTGGCGGCCCGGAGCCTGACGCAGCGCCGGGATCACACGCTCATCGTGGTACGGTCGGCGTGAGGCGCGGTTAGGCCACGAGTCCCACCAAAAGCGGAACTGCCGCCACTGCGCCTCAGGGGGCGGCGGCGACATCCGGCTCATGGAGTTTAGCACCGAACTGGGCCCAAACCGGAGCGCTCTCACGCCGCTGGTTCACTCAATTCACCCCCGGCTCCCGCACGACTCGCCGCACCCGACCATCACTCACCCC
>JBAXUW010000188.1:0-6276 GCA_037129495.1 Planctomycetota bacterium | reverse complement strand
GGGATAAGTTTTCCAACGTGTCCGTTTCACGACAAACATGGCCATCGTGGCCATTGTGTCTTGGCCGGCCTCCGCCGGCTGGTCAAAAGCAGACAAGATAAAATTCTTGTCCCTCCGAAGGAGTATCAAATCGGAGGCTTATCCCACGAAAGAAAATGAGCGATGCCCCCATGTCTCAACGGATTGTAGTTCTCGGTGCGAGTAATGTGTCGCGTGGTTTGGGCCGGCTCGTCAGGGCGATTGAGTCACGAGCGCCGGCTGCCGATCTCTTCGTGGCCGCCGGACACGGCCGGTCGTATGGAGCCAACAGCCGAGTGTGGGTGCGGCGGCTGCCGTCGATTCTTCGCTGCGGTCTCTGGCAGGCCATTGACCGGGATGACTCCCCCGCCCGACCGCTGCATGCGTTCGTGTCCGATATCGGGAATGATCTGCTCTATGGATTTTCGGTCGACCAGACGGCAGCGTGGGTGCGGGAAAGCGTCCGGCGGCTCGCCGAACGTGACGCGCGAATCGCGATTACGCGACTGCCGCTGGCAAGCCTCACGGGTGTCGGGGAAGTTCGTTATTGGCTGCTCCGCAGCTGCTTCGTGCCAGGTTGCCAATTCTCACTCGCGGCGGTGAAGGCGGCCGCAATCAGCCTCGACGAGGCAGTCGTGGAGATCGCTGCTCAATATCGGGCTACGGTGATTGATCAGCCCGGCTCGTGGTATGGCCTCGATGCGATTCACGTGCGGCGGCAACACCTCGACATGCTCTGGGAACGAGCCGGCGACGCCTGGGGACTCCTTCCGGAAAGAGTGCCACCAGGGTCGCTCGTCCGCTGGGCGCAGGTCGGATCGCGGGCTGCCGAGGTGCGGTCGATCGCCGGCGCTATGTGCTACACACCGCAGCCGGTGCTGCGGTTGTCGGGCGGCGGCCGGGTGTCGCTCTACTGATCGGCATCTCGAGCGTCTTCAGAGCACCGGCAGCGACGGCATCGGCGGCCGGGCGGCGTGGGCGGCGGCGAGGTTACCCACGAGCCGTTCGCAGATCGCCTCCAGATAGGGGCGTGAGGCGTCGTCGTCGTAGTTGGCCGCAGTGGTGCCGGAATCACCGTGCTCGCGGATCGGGATTTGGATCGGTACCTCGCCCAGAAACGGAATTTCGAGGTCCTTGGCTGTTCGCTTCGCGCCGCCGGTGCCGAAGATATCGTATCGCTTCTGCGTGTCGGGGCAGCGGAAGAAGCTCATGTTTTCGACCATGCCCAGGAGCGGGATGTTGACTTTACGAAACATGGCGATCGCCTTGGTGGCGTCGAGCAGCGCGACATCCTGCGGCGTGCAGACGACGACGGCACCGGTGAGCGGCAGCACCTGCGAGAGCGTCAGCGCGATGTCACCGGTGCCGGGAGGCATGTCGATGATGAGGTAGTCGAGCGGTCCCCATAAGGTGTCGCGGAGCATCTGTGTGATCGCGCCGTGGAGCATCGGCCCCCGCCAGACCACTGCCTCGCCGGGAGGCACGAGAAAACCCATCGACATCACCGGCATCGGATGCGGACCCACTGTCAGGAACATGGGAACGATTTTCCCCTGATCGATCTCCGGCCGGCCGGAGAGGCCGAGCAGATGGGGCACGCTCGGCCCGTAGACGTCGGCGTCGAGCAGGCCGACACGACTGCCCGCCCGGGCCAGCCCGATGGCAATTGAGGCGGCGATCGTGCTCTTTCCCACGCCCCCCTTGCCCGAGCCGACCGCGATCACACTCTTCGACTCTAGGCCAATCTGCCCCAATTTCGTGGGCGGCCGATCATGGGGCACGATCTCCACGGTCACTTGCGGCACGGCGGGAAAACTCGAGCGCAAGAGTTCTTCGATGCGGCCGCGGGTCTGCTGCCAGAGGATCGCCGCGTGTGAGGTAAGCCCGATCTGCACTGCGATCGCAGTTGGCGTGGCCGACACGTTTCGGACCTGCCCCATCTCGACAAGCGACCGCCCCGACTCTGGATCATTGATGCCAGCGAGAATGGCACTTACAGCAGCGGAATCGACGGTGGCGCCAGGATGGTTCATGTGGTTCATGTGGTTCATGTGGTTCATGTGGTTCATGTGGTTCATGGAGTTCGCAGTGCGGTCTCGCGGGTGGGATCAGCGGTTGGTCTTCTCGATCACATCGCCGGCGCGGGACGACGATACGAATAATCCGCGGGGTTGGAGGGTCACCATCAGCAGCAGTGCCGTGCAGAGGAGCATGGCAACGCCCGCGGCGATGCCGCCGTCGGCCTGCACTCCCCGCTTGGCAGTGCGGAAATACATGGCCGCGATAATCCGCAGGTAGTAGGCGGCCGCGATCGCCGCATTGATCACGAGCACCACGGCCAGCGAGACAAACCAGGTCCGACGGTTGCCAGACGCGAGGGCCGAGTTCCAATCGACCTCGAGAGCAGAAGTAGCCAGTGAGAGCTTGCCCCAGAAGCCAGGCAGCGGCGGAATACCGGCGAGACTCAGCAGAAACAGCGTCATGGCAAACGCCGCAACGGGATTTGTCGTGGAAAGCCCGTCGAGGTCGTCGACGTTGGCGATCTCCTCGCGTGGCGGCCGGGGGCCGCTGCCTGCCGTCCACTCCGGCCAACGATGGCCGAGGTAGGTGACTGCTGCGAAGATACCCGCCGTCGCGAGCACGTAGGTGGAGAGATAGAAAAGCGAGGCGCTGAGGCCGCCGAGGCCCAGGGTCCATGACATGTCGCCCGCTTGGGCGCCATTCTGATCGGCCCGGGCTGCGGCCGACGCGGCTGCGGCCGCGATGCCCACCAGCAGGTAGCCCGCATGGGCGATCGACGAGCAGGCGAGCAAGCGACGGAGATTTCGCTGCACAAGCGCCATCAGATTGCCGACCGTCATCGTGACGGCGGCCAGCGTGGCCGTCAGGGGCCAGAAGAGTGAGAGATGTGCCGCCGCGGCTCCGCCGACGACCTGATCACCACTGGCATCGGCGGGCAGGATCGCCAGCGCGAGCACCCGTACGAGCACGACAATACCGGCGATCTTCGGGAGTGTGGAGAGCAGCGCGGCATTCCCGGGGCTCGTGCCTTCATAGACATCGGGAGCGTAGAAATGCATCGGCACGGCAGCCAGGCGAAACGCCGCTCCTGCAAGCGTCATGCCGATAGCCACCGGCAGGAGCACGGTCGCCATGCTGGTCAGCGGATCGGCCGCAGAACGGAGCCGTTCGCCAATCACCGCCAGGTTTGTCGAACCACCGATCCCATAGAGACAGACCACCGCGTAGAGAAAGAGGGCCGACGCCACCAACGACAGGAAGAAATACTTGAGGCTCGCCTCCTGGCCGTGGGCATCGGTGCGCTTGAGTGCCAGCAGGATGTAGGTTGGGATCGACACGAGTTCCAGGCCGATGAAGAGCAGCACAAGGTCGTCGGCGACCGCCGCCAGCGAAAGACCCGCCAGCAGAATGAGAAACGTGCCCGCCTCCTCACAGGTGCTGCCCTCCATCGTTGAGGAGAGAGTCCCAGAATGAGAATCAGACCGAGCCCCGGCGTTCCTGAAGCCACTCCTGCGGGTGACTGCGGAGCGGAACAGATCGCCTGCCTGCACCAGCGCCAGAATCGCCCCCAGAGCCAGCACCATCCAGCGGATGTAGGCCGAGAAGGCGTCGATGCGAATGCCGCCAGATGCAACCCAGGCCCCGTCGGTCGGCTGCCCACCAGCCACGAGCATCGCGGCGACGATGCCGGCCAGTGCTACAGCCCAGCCGCTGCGGAGGCCGGCGAAGGCGCCACCCAGAAAAGCGGTCAGGGCCGCCGCCACGAGGATGATCTCGGGGGCCAGCAGGGAGAAACTCTGCAGGGAACTCATCGGTGAATTCATGGACGATCCGATATCAGGATAAGCGATTGACGGTGGTCTGCATGGCCGTGGCCGACAATGCGGAGTGGGGCGGGGAACGTGTCGTGGGGGTCATCTTCAAGGGTTCGCATTCGATCAGCGAACGCGTCCGAGGCGGCGGCTGAGACGGCACGGAGCGTGGCGGCCGGTGGGGCGAGGAATGTGGCCGGCGTGAGGCCGATCCAGAGCACAAAGACAGCCAGCGGGGCAAGCGCTGCGACCTCGAACCACTCGAGGTCGCAGCGGCCGTCGCTGTGTCCGTGTACGGGGCCAGCATGATCATGTCCAGCGGCCGCTAATCGTGGATCATGACTGGCAGCCGCCGGTCGTGGCGGTTCCTTCGAACCCCCGAAGAAGACCCGCTCCACTGCCCAGAGCATGTACCAGGCGCCGAGCACCACGCCCACCACGGCCGCCACCGCCAGCGTGAGGTAGGGGACGCTCAGCGACGGGGCGACGCCTGCCCAGGCCCGCTGGAAGGAGCCCGCCAGAATAAAGAACTCGCCGACGAAGCCGTTGAGCCCCGGCAGGCCGATACTCGAAAACGTAAAGAGCATGAAGAATACGGTCAGCCACGGGGCCTTCGTGGCGATGCCGCCCAAGTTAGCGATCGACCGGGTATGAAACCGCTCGTAGATCATGCCCACCAGCGCGAAGAGTCCGGCTGCCGACAGGCCGTGGTTGATGAGTTGCAGATTGGCTCCCTCAATGGCTACGGGGTTGAGTGCAAAGAGGCCCATCACGATGTAGCCCATGTGACTGACTGAGGAATAGGCGATCAGCCGCTTCAGGTCGGTCTGCACGAGGGCTACGAGGGCACCGTAGAGAATCCCCACCACACCCAGGCCGAAGAGCCAGGGAGCCGCGGCAGCAGTGGCATCGGGCAGCATTGGCAGCGAGAACCGCAGGAAGCCGTAGATGCCGATTTTGAGGAGAACGCCCGCCAAATCAACGCTGCCCCCTGTGGGAGCCTCGACGTGGGCGAGCGGCAGCCAGGTGTGGAACGGAACGATCGGCACCTTGACGGCAAACCCAGCGAAGAGCGCGAAAAACACGATCATCTGCAGCCAGCCATCTTCGCGACTCATCGGCAGCGGATGGGCTGTTAGGCCCGCCGTGAGGGAGAGAATGTCGAATGTGACGGTGCCAGTGTGCGACGCATTCCAGAGCACGATCACGAGCAGGCCGAGGAAGGCCAGCACGCTGCCAGAGAGCGTGTAGATGAAAAACTTCACCGCCGCCCGCCGCCGTTGATCGTGGCCCCAGATGCCGATCAGAAAGAAGAGCGGGACGAGCGTGAATTCGAAGAATACATAAAACAGGATCACATCCCGCGCGGCAAACACTCCGAGCATCGCGGCTTCCAGGAGCAGGAGCAAAACGTAAAACCCGACCGGCTTCTCTTGGATTGCTTTCCAACTCACAAGCACGGCGGTCAGCGAGAGCAGGGCCGACAGCCCGAAGAGCCAGAGCGAGAGTCCGTCGAGCCCCAGCGACAGCCGCACGTCGAAGATGCCCCCGACAAGCCAGGGGGCTGAACTGACGGCATAGGGCGCGTTGGCCGCAGCTTCCGGGCTCTGCAGGTAGCGAAGGATGAGCCACCCGGCGTTCACAAGGGTGATGACCGCTGTCACGGCCGCACTCTGCCGCACTGCCGACAGTCCGCGGCTGCCGATCACCCAGGCCACGACCGCTCCAATGAGCGGCGTGGCAATCACGAGCAGAAGGTGTGTCGCCGGGGAAAAGCTATTCATGAAAGGTGGGGCCGCTGAAAGGAAAGGTAGGTGGTGGTCAACGCCGCAGTTGCCAGGCGAGCACGACGACAATCGTCAGCACGCCCATCACGCCGGCGAGGGCGTAGCGTTGCATCAGGCCCGACTGACTGCGGCGGATGATGCTCCCGAGGGAGCCCGGGGCCGAGGCGATCGCGTCGACAGCACCGTCGATGACATACCGGTCGAACAGTGCGGCCACGAAGGCCAGACCCTCCAGCGGCCGGACAACCAACGCAGCATAAAGCTGATCGAAATAAAACTTCTCGGCGAACAGTGTGCCGAGAGGGCCGAGAAACCGCTCCAAGAGCGGCCCGTCGCTCCGCCGGCCGAGGTAGCCGATGGCGGCGACGACGATCCCGATGGCGGCGGCGAGCGTGCCCTGGATCGCGAGATTGACATGGAAGACATGCGGTGTGGCGGTGTTGGCAACGGCGGCAGCTGTGAGCGAGGGAGTCGCCGATAGGAAGTGGGCCAGCCAGTTTGTGCTGAAGAGCAGCCAGCCGATGAGGGCCGACGGCACGGCAAGGACAACCAGCGGCAGCGTCATGGCCCGTGGCGATTCGTACGACTCGTGAGTGTGTGCATGACGAGCGGCATGAGCGGCATGGCCATCATGCCCG
>JBAXUW010000187.1:0-6318 GCA_037129495.1 Planctomycetota bacterium | reverse complement strand
TTGGACAAGTTAGAAAACTTATCCCACGAGGAGACTTCTGCCGGCCCGGCGCTGCTGTGCCATAACGGGCAGCAAGACGCATTGGACAAGTTAGAAAACTTATCCCACGAGGAGACTTCTGCCGGCCCGGCGCTGCTGTGCCATAACGGGCAGCAAGACGCATTGGACAAGTTAGAAAACTTATCCCACGAGGAGACTTCTGCCGGCCCGGCGCTGCTGTGCCATAACGGGCAGCAAGACGCATTGGACAAGTTAGAAAACTTATCCCACGAGGAGACTTCTGCCGGCCCGGCGCTGCACTGCCACAGCGGGTAGCAGAACGCATGAGACACGTTCGAAAACTTATTCCCCGGACGATTACGCGTTGCGGATCGCTTTTAACCACTTGCGCCAGAGTCGACGGCGGATGCTGGCGACCGCCGAAGGCAGGCGGGCAATGGCCAGCCGGTGACCAACGGTACGGCGGCGGGCGACCGGCGCAACAGGGGTTGAAAAGATTCGCGTGAACTCCGCGAGAATGACTGAAGCGTCAGCGCATGATGGCACGCGGTTATCGCGATACCAGGGATGGCCGAGCAGCTGGATGTGCAGGGCGGGATCGCGGTCGACGGCGACCACCCGCTCGATCAGGTCGTCAAGTGATCGGGAGTCGTGGGCCGAGAGGAAGCTGCGGGTGTCGAAGTCGCGGCCGACGAGTGGGTCGCCCCAGTAGATCGGGATCGAGTTGGCTAGCATCGGTACGACGATCTTCTCCGAGGTGTAGCCAGGATGCGACTCATTCTCGAAGGCGATCGTAAACTTATAGTCTGCGAGAAACGCCAACTTATCGCTGACGCGGTGGCCCAACGTGTTGAGCACCTTGCCGCCGGAATCGACCGGCTTGTAGCGGGAGAGCTTCCGGAAAAATGTGTTTCGCGTACGGCACAACGGATTGGAGACGACAAACGCACAAAAGCGGGTCTTGCCCGCCAAGATCGCGGCTGGATCCTGGTGAGACGGCTTCACCAGCGCCGGCGGGTCGACGTAAAACGGCCAGTGCGGCAGCCGAAAATGCCGCGGATGGTGGCTGTATTCATACGAAAACGCCCAATCACACTGGCTCCAGTCGGGCGGCATATTCTCGCCAGTGTAAAAGATTCGCACGCAGTCGTAGCGCCGATAGTCACGCCGCCGTTTGCCCACGTACGCAAAGATGACGTAATCGGGATCGTCGCAGAGTTCGATTCGGTAGCGGCTGCCAAGCAACTTGCTGAAGAAATTGTCGTGCGGGTCGAAGCCGTCCCAAAAACCCGCAAACTGCAGGCGGACCACCGGCAGGGCGTCGCTCACGTTGCCGCCGTCCAGCCGTAGGGGACATAGTGCCGTGCGACGGTGCCGTCGTCGAAGAGATCAATCACGCCATAGCCAAAGTCGGTGTTGCGGTTCTTGCCTTTCCACCAGCCGGCCGATACGGCGCCGTTGCATAGATATCGCACGCCGTCGTAATCGAGTTGCTCTATCAGATGCATGTGGCCACTCGCGCATGCCTTGACATTACGGCGCTTTGCAAACAGCTTTTGAAACCGGTCGCCGTCGACGTGAACCAATTCCCCCGGCACTTGAATGCTGGCAGTCTGCGGCGTCGCAGGCCCGGCCCACACAATCGGCGTGGCCGACAGGATCGGAATGTGGGAGAAGATGACGATCGGCGTTTCGGAGCCGACCGCCGCGAGGTCGCGCTCGAGCCAGTCCCACTGGGCGTCGTCAATGCGGCCGATGTAGCTCGCCCCACCTAATTCGGGATGGGGAAAGATGCTATCGAGCAACACAATGTGCCAACCGGCGCGGTCGAAACTCGTGTAGGGAAGGTCGCGGCCGAATTCGTCGCACACCCAACGCTTGCCATAGAGCGGCTCGGTGCCGGTCGTGCCGGCCTTCGATTTCGCCCAGCCCCAGACATCATGATTCCCAACGACGCTATGGACTTCCATGCCGCAGTGATCAGCCTTCACCTTTCGCCAGAGCTCCCACTGGAGTTTTGTGCGGGCCATATCGGCCTCGAAAGCGTCCATGATCGTGTCGCCGCCGGTGATGATCATGTCGGCTGCGTCTCTGCCCAACACTTCCTGCGCATCCCCCGCAGGCCGCGACTGCACGTGGGCCAGGCAGGCAGTGAACCCGCGGGCCGCCTGCAATTCCGGCTGGAGGTGGATGTCCGTGAGATGGGCGATCCGCAGCCGGCGGGTCCGGGGCGGTGCAGCCATGGCCGATCTGGGAGTGGCCCCGGCAATGGCCAGGCCGATACCAGCTGCACCGGCGGCCAACGAATTACGACGGGTGATCGCCATGAAAAACTCCGTGGGTGAGACCCTCGAAGTATATCCGGTGCTGCGGGCCGGACTGCATGCCGCCGGCCGCCGCGGGGGCATCACAGGAGCGCAGCGACCTTGTGCCACAGCGTCCATAGCCCCACAAACACGAAACCGGCCGAGCAGACCCAGAGGAGAAGATCCCAGGCCCGGGATGGCGTGAGCCGCGGGTCAAACTCATAATGACGAAAAAACAGCACCGCCACACCGAGGGCCGCCAGCATGATGGCCTGCGCGATGCCGCTGGCAAGCACCATCGCCACCGGTTCGCGAATGAGGAGCGCCAGCCCGAGCGCCACCAGCGGCCAGGCTACCGAAAGCCGGCGGTTCCAGCGGGTCCGCGAGGCGTCATCTGCCGGGAGGCAGCCGGCCAGAATGAGGCCGTCGACCACCATCCGAGCGTTGCCGGCGGCCGCGACAAAGAGCGTCGAATAGAGCACAGCGAACGCCCCGACGAGAAATATGCCTCGCGCCCAGTCGCCAAACACCGGCGCATACATCGCGCCGAGCGTGCGGACCATCTCGCCGCCGGCGGGCCGTAGGCCGAGTCGACCGAGCGTCGCAGCGCCGAGAAGATAGAAGGCGATCGTAACGGTCGTGTAGACAATCATCGAGACCCAAGCATCGATCTGCATCACCCGCAGCCAGCCCCGGGCCCGCGCCGCCCAGGCGGGCGAATCGTCGCGGGGGCCCACTGCCGCGCCGTAGCCCTTTTCAAGGCACCAATAAGGGTAGATCATCAGTTCGCTCGCGCCCACGCCGATGATGCCGATCGAGGCCAGCGCCGTCACGATCGGCGTGCGGCCGTTGACCGGAGGCGGAATCGACGGCACCAGGCCGCTGAGGAGTTCGCCTGACGAGATCGCCCAGACGGGATCCCACTGAAGCATCGCGAGCGCCAGGAGTGTGACGAGCGTGAATGTGCCGACCAGCAGGAGCGAGACGTTCTCGATGAGGCGGTAGCGACCGATCGCAAGCAGGGCCGCAGTGACCACGCCGACAATGACCGCCCAGATCGTCTCATCCGGTGGCAACGGCTGGACCTTCATCTCGTGGGTTACCACGTCGAGGCGGGCCCGGAGCAGATCGGCTCCTTTGCTATCACCACGCCGGCGCGCTGCCGACTCTGCCACCAGCGTGTTGGCGGCCTCGTCGTGAAGCCGGTTCCACTCACGGCCAGCCGCAGTGAGCGGAATCCCGCCGGTCAGCGACTGCGCCACGCCCGAGAGAATGCCCCCCTGCTGCACGATAATGAGCATTGTCATCAGCACCCAGCCCCAGTAGATCCAGCCGAGTCCGGCGAAGCGGGGGCCGGGAACGCGGTTGAAGGCGGCCAGTGGTGTGCGGCCCCAGGTGAGCGTATTGCGGCCAATCTCGATCTGGGCAGCCACCTTGATGCCGCAGCCGAGGATGATCAGCCAGAGCAACACAAAGCCGGCTTCAGCACCGACAATGGTCGTGGCGATCAACTCGCCGCTGCCCACGATGGAACTGGCGAGCACGATCCCCGGGCCAAGGTGGGAAAGCGATGCCCACAGCGTCTGCGGCGGCTCCGTGGTGAAGCGGACTGGCTCCATGGTTGCTCAAGGTCTGAGTGGGACACTGGGTTGGGCCCGCGAGATCCCCTCCAGCCAGTCGGCGAACCGAGAGTAGGTCTTTTCGCGGTCAAATTCCCGCTCCGCGAGCCGACGAGATCCCTGCCGCATCTCCAGGAGCCGCGGCCGGTTGGCGGCGAGGCCGGCGATCGCACGGGCCAGCGATTGGCTGTTACCGCACTGGTAAGCCACTCCCGCCTGATATTCGGTCACGAACCGCTCCAGTTCACCCGGCAGCGAATTGACGATCGCCAGTCCGGCGGCAGAGTAGTCGCAGACCTTATAAGGCACCGCCACCAGCGACTCGGGCTTCACGAGCACGAGCCCCACGTCGCACTGGCCCAGCAGCCGCACATACGCGCCGCGATCGAGCAGGCCGTGCACCTGCACCGTGCACGATCCACGAATGCCTGCGGCAGCCTTGCGGAGCGTCGGCTCCATCCGGCCCGTTCCGGCAACATGAATGATGGCCGAGACCCGCTCCGCGGTGAGCTGACCGGCGGCAGATATGAGAGTGTCGAGATCCTGCCCCGCCTCAAGCGTGCCCGAATAGATGCAGGCCAGTGGGGCCGGACTGGGTGCGACTGAAAGCAGACCAACAGCGGCCATCGGCAGCGGGGAGCTTTGCGGAAAGGGGACCTCTGCGATCATCCGCGGCGGCGGTGGAAATTCGGCAACCCACGCCCCCAGATGGCAGACATGCCGAGGCTTATCGCCCGCGGTGGCCTCAGGGATCGCATCGAGAAAGCCATGCGCAGATGACGACACCGCGTCGGCTCCTTCAAGCAGGGCCCGCCGCCGGGCCGCC
The DNA here is from genome assembly GCA_037129495.1 of Planctomycetota bacterium. Lineage (GTDB taxonomy): Bacteria > Planctomycetota > Planctomycetia > Pirellulales > UBA1268 > CAMCQY01. Next base: position 1,567 of record JBAXUW010000187.1, on the reverse strand, counting down.
ATGCGTCCGAGAAACAGCGGCGACAATATCCTGCGGAGCCACGGCGGGCCGGGCAGGAGTCGCTCGAATGTCTCCGGCCAGATGTCCATCAGATCGACCACTAAATTGGCATCGAGCCGCTTGGCAAGCCGGGCCGCCGCCTCGGGGCCCTCCAGGGGTGGCAGGCTCGCGAGGATGAGGTCCGGCCGCTCCAACTGGCCCGCGGCGATTGCTTCGTTGGCCAGGCGTTCAAAGGTGCGGCCAAAGTCGCGATGGCTGGCGAGCCTGGCCAGCGAGACATTTTTCATGTATGGCCGAACCGCCACCAGCCGAACGGCAAACCCCTCTTCGTCTTGAATGCGAAACGGCGTTGTGCGGGGGGCCTTGCGGCGGTGGCTCCAGGTCGAGGTCCACCAAGTCACATCATGCCCGCGGGCCGCGAGCACGCGGGCCAGAGACCAATATCGCAGTGGGGGCAGTCCCTCACCTGGAATGTCGTCGAATGGATTGACAAACCAGAAGGACAGGGGCAAGGGCTCAGGACGGTACATGCGAGAAACGTAGCAGATGGCCTCCGCGGGGCAGAGAAGGGCCGTTCTCGACCGTTGTTTTAGGGGGTAAATCGGGGAGCGATTCGCCGCAGAGCGGTTGCTGACTACAACAACCCTGGAGACGATCCTAGCGGCGACGACGATGATTACCCCCCACCATAAAAGCCAAGCACAATGTCCACGGTGAATAACCTGCCACCAGAAGTTCCCACCAGCCACACATCGACCCCGCCCAGCTGTCCGCCGGGCCTGGCACCTGAGTTGGCATCTGGCTTGGCGATCGATCTGGGGGATGTGCGTGAACGGCTCGTCGCCCATCCGATCTATGGGCTCATCAACGGCCCCGCCCGGCTGCGACAATTTATGGAGCACCACGTCTTCGCAGTCTGGGATTTTCAGAGCCTCCTCAAATCGCTCCAGCAGAAGCTGACGTGCACATCCATTCCGTGGCGGCCCACCGCTGATCCGGAAGCCAGAAGGCTCGTCAACGAAATCGTGCTTGACGAGGAATCAGATGCCCTCCCTGACGGCGGTCATGCCTCCCATTTCGAGCTGTACGTGCAAGGGATGCAGCATGCTGGAGCCGACACCGGGCCGATCGAAAGGCTGCTTGACCTACTTGCCCGTGGAGCACCGCTCTCGCACGCGCTTGCTACCTGCGGTGGCCCTCCGGCCGCCTGTGATTTCGTCCGCCAGACATTTAAAGTGATCGAGTCTGGGTCGACCCACCGCATCGTTGCCGCCTTCACCTACGGCCGCGAGGACGTGATCCCCGACATGTTTCGGCATTTAGTCAGCTCACTCGCAGCCAAAGACCCAGCAGTCTGGGGGAGGTTTCGTTTTTACCTCGAACGACACATTGAGGCCGACGATGAGAAGCACGCTCCGGTCTGCCGGCGGATCGTTGCCCGGCTCTGCGGCAACGACCCACAGGCCTGGTCTGAGGCATCGGCAACGGCCCGCGCGGCCCTCGCAGCGAGGATTGCATTTTGGGACGGAATCTCCGCGGAGATGGCAGCAACCACCCCAGCAACCAC
>JBAXUW010000186.1:0-6328 GCA_037129495.1 Planctomycetota bacterium | reverse complement strand
AGGCCTACACGGTCTGCAAGCCGGTCTACGAGACCTGCACGAAGGAAATCCCCTACACCGTCTGCAAGCCGGTCTATGAGACTCGCGAACAGACCTACACGGTCTGCAAGCCGGTCCAAGAGACTCGGACGAAGGAAGTCCCCTACACCGTCTGCAAGCCGGTGTACGAGACCCGTGAGCGGGAAATCTGCAAGACGGTCTGCAAGCCGGTGCACTTTACAAAGACCGTGAAGGTCTGCAGCGGCCGCTGGGAGACTGAGACCTGCGAGATCCCCGGTCCGGTGATCACCAAGTGCATCCGCGAGCCCGGCTGCTGGGTCTGCGATCCCTGCACGGGCAAGAAGTGCTATGTGCCTGGCAAGGTCAACAAGGTTGAGGAGCAGTGCCCGCCCCGCACCATCTGCAAGAAGGTGTGGGTCCCCGAGGTCAGTGAGAAGGAAGTCCAGTGCGTGCGCTACGAGCGGGAGACCGTCGTAGAGAAGCAGTGCTATAAGGTCTGCAAGATGGTGGCGGAGCAGCGGGTGAAGACCTGCACCTACACGGTCTGCACGATGGTATCCGAGCAGCGGGTGCGCACCTATCAGGTGTGCAAGATGGTGCCCGAGCAGCGGATCAGGACCTGTGAATATAAGGTCTGCAAGATGGTGCCCGAGCAACGCGTCCGGACCTACCAGGTCTGCCGCATGGTGTCGGAGCAGCGGGTTCGCACCTGCTCATACCAGGTCTGCAAGATGGTGCCGGAGCAGCGGGTTCGCACGTACCAGGTCTGCAAGATGGTGCCGGAGCAGCGGGTTCGCACTTGCTCCTACCAGGTCTGCCGCATGGTGCCTGAGCAGCGGGTTCGCACCTACCAGGTGTGCCGCATGGTGCCCGAGCAGCGGGTTCGCACCTGCTCCTACCAGGTGTGCCGGATGGTGCCGGAGCAGCGGGTTCGCACCTATCAGGTCTGCACGATGGTGCCGGAGCAACGGGTTCGCACCTGCTCGTATCAGGTGTGCAGAATGGTGCCGGAGCAACGGGTTCGCACCTGCTCCTACCAAGTCTGCCGGATGGTGCCCGAGCAACGGGTTCGGACCTATCAGGTCTGCAAAATGGTGCCTGAGCAGCGGGTTCGCACCTGCTCCTACCAGGTGTGCCGGATGGTGCCCGAGCAGCGGGTTCGGACCTATCAGGTCTGCAAGATGGTGCCGGAACATCGGGTTCGCACCTGCAGCTATAAGGTCTGCAAGATGGTCGCTGAAGAGCAGGTTCGCACCTGCGAGTATAAGGTCTGCACGATGGTTGCTGAGCAACGCGTGAAGACCTGCACCTCGAAGGTATGCACGATGGTCCGCGAGGAGCGGAGCCGTGAGGAGTGCTACAAGGTCTGCACGATGGTGAAGGAAACCTGCACCAAGCAGGTGCCGGTCTGCACCACGCGGCCTGTGCACTTCACCAAGACGGTCGACGTCGTCCGGATGGTGCCAAAGCAGGTCGCCACCACGGTGACCCGCTGCGTGCCCAAGACGGTGTACCGCGAGGTGCCCTGCTGCGAGTGATCGAGAAGTTTTGAGAATCCGTTTCACCGGCAGGGAACAACGGACGAAACCACTGGGAACGAGGGCGGCCCGGTTCGTAAGAACCGGGCCGCTGCTTTTTTGGCGACCGATCATCGCTAGTTCGTGCGGGGCGTCGGCTTTGGGATCTTCCGGCCCGTGAGTTCGCCCGCGACCCACTCCAGGCCCTCGAGATTGTCGAGCAGCCGGGCCTCGGCGTCGTGACCAGTGTGATTTAAGATACCGATGGGCCCCTTGTAGCCGCTCTCACAGATCGTTTTTGCCAGTTCCACGTCGAGATCGCCCTGGCCGATGACGAGAATCTTCTTTCCCTGCTTGTCCCCCTCGGCAGTCATGCCGTTGAGATTCAGAAAGTGCAGGTGCGGCAGCATCGCGGCCAGAGCCGCCTTCAACCGGGGCAGGTGATCGTGGCCGTGGTGCTGGTTGTAGACGATGCCGACATTCGGCAGCTTGAGTTCTTCGCAGACAGCGACCATGTTCTCCGGCTCGCCTCCCCAGCCGCCGTGGTTGTAGATCGAGATGCGGCAGCCGGCCTTCGCCATGGTCTCGGCGAGCGGCCGGAGCCGGTCGGCGGCCTGCTTCACCTTCGCCGCCTGATCGAGCTCTGCTGGGGCCCCGGCCATCACCCAGAACGAGGGCTTCAGACTGCGTTTCTCAAAGCTCTCCAGCAGCTTCGGCAGATCGGGCGGCGTCGTCCAGAAAGCGTCGAGGGCAACGCCGTGCTTTGCAAGCGAGTCCCACTCGGCATCAAACTGCGGCACGTGCTCGGGCCGCCAGTCGTAGGCGAAGTGCTTCAGCCCGAGCTTCTCAAGCATGGCCGCCCGCTCCTCTGGTCCGCGATTCTTCGCGTCGAAGGGCACGATGCACCAGGCGACAAGGTTGTTTCGATTGAAGAGGTCAGTGGCCCGCGCGGCGACGTCAACAGGCTCCGCCGCCCGGCCCTCGCGCGCCAGGCTGGTCAGCGGGGCAAGGCAGCAGATGAAAAGAATGGCAAACCGACGGCAGAGCGACATAGGTGGCTTCTTTCGCGGGAAAAATGGGGCAGGCGGGCGGCTCATTCCACGATGAGCACGCCGTTCATCAGCTTCCAGTGGCCAGGGAACGTGCAGAGAAAGGGATAGCGACCCGGTGCAGCGGGTGCCGTGAAGAAGATCGTCTGCCGCTGGCCGGGCTCGGTGATGTCGGCATAGGCGATCACGTCGTCGGTCTTCGGGACGTAATGCCGGGCCACGGCCTCCGGGTCGGCGATGAGGCCATCGGCGAGCGTGCCGACGGCGGCAAGCGTGCCGGGCTTTACGAGCACCCAGTTGTGCGGCACAACGTCGGGGTTCACAAACGTAACTGCCAGCTTCTCAGCGGGCCGAGCCCGTAGCTCCTGCATCTTGTAGGCGAGGTTTGAGGCGGTCTCGATCGTGACCGGTCGGGCGTCATCGATCTTTGCCAGCCACGGGTTCTTCACCGTCGCTTTCATCATGGCAATGTCGCGGAGGATCGGATGGGCCGCGATGGGCCGCGTGATCTCGAGGTAGTTCGGGATGTCGCGAAAGGGTTCGGCAAGGGCGTGCACCGTGGCAAAGACGTCCCGCGTTTCGCCGCCGCCAACGGCGACATGGAGATGCAGCTGGTTCACCGGCTGAATGTCAGGGATCTCAAGAAATAGGCTCTGCCCGTCGGAGAGCACCGTGGCCGAGCGGATGGCGAGCGGGTCGTGTCCTACCGTGCCGTAGTGGCTCGGTGAGAATTCGGGCGAGCCGTAGGACGGCCCATAGCGATAGTTCCAGGCCTGGGCGAAGTGGTTTGCGGCATCGCCAGCAACGCCACGATCCAGCGGCGCCGAGAAGCGGAGCAGCACGCCGTTGCGATGGGCTTGGCACGCAACGGGCTGCTGCACAGTGCCGCCGGTGTAGCGGACTCGCTGGAAGCAGCCGTCGTCGACCCCGTAGACATGCCAGCCGTTCATGCCGCAGACGTAGAGCTGGCCGTCGGCCGGGCTGAAGCGGCCGCGGTGAACGCCCGACCGGAAATCGCCCGGCAGCGGCACGACGGCCCCCTGCGGCTGGCCGGCCACCTCGTCGCGGAGCACGAGAAAATGCGTGGCCGACCCGAACGAAAAATGCAGCAGTTGGCCGCCGAGCGGCCCCCAGCGGTCGCTCGACACATACGTCTGCCCGCCGCTAGAGTGGTCGAGGCCGCGCGGTAGATAGACAAGCGGCAGGCTTGGCGGTGTTCCACGAAAGTTTGGCAGCGGGCTCGCCGGAGGTTGGCCGGGCTTCTGCCGCACCTCGCAGATCGCCGACGCCGGCGTGTAGTCGCCTTCGGAGACCGGCACCGTGAGCGTGCCGTCGGGGAGGAGGCCCAGGCCGTCGGGATTACGGAAGCCGACGGCCAACACATCGACAGCCTTGCCATCGGGGCTGATCCGCATGAGGCCCTGGTGCGACGCGAAGAAGAAGTTGCCGCGGGCGTCGCGTTCCAGACCGCACTTGAAGTTGTGGCCGATGGAGGGTTCGAAGCGGTTCGAGACGCAGACGTAGGCGTCGGTCTCGCCGTCGCCGTTGGCATCGTCGAGCCGCGTGATCTGGTCGCCACCGAGCACAAACACCTTGTCGTCGGCGACCACCAGGCCGAGCAGCATGTTGAGTCCGGCCGCGATCCTTCGCCAGCGGACGTTCGCCAGCGTGGCGTCGAGTCCCTCCACCCGCCAGACGTCGCCCTGGGCCGTGCAGATCGCCGCGGCCCCATCCGTGAAGAAGCCGACGCCGCCAAAAAAATGGAGCGACTGCCACGGGTTGTCGAAGGGAGGCCTAATCGTGTCGACGGCGTAGGGGCTGCCCGTGCCGGGAGTGCCGGTGGTCGTGAGCACCTGCGGCCACTGGCTGGGGCCGCCCTTCACGAGGTGAGCGAGCGAATGGCTCGCGGCCGGCGCGATGTCGCGGACGAGTTGGCCATCCTTGACCCAGGACGCGTCGAGCATCTCGATGTCGCCAAGCCGGTAGGAAAAGATCACCCGCTTCCCGTGGCGGTAGAAGCCGTGGTAGACGAATGGCTCACGGGGTTTTTCCAGGGCGGGAGGCGGTTCGATGAGTGTCCCGTCTGGCGTGGCCGCGGCGCCAAAGCCATACCGCGTTGATGAAAATTTCAGGAAGCCGCCGCTCCAGACCGCCTCGATGGCCAGCGTGTCGGGATTGAAGCACGCGCAGAGTTCGCCGTCGTCGCCGAGCCGCAAGTTCACGGCCCGCTGAATCGTGCGGCCGGATACCGTCAGCGGCCAGGCCTGCATCGATCCGACGTCGCTTTTTCCATGCCGCTGGTCGTCCCAGGTTGACCACGGAATCGAGCCCCAGTGGCCGCCCTGGCCGCCGTCGAGGCCCGGCCAGGCGGGAAGCAAGAGCGGCATTGGATCGCGGCCGCGGAACTGCATCGCCTGCTTCGTGTAGGGATCGTAGAGGCGGTTTTTGTTGACCCACAGGTCGCGGTTTGGCCACTCGGCGGGCCGGAGCGGCGCTGGCCGCACGTCGAACGGTTCCGGCCGGTGCGAGAGAGCTTCGAGCCCCGGTGTGCGGCCGAGTTCGAGGAGATACCGGACGAGGTCGCGCTGCTGGTCCGCGGGGAGCGACGTGAACACGTTGGCTGGCATCAGCGAGCCGACGTCGGTCCGCTCTTCGATATCGGCAGCGGCGATCTGGTGTCTTTTGCCAGTGGCATCAACGAGCGTGAGGGCCCCGGCCGTCTCCTCCTTGATGATGCCCTGGAGCACGCGGCCGTCGGCTAGCGTAAACGCAGAGCCGCGGTACTCCGGCTTAACGGCCCGCGCGGGCCAATAGAGCGACTCGACGATCTCTTCGGCCGTGAGGCACTTGGCGATGGTGGTGAGTTCAGGCCCGACTGCACCGCCAGCAGCCCCGCCGACCTTGTGGCACGCCGTACAGCCGCTCGTGGCAACGTTAAACACTCCGGCCCCGCGGCGGGCGTCGCCGCTGGCGCGGGCGTCGGCAAGAACCCCCTGGACGAATTCGGCGGTCCACTCGGGAGCCTCCAGAACTGACGGAGCAAATAAAACATTGCGAGCGGCGGCCGCGGGCGGTTCGGTGGCTAGAGCCGGGGCTGCCAGCACCGCCGTTGCGGGCCCACGGGCGAGGATTCCTGCCCAGACTACAGGACAGAGTGCGAGCCAGACCGCAAGCTGCCGTTGTTTGTCCGTACAAAGCATTTCAATAGGCTACCGGCCGGCAAAACCGGCGTCAACGCCCTTTCCCCCTGCGGTGCCGCTATGCAGCGGCCTCAACCATGCTGCCGTTGCACCACACTCGCACACACGTCAGTTTTGCGAACGCGAGCGACTCGGGCGAAATGGCATCGCAGGCCACGAGCGGAATCGAGTCGAGGCCCGCCTTGCGGAGGATTTTGGCACGCCGTTCGGCTCGCACAATATCTTCCACGTCGCCTGTCGAGGAGACTTCGACGACCACATAGGCTGCCTTCCCATCCACGAGCCCTTTCGCGATCGCATCCGCGCGGAGAACTTCGTCAATCTCACGCTCATCGACGTGCGGCTCGATCGTCTCCAGTAGTTCATCATTGGCGATCAGTTTTCCGCGGCGAAGGAAGCGGCCGAGATAGGCCGTGAGGCGGTCTCGAAACTGCAGCTCAAACGTGCGGCCGACAACGGCATCAGAACGGATCGTCAGCCGCTGCAGTGCAATCATCGTTTCCTTCTGTGCGTCAGTAAGGCGTTGCTGCCCCTCAGCCAGCTCAGCGACTCGTGCCTCGGT
>JBAXUW010000185.1:0-6342 GCA_037129495.1 Planctomycetota bacterium | reverse complement strand
CTGTGAGCGGGGGGCTGAAGACACTGCTGATCGACTGCCACGGCTGCCAGACTGAGGGTGTCTTGGCTGCGGAAGCAGGAATAGCCGCCGGTGTCGCGACAGCCAGCGGGCTACGCAGGGCGAGCGGGGTCGACGGGAGGGGCGGAGTCGGTGCGGCGGGCGTGGCACGGGCCGAAAGGGTGGCCTCGGAAGCGGCCGGAGTAGTCGGCTGGCTGGGTGCGTCGGCGCGACTGACAAACGGTGCCGCGGGAGCCACGCAATAGGGCGTAATGCAGGCAGCGCTCGTGACAAGCGTCCAGCCGATGCGTCGTGTGAAAGCATTCATTGCAGCGAATTCCCAAAAAACCCAGATAACCGGAAAAATCCGAACGCCTCTGGGATCGTCTTCCGCTGGTAGGGGTCGTGATCAACTCTCCTCAAATGCCGGTCGCGGAGGCTGGGCAGCCTAGAAAATCTGCGGGTGACTTTGACGCCGATCGCATGTGGGTGGCGTGCGACCGCCCTCATGGGCTTTGACCTGCCCCCCCCTTCAACGGCACCACTTCCAGAGAGAGAATCTCGGGGTGGAGCGTCTCGCTGCGGGGTGCATCGCTTACAGGCGGTGGCGCGACTTTAAGTAGGAGCAGGCCTACTCCTACTCCCCATAAGGGCCACCAAAAGCCAGGGCCTCTCTACACTCAAGATTCTGCCAAACCCGTCTATTCGCACTCCCAACCAGCCCCGGCACAACCTGCCTATCTTACCTGACGCGAATCCGCGGCAGGACCCTCCCGGCGGACGACCGTCATGACCGATCCAACCGGTCGTGACGGTATTTTCCTCGGAGGCAGTAACGATGGCGGTTCGAACCCTTGCAATCCGGACTCTCCCCGGATTCCTTAAGCTCAGGAAGATAACACTTGTAGCCCTCGCGTTGGCGGGCAGCATGACTGCCCAGCCTGTCCAGGCGGCCCCAGGCAGTTGGGAAAACAACGGCCCGCCTTCGGTGCTTGTTCAGCCCAACACCAACCCCATGAAGGGCGTCTCCAGCCGCAAGCAGTCTGAGCAGGACATTCCAGTTGAGCAGATTCCTATCGGCTCTCCTGTGGCCGAGCCGTTCGACAGCGACGTCCAAACCGAGGGCCTGATTATCAGCGGCCCTGAAGCCTCCGACGGCTACCCCACTGGCTCAGAGGCCGGCACCAACTACGACACCTACGCCAATGGCTATCAAGGCGGCGACGGCGACGGCGAGCCAGGACAACTCCAGTGCGGGACCGACGGCTGCTACACAAACTCCAGCGGCGGCTGCCCGCATTGCCAGTCAGGCGGGTGTGAAGAACCGGTTTGGAGTTACAACGCCAACTGCGAGCCCGCCGGCCTGTTTCAGAAGCTCTGGTGCCTATGCCGTCAGCTCGAAAGCGACGGCGGCTGGACTGGCCGGGTCGACGCCCTGATCCTGTCGCGGAATGCCCCGTCGAACCGCCCGCTCTACACGTTCAACGTTGCCACCGCGGGCACCGCCTTAAACGCCAACCAACTCGAGAGCATCGCCGCTGTTGGCCCGCGGCTCTCGATCTTCCATGGGGATAAGTGCCGCAAGTCGTGGGAAGGAACCTACATCTATTCGGGCGGCTTTGTCGCCGACAAGTCTTTGATTCCGACCGCAGGCGGTTACCTCACCGCCCCTCCAGGCATCTATGGCAATGATTCGCCCCCGATCAACAACCTCGACACGGCGTCCGCTCGCCTGACCTCGTCGCTGCAGAGTGCCGAACTCAATCGCCGCTGGGCGCTTGGTCCTTGCAGTCAGTTTCTGGCCGGCTTCCGCTGGCTCAACTGGCAGGAGAGCCTCTCGATCACTGACGCATACGCCATCAACGATCCGGCTAATGCCGGCCAAGATCTCTACAACACAAACACCTTCAACAACCTTTACGGTGGCCAGATTGGCCTCGATACGCTCCTCTGGGCGCCCTCGAAGCACTTCCACTTGGAGGGGCTCGTCAAGGCCGGAGCCTATTACAATAGTGCCAGCCAGTCGTCGGCCATCCAACAGCTTCAGGGCGGCGTGCCGTATCACACGAGTGCCGTAAACGTCGGCCGTTCGCCGGCCACCTGTGCCTTCGTGGGAGAACTGGGGATGACGGGTGTGGTATCGATCAACCGCAACCTTGATTTCCGGTTTGGATATTTCGGCCTCTGGCTGACGTCGCTCGCCCAACCGTCTAACCAGCTGTCGGGCCAGACGCTGACCCAGGCCCTCCCGGCTCTCGGCTCGCTGACCACCAACGGCAACGTGGTACTCCAGGGGCTATCGCTGGGCCTCGAAGGTCGTTGGTAGTCACCGCCCCCAGAGTGCTCCAGAGTGCTCCAGAGTGCCCCAGAGTCAATCCTGTCGCTAGTCCGGCTCGTCATCGTAAAACGCTCACCCCTGCTGGCCGAATATCCGGTCAGCAGGGGTTTTGCCGTTTCTGGGCACCATGATTCCCCGGCACCGCCGGCATCTTCGGAACAAATTCGCATGAAAACCGTTCAATAAGTGAACAACCGAAAGCTTGCTCCGTAGTTGAATCTATATTTAACTCGACCCTTGGGGTTGTGATCCGCGCGATTCGGAACCCCATCCCAGATTCTCCAGCCCCCTCAGTCATCCGTTTAGGGACGCCTTCCGATGCTCACTGCTCTTGCCAGCCTGTTTTCAACTGCACGGTCGCGAAACACAGGCAAAAACCGCTCCTCGCGGCCGCGGAAAACGGTCGCCCGGCACGGGGTTGCTGCTCTGTCGTTCCAGCCACTTGAGCCACGGTTGGCGCTTGCGCTGACGGTGACCCAGAAAATTCTGACGACGGGTCCGGCAACGATCGCCTGGGAAATCCAGATCGACGACATCGTGAACGGGGCTGGCCCCCTGCCCGCGGGCAACACCGAAGGAAACGGGACGAATGCCTACCTGCAGGCGGCCACGGACGGCGGCAGTTTCTTCCTCGTCGCGGACAATCCCGCGTTTAATAACGCCCGCCAGTTGCCATTCCTCGTACCCATTGCCGGCACGAACTACACCAACACCACCGTGTATGTGCATTCGGCAGCAGGTTTACCTTTGGAGACCGGGCCACTGTCATTCACAGCGTTTGCGTCTTCCGTGACTCCGACCCAGCGGTTGCTGGTCCAGCTTAACCCACTCGGATCGCAGATCTCGATCGGCACCCCATGGCAGGCCACGCAGGGCACGATCGGGGGCGGGACTGATGGCGCCGATCGCGACCCCGCATCGTACCGGAACTTCGGCGGCTCCTATGGGGCAGCCGGCCAGATCGTCCTCAACGCCGACGACGTGAGGGTTTCATCTGCTATTTCGACCTCAAGCCGGTTCAACTCCCGCGCGCCAAATCTCAGCAACCTGTCGATCGATGCCAGCCTGACTGCCGTCAACGTGGGCATCGACCTCAAGGGCACCGCCACGGAGGCCGGCCAGATGAAGGTGGGCACCGCCGGCAGTATCACCGCTTCCGGCCCGATGATCATCGATGCTCAATATTCCAACATCTATTTCGCAGGAGCGGTCTCGGCTCCCACGCAGACCTACCTGCTCCGCGCTGCTGGCTCAACCAACCAATACGACTTCATGACGAAGGCGTCGGCCTCGAGTATCGCCACCGGTCTGATCTCGGGCAACACGGTGGCGATGACACTTGGCCAGCCCGCCGGCGGCAGCATCGACCTAAAAACCAATGTGTCGAATTTCCGGTTCGACGCGGGCGTCAATGCCGCCGCCGTTCCCTACCGCTACACCGTCGCCATCGATGAGCAAAACGCGCTGACGGTCGATGCCGTCGCGGCCTCGAGTGGCCCGATCTCACTCAAGGCCGGCGGCGACATGACGGTTCTTGGCAGCGCTATCCGCACCTCAGGCGACATCACGCTGGCCTCAACTGGCCAGCTCGCGATCGCTGGCGACATCGCCACCGCCAATGGTACCGTCACCCTCGATGCACCGGCTCTGTCACTGGGAAGCAGTGTGACCGCTGGCGGAGCCCGCAACGTCAGCCTCGTCTCGCGAACAGGCAGCACCACGGCCAACGCACAGACGCGGGCCGGTGGGGCCGTGAAGCAGACCGTGCGTGTCGCGTCCATCCAGAACGTCGCCCTGACAGGCACGACGACGCTGGACGACATCAATCTCGCCACCGGCGATCGCGTGCTCCTCAAGAACCAGACCACATCTGCAGAGAACGGCATTTATGTGTTTAATGAGGCCGGAGGCGGCGGCGCCGGTTCGCTGACACGAGCCTCCGATGCCGACAGCTCTTTTGATCTGTTGCCGGGCTTCGTAGTCTTCGTCAGCGGCGGCTCCCAGACGGGTGGCTGGACGCTCCTCAATCCTCCGCGCTGGTCCTCGGCCAGACCGGCATCCAATTCGCCCCGGTGTCCGCCACCCGCACGTACGACGAGGTCAAGGCTGCCACGACGGTCTCGATCGCGCTTAGCGGTCTCGAAGACATTGATGACGTCCCGCTCGTTGCCGGCGACCGGGTGCTCGTCAAGGACCAGGTGAACACAGCCCAAAACGGAATCTATGTCGTTGGTGCCGGAGCGTGGCAGAGAGCCAGCGATGCCGACACATCGGCTGAACTGACGGCCGGATCGTTCGTGTTCATTCAAACGCTTGTCGGCGGCGTTAATGTTCCGGTAAATGGTGGCAAGGGATTCGCCTTGAAGACGGACGTGATTCAGGTCGGCACCAGCCCGCTCACGTTCGTCAACTTCTTCAATACGCCGTCCGGCAGCACCGTGTGGGCGCCGGCACGCACGCTCGTCGACGCCATGGTGGCCACCACCGTCAACATTCCCCTGAACGGCCTGCAAACGGTCGATGGCGTGTTGCTCACGGCCGCCAAGCGAGTGCTCGTCAAGAACCAGCTCAACGCTAGCGAGAACGGCGTGTACATCGCGGCTGACGGCGACTGGGTCAGGGCCGACGATGCCAACGCCGCGGAAGAATTGCCCCGCAGCACGGCCGTCTACGTCACCGACGGCACGCAGGGCCGAAACACGGCGTGGCAGTTCAACGACTCCTCGCAGTTGCTCGGCACGACGACAGCTAATAACGCCAACATTTCCAACCTCGTCTCCACAGCGGGACTCTCCGTCGGCATGCTCGTCACGGGAGCCGGCATCCCCGGCGGCACGACGATCGCATCGCTCGGATCCAATGGAACCTCCCTGCGGCTCTCGCAAAACGCCACATTGTCTGGGTCTTTGACCGCCCTGTCATTCGTGAAAAACTCGGCCGTGGTCGTGGACACCGATTTTGTGGTCTTCATTCCCTTCGGTGGCAGCTTGGCTATCACGTCGGCCACCACCATCGGCGGCTCCTCGCTGCTCCAGGGTGCTACCGCCCTTCTCACGGCGGGCACGGCCAACGCTGCGGCCAGTTCGATCAGCGCGTCGACGAGTTTCGGCCGGCTTTCCGCCTCGGCCCCCGGGCCGATTGTCGTCACGAACAATACTTCGCTCGAGTTGCAAAACGTCCGGACCACGACGGCTGGCGGCATCTCCATCGCCGCCGATGGTACGGTCACAGCGATCTCCGTCGCGGCGACCGGCACGGCCGACACGGCCGGCACCGTGTCGTTGACCTCTCTCTACGGTGACGTGGTGGCCGAGTCGATCACGTCCACTGTCGGCAACATCGACCTTTCGTCCATCAATGGCAGTGTGGCCGTGACAAAGGCCCGGCTCAACAGCGGCAACATCAGCGCGTCCTCGGGCAGCATCACAGCCACCGCCGATGCGACCGGCGCGGTGATCACCATCGACGGCCGCCTGAATGCGGGCGGCGTTGCCGGGGTCGGCGATATCGCGCTGCTGAGCAACGCAGGGCAACTGGCATTCAAGGGCTCTGCCAACGTCGTTGCGGCCGACCAACTGCTGATCTCCACCCCGAACAGCGTTCCGACGATCGCACTTGGAACTCAAACCCCCGCCGCGGCCCGACTCGACCTCACGAGCCAGTTCGGCAAGGTGGACGTGCCGCCCGCCGGTCTGGGAACTTATCAGGTGGTCGCGGTGAGCCGGACCGATGCCGGAAACATCAACTTCGTGTCAAAGGCCGACCTAATCGTTGAGGGGGCCTCCACCATCGATGGCTCGATCACATTCGAGGCTCCCAAACTCACCATCAGCGGCCCGATCTTGCCACAAGGACTGGGTGACGATGCCGACGTGACACTCTCAGCCACCGCCTTCGATCTTTTCATCGACAGCCCAGTCTCCTCCCAACGCGACGTGACACTTTCGGCCACGAAAGAAGTCCGCGGCACGACGCCCGGAAGCGCTACGCCGCTCATCACTGCTCCC
>JBAXUW010000184.1:0-6381 GCA_037129495.1 Planctomycetota bacterium | reverse complement strand
TCACGGACCTATCGCGGAGCCTCGACAAATCTTCTGCCTTCCTCGCCCGGGCCAGCATTAGCCCCGCTTAAGTCCGGTTGTCCGGCGGCTCCGACGGCTCCGAGAAATCGTACAGTTCCGGTCGATCCTCCGGACCATCCAGATACCACTTCGGGTCCAGCGTCTGCCCATGGCTTGCCGCCAGCTTCTCCGCGAAGACCCGAAATGCCCGGAAAGCTCCAAGCAGGGTGCCCTCCGTCGGGATGTCGACTCGGACCGGCTCTTTCGGGCCATCAGGCTGAGTAAGGCCCGCCGATAGAGTTCAGCCGTAAATTCAAAACGTCTTCCTGCCTGACGGTGCCAGCCTTTGTCACGCTCTGCCTCGCCTGTCGCAAAAAGACTGTCCGCTCTTCTGAGAAAGCAAAAACGCTCTTGGCCGTATTTCGTGAAGCTTCTGTCCATCGGATGTTCCTGTGGGTGGTGAAAAGAATTGATGAGGACTTGGGGTAAAAGTGGCGGCGTCCTCACGTCCGCTTTCTTTCGACTTCGACCGCGTTTCTGAATTCGTCGAAGCCCTTGTAAGAACGCACCGGAACGTCTTCGCCTTCCGCATTGATGCGGGCGAACAGTTCAACTCGGAGACGCACTGCTTCGGCCAGAGACTTTGTGCCAAGGGACCGCCTGATACGCCGTTTGCGGCCACCGAAATGGAGCGTGAAGGCCACCCAGTAGTTGCCAACAGCACGCCCACCGGCGTTGACATACAGGTGGTGAGATGGAGAGGAGCTGGTGATCCGAAGGGAAAGAAAACCACGTGGCATGTGATTGACTCCGGTGGGACACAGCTTTTCATCGGAAAACGTTGCCGATGCGTATCCTCGGCCCCCATTGCTGGGAGACCGTAACCACCTTCGCTTGCAGGTTGGTGCCGACGGCCGCGTGGGTCGTCGAACTCAAGACGGATACCTTCGACGTCATTATGGGTGGAGGGCCCGCCTTGTCGAGCCCCCAGTGAGCAGAAGTGCGCCATAGCAGGGCCACGGCGGCGATCGTGCGTACAACAGCACTCAAGGCAGGGGGCCCTGACAAGCCGCTCTTGGAATTCACGTGGTCCATGGGCGAGGACCAACTGATCGCGGCAGCGAACGACGGGGAGCGTTTCTTCGGCGTGATTCTTCGCCCGGACGGAAAGCTTGTCTGGCGGCAGATCAGGCTTCCCGCTGGAGTGAAAACCGAGGGGCGTGAGTTCGAGAAAGTCCCGTCCGACTTCTAGGCACAGAGCGGAGGCGAGGCTTGCCGACGTCGCTCGGCGAGCCCGTCTCATGCTGCGGAGTCAATGAACAGCAACAACCTGAAGGCAGCGCAGCATGAAGCGAAAAACAATAGAGTCAGGTTGGTGTAATTTCCATCCGAATGCTGGCCCGGTTGAGGCGGTTACGGGCGTGCAACTTTGGTTGCGGATGTAGATGCTTTGGGCGACGTCCCATTTTTAGTACCTCCGAGAAGCTAAACGGAGAAACGGTGATTCACCGTTTGTGGTGCTTCCCGAAGGCGCTGCCGAACTTCGGCAGGTAGCGAACTGCTCTGCAATCCAGCATCGAAACCGTCAGTCGGGGCGACATGATTCGAACATGCGACCTCTACGTCCCGAACGTAGCGCTCTACCAGGCTGAGCTACGCCCCGATGTGTGCGAAAAACCAGTTGTTTATCTGCACGATGGAGAGAATTAAAGATTACCCGCTGCGGCCTCGCAGGACAACGCCGCCGCTGGTCGGGCCTGAAAACCGTGGCGGTGGGACGACTGGCCTCGGAAAGCAGTGGCTGGGCCGCCGCTATTTCGCCTCTTCCGCTGCCGCCAGCGAGACGCAGAGGAGTTCGCGATCGTTGCGTACGAAAACGCAGCGGTTGGCAAACGCCGGATGGCTCCAGACCACGTCGCGACCAAAACACTCACCGGTGGGGTCGAGGAGATGCGTTCGCCCCAACTCCTCGTAGGCCGCCGGCGTCAGCCGCGCGAGGATCAAGTCGCCCGTCTCGCTCAAGAGCCAGGTGCGGTCGCTGCCGGGAGCATCGCCCTGCCGCACAAGGAATGCCGTGCCATGCCGTCCGCGACGGTCTCCCAGCGTCGGCACGCCAGTTTCCCAGAGCCGTTTGCCCGTGGCGAGGTCGACCGCCGTCAAAAAGCCCGTCTCGCAGTCGCAGCCGTAGAGGGTCTCACCGCTGATGAAGGGCGTGCTGTTGGCACAGTAAACCGCCGACTTCGGATCGCCCCGCCAGGCCACGCTCGCGGCAGGTGTATCAGCGGCGAGCGTATAGAGCGCGCCGACGCGGCCGATGCCACTGGCAAAGAGCACCTGCCCCTGCTTCACTATCGCCACCCGGGGCGCCATGATCGACATGCCATAGGCGGGCTTGAGCGGCTGCGACCAGAGCAGTGTGCCGGTTGCCGGGTTGAGTGCGTTAAGATTGTCGGCATCCCAGATCACAAGCTGCCGGACGCCAGCCGACTCGATGATCGACGGCGGGCAGTAGCCCGACTCACTCGCCGACAGGGCTCGCCAGAGTTCGCGGCCTGTGTTCTTGTCGAAGGCCACCGCCACGCTCCCCGCGCCTCCCACGAGGCAAAAAAGCCGATCACCATCGACAAGCGGATGGCCACAGAAGCCCCAGAGCGGCGTCGGAGCGGCATAGTCTGTTTGAAAGTTCTTCGACCAGACGACCTTGCCCGTGGCCGCGTCGAGGCAGAAGAGGTTGCCTTCGGCGCCGAGCGTATAGACCTTGCCGTCGGCGACCGTCGGCGTGCACCGCGGCCCCGAGGCATAGGAGATCGCGTAGGGGCATTCGTATTCATGCTTCCAGAGGAGTGTGCCCGTGCGTTCGTCGAGGCAGAGCACCCGCTCGCGGCCGGCGAGCGTGGTCCGCTGGTTCGGCGCGTTGGCGACAGCGCCCTCGCGGCGGTCGTAGTCCATTAAATAAACGCGGCCATTGGCGACCGCGGGCCCGGAGTAGCCCCCCTGCACATCGATCTGCCACTTCACGGGCAGGCCCGCTGCGGGAATCGACTTGACGATCCCGGTCTCCCGCCAGACCCCATCGCGCGTGGGCCCCATCCACTGCGGCCAGTCGTCACCGCGGGCTGCAGAAGTCAGGCAGGCAAGGAGGGTGAAGAGAATTGCCCTCCGAGAGTGTGTCGGCCGAACTTTTCGAGCCCCCATGAAAATCTTCATGGGGGATGTTCCGAGAATTCTCTCCATGGGCTTACCCTGAGAGCCTGCGGAGGGCGGTGTCATATCGTGCGATCGTTGAGTCTCAAGCCCTTGCAAAACCCGCTCTTCGATACGTGAAGAGTTTCTGGATCACTGTGAGGTGGGGAGAGTAAGTCTCGGACGGGTGCCCTGAATACCCGCCTCAGGATATCACACGTTACGCTGGGTCCCAAGGCAATTTATGAAACGGCTACTGGCAGTTGGACGCCGATGTCGATGCCGTCGGGACGCCAGTCGATGATCTCCATCTCGGCCGTGCGGCGGCCGCGAAACTCGTTGATCTTCGGCTTAAACGCGATGTGAAACGGCTGGCCTGGCGGTGGCAGATGCGCGAGCCACTCGGCGGCGCCAAACGCGATGCCTCGGACCTTAACGCCGTGCTGCGTGAGATTCATCGACAGATGACGGGCCCCGCCGCCGATCGTCCGCGGCGGCTCCGCGAGACGGACGCCCGCTGCGCAGAGGATCGGCCGCCGGTTGCCCTGACCGAAGGGGGCAAGCTTTTCCAACTGCTGCACTGTGTCGAGCGTGAGGCCGGCGAGCGTCGTCTCGCCGTCGAGCGTGATCTGCGGCAGCCGCAGGCTCTGCGGCATGCGTTCGGCCACAGCCGCTAAAAATGCCGTGCGGAAGGCGTCGATCTTCCCATCTTCGATCCGCAGGCCCGCCGCTGCTGCATGACCCCCGCAGGTGAGCAGATACTCGCGGCAGGCCATAAGCGCCTCGTGCACGTCGAAGCCGGGCACGCTCCGCACGCTGCCGATCGCGGGCCGGCCCTGATGCTCGTCGCGCGCGATCATCACGATCGGTCGATGCCAGCGATCGGCGAGCCGTCCGGCCACGATCCCGATGACGCCCGCATGCCAGCCGCATTCGGCCAGCACAACTGCCGGATCGGCGTCAGTATCAAACTGCTCCTTCGCCTGCTTTGTCGCGGCGAGTTGGATGCTCCGCTCCTCTGTCTCACGGCGGGCGTTGAGCTCGTGGATGTAGTCGGCCAGCTGCACAGCCCGCGTGTCGCTCGGCGTAGTGAGCAGCTCGATGCCGCAGGCTGCCTGGCCAAACCGACCGGCTGCGTTGAGCCGCGGTGCCAGCCGGAAAGCGATGTCTTCACTGTCGAGCTGCGACTTTTCATGAAGCTTCGCCAGTTCGAGCAGCCGGGTGATCCCGGCGCCGCCCCGCTTCCGCAGGCATTCTAGGCCATGCTTCACGTAGATTCTGTTTTCGTCGAGCAGCGGCACGACATCAGCAATCGTGCCGAGCGCCGCCAAGCCGATTGACCTCAGCAGCATCTCTCGCAGTCGCGGCGTGACCTGTTTTGCGCCGCAGGCCCGCGTGGCGATCGCCCAGGCGAGTTTGAAGGCCACGCCAGCTCCGCAGAGTTCGCCGAAGGGATAGGTTGTGCCCGGCAGCCGCGGGTGCACGAGCACGTCAGCATCGGGGAGTGAGTCGGCGAAGTTGTGATGGTCGGTGATGATCAGTTCGAGCCCGAGTTCGCGGGCGCGGCGAGCCTCGGCCACGCTGGCGATGCCACAGTCGACCGTGACGACCACCTGCGTGCCCCGCGAGGCGAGTGTCTCAAGCGCTTCCGCATTGAGACCGTAGCCCTCGTCAAACCGGTCGGGTACATACCAGCTCACTTGGGCATCGATCGCTTCTAGGCAGCCCATGAGGATCGCGGTGGAGCACATGCCGTCGGCGTCGTAGTCGCCGTAGACCACGATCGGTCGGCCCGCCCGCGCCGCTGCCAGCAGGCGGTCGGCCGCCGCCGGAATCCCCGGCAGCAGGTCGGGGTCGCGGAGGTCGGCCATCGTGCCGCCGAGAAACGAGTTCACGGCCGCGGCTTCGGTGAGGCCCCGCGCGGCGAGCAGCCGGGCCGCCACGGCGGAAACGCCGGCTGAGCGTTCGATCGATTCCACCAAGAGGCGGTCGTGCGGCAGGATCCGCCAGCATTTCGGCACGGCTCGACTCCCTCCACTCGACTCGTTGCAAAAGCCCGTTCAAAAAAGCCAGCGGAGTATACGACAAACTGCTGGCGGCGAGTGTGTATAGTGTGAAGCCGCCGTGGCCGCGGCGGTCTGAGAGAACGTTTTGGAGAACCTGCCATGTCGATCGCCGATGTCGTCCTGCCGAGAATGCCCGCCAAGCCCCATCGGGATACCGTCGCCAAGGACAAAGTGCTCTGCGAATACTGCACGGCGAAATGCTGCCGCTATTTCGCGCTGCCGTTGGAGACGCCGACCACTCGCGAGGAATTCGAATATATTCGTTGGTTTTTGCTCCACGACCATGCCAGTGTCTTTACAGAGGAAGGCGACTGGTATGTCTGTGTGCACACTGTCTGCAAGCACCTGCAAGACGACCACCGCTGTGGCATCTACGAGACGCGTCCGCAGATCTGTCGTGAATACACGACCAAAGACTGCGAGTATGAAGATGACTGGGTCTATGACCAGTATTTTGAGACGGCCGAGCAGGTCGAGGAATACATGGACGCGGTGCTCGGTCCGGGCGGCCTGGAGATCGGCGACGGCCGCAAGAAGAAGAACCGCCAGCAATCGATCCGTAGCAAAAAGCCTGCCCTCCTGCCGATCCTGTAGGAGCTTTGGCCGGTGATTGAACCTCGTACACTCAAGGGCTTCCGCGATCATTTGCCGGCGCAGGCGCTGGCCCGTGAGCAGGTGCTCGACGTCGCCCGTCGCGTCTACCGGTCGTACGGCTTCGCGCCGATCGATACACCAGCGCTTGAATACCTCGAGATCCTCACTGGCAAGGGAAGCGAGGAGACCGACAAACAGCTCTATCGCTTTAAGGACCATGGCGGCAGGGATGTGGGGCTGCGGTTTGATCTCACCGTCCCCTTTGCGAGATTCGCCGCCCAGCACATCGGTCTGCTTGGCACCCCGTTTAAGCGGTACCACATGGCGCCGGTGTGGCGCGGTGAAAACACGCAGCGCGGTCGGTATCGCGAGTTTATGCAGTGCGATTTCGACACGATCGGCACCACGAGCCCCGTCACGGATCTCGAGACGCTACTCGTCGTCCACGATCTCCTCGCCGCGATCGGCGTCGGCGGCTTTACAATCCGCGTCAACGACCGCCGCGTGCTCTCCGGCATCCTGCAGGAATGCGGCGTGG
>JBAXUW010000183.1:0-6387 GCA_037129495.1 Planctomycetota bacterium | reverse complement strand
CGTTGCCACCAAGAAGGATTACGAGCCGATCGTCAAGGAACCGCAGGGCAAACTCAAGCGCTTCGCCATCGCCGGTGAGGACAAGAAATGGGGGTGGGCCAATGCCGTCATCGACGGGGAAACCGTTCTCTGCTCCAGCCCCGAGGTGCCGAAACCGGTGGCAGTCCGCTACGCCTTCGCGCAAAACCCCGAAGGCTGCAACCTCTACAATCACGAGGGCCTGCCCGCCTCCCCGTTCAGAACTGACGAATGGTAAGGAGCCGCATGGAACTGAGCCTGAAAAGAATCGAGGATCTTCCTCGAAGAGACCGAGCGGCGGCTCACGCCGTGCGGAGGAATTTCGTCGTCGAGGGGGGGCGGATCGATGAGCCGGTCGGCCTCGGGGAGGCCGGTCGCGCGGCGGCCGGCGGCGTTCCACTCGATCGGGCGGCCGAGCCGCAGGGCGAACGCAATCTGCTCTTCTGTGAAGTGCTTCTTTCCCATCCAAGAAACCCACCCTTTCTGGTGATGACAAGGTTAAAAAACCTAACATCCCGGATGGATCAAGAAACGGGGAGAACGTCAACCGGCATCCACACCCGGAAGCACGGGCGGCTTCCCAGGCGGCTCACGAGTCGCTCATCAGCCGGGAAAGCGTTACGGAAGTGCCATTGGCCGGGCTATCCTTTACGCTGGGCTGTGGGGCTCATGGCTTGATCTCCACGGTTCCGACCTTTCGGGTCCAGCCGTCCCAGCCGGTGATCCGGAAGACCGGGACGTTGTTCAGGCCGGAGCCAAAGAAGAGGACTTCACCGGTCTTGGGGTTGGTGTAGAGCGAACCGCCGAATTGCTCGCCGCACACCTGAAAGGCCTCGGGCGGCACCCCTTTCGTCAGCAGCGGGGATTCCAGCAGCCTGCCGACCCAGAGCCCGTCGCGATCCCAGACGTGTTGCAGGCTGTTCTCCATGTCGCCGACGACGATACAATCATGGGTTGTTCCCATGATGCGCCAGAAGTAGCGGCCCTCGCCCGGCGCGGCACCGCCGGTGGCGCTATGTCGCCCCACGACCCACTGCAGCTTGCCAGCCGCATTCCACCGGGCCACGCGGTTGCCGCCGGTGCGTGGCGACCAGAAGCCCTGGCCGAATTTCTTGTCGTTGTTCGTGTTGTAGATGCAGTAGACGCTGCCGTCGGCGTCCCGCCAGATGGCGACATCCTCGTACTGGCCGAAGCCGTACTCGTCCATGGGCGGCTCGCCCAGTCGCTCCTGCTTCGTGTTATCGTAGATCGGCGCACCGTGCTTCGTGAATCCCTGGGGCGCCAGCCGGACATAGCCGACGTTCAGTTTGAGCCATTGACGAAGATTACCTGACAGCGCCAGGTAGTAGTTAAAGTCGTTGTCGACATACATGCCGCCGGCGCCGAAATTACCGCCGGGGAAGGTGAACTCGTCGTCTTCCGGTTGGCCGTTGCCGTTCGTATCGACCCAGGAGTAGACGTACTGTTTCCAGTTCCCGTCGGGTTTCATCTGCTTCAGGATCGTTTCCGGCGGATTGGGCCCGCCGCCGGCCGGGAAGCTGAGCACGCTCATCGGTTTGAGTGTGCCGTTCTTTTCGTCGAGTTCGAACACCTCCGGGGTGATATTGCTCATCATCAGCAGCTTGCCTTCCCGACGCCGCAGGAAGAGGTGGTCGTTGGAACCGTTGGCCCGCCACATCGGCGCGTCGGTGTCAAACACCGCATCGACCTTCCAGGTTCTCTTGGCGTAATCGACTTTGTAACGGACGATGCCGCCCCAGCCATAGGACATGTAGACCAGGGACGGATCCTCCGGGTCGACATCGGCATTCGGCCCATAGGTTTGTCCGCCGTACCATTCCCTCTGGATCGTGCCCTTGGCGTCATAGGCCACGGTCCGGTTTGGGTTCTGAAGATCCACGGCCAGGAAGCCGCCGTCACGCGTGGCGGTGATGTCCAACAGCTTGCCGAAGCCATCTTCGGGTTTGTATGGGCCGTACCATGCACGGCCCCCTGGACGTCCATAGGCGGCCTTGAGCTTGCCATCGGCACCGAACCGTTTCACCTGCCGGCCTTTGTCTGCCGGGAACGTGGATTCCGGCTGCTTCAGTTCGCGCTGGGCCCAGCGGCGCATCTCGTCCGACTCGGCCACCAGGATATCGCCATTGGCCGCCACATCCAGGCGCCACGGAGCCGTCAGCAGCGTGGCCTCGATCAGCGGCGCGGGTTTGTTGCCGCCCAGCGCCACGCGGACCACCGCGCCTTGCGAGATGACCAACGCGTCGCCGTTCTTCAGCAACACCACGCCTGCGGGTTCGGCAACCGCGGACTCGCCCAACGGCTTACCCTCGAAATCGAACCAGCGGATGAGGTTCTTATCGAAGTAGCTCACCAATAAACGTCCGTTCCGGGCCGCCATAGCCATGTGCAGCAGCGGGTTGTTCCCTGCCGGGATGGCGTCGAGGGTCGACTCACGTTTGCCGGTGGCCGCATCCAGGCGGTTCGGCCGCTTGCTTCCGGTTTCGATCAGGAAAATCTTCCCGCCATCGGCGCACAGGCTCTGCGCACCGCCGAACGGGCCGAAGTTCGGCGCGCTCCACAGGAGCTTCTCGTCAGGGGACTGCTTCACCATCATCGGAGGGCCTTCGTTGCTTCCCGAGGCGAAGTACAGGCCGCTCTCGTCCACGGCCACCGAGGTCACCGGATTGTGGTTGCCCGGCCAGACTTCCCACGGCGTCTTCGGGTTCGTGCCGAGCGTCAACAGGTACTCCGCCTGCAATCCAGACGTCCGCAGGAGCTTCCAGGAGTACGCCCCCGCTGGCAGCAGGTTGCCTTGCTCGTCCTTGCCGTCCCAGCCCTCTTCGTTTTTGCCGGCGCTCCGCTCGACCCCGTGCAGGAGCTCGCGCACGAGTTTGCCGTCCGGGGCGTGGATGACGATCGATACCCGCCCGCCCTTCTCCAGTTCATAGCGCAGCACGGTCTTCGGCGGCGCGTATCCTGCCACGTCCAGTTTCAGGACTGGACGCTGCGGGAGCGCCGCCTTCCACGTGGCGAACAACGCCGCAGCGCCGGGTTTGGCCGCCAATCCCGGGGCGGTGAGCTGAAAACCGCCGTTGGCCTGGGGATCGGGATGATGAGCCAGGTTGCGCAGCGCCGCGAGGAACTTGGCGTCCGTGATCGTGAAGCGAATCGTCTGCCCCTTGTCCGTGGAACTGACTTTCGCTTCGGACACCTTCGCGCCACGCGACCAGCCTTCGCATCCCGGCTGATTCCAGGCGGTGCGGATCGGTTCTCCGCTGCCCAGCATGATGATATCGGAATCGTTGGCGCTGGCCCATGTGGCGCTCGCGGCGCCCCAACGGCCGTCGTTGACCTGATAGAGTTCGATGGTTTCGTTGCCCCACGTTCCCTTGACCTCGGCCAGCGTCAATTCGAGCACGGCTTGCGTGATCGTGTCGTAACTGGCCATGCGCGTGCTCAGGTCGAAGCGGATCAAGCCGCGCAAGGCACCGTCGTTCGCGCCGATGGCCATCGCCGGTTCCCCCCCGTGCCGTGCATGCGGCTTCGCCTGGCCAATCCACGTCGCCTCTCCCTCGCGAAGGATGAACTGCTTCTGGCCGGCGATGCCCTCCGCGGCCTGCGTCACACCGGCACTCATGACGAGCAGGAGTGCCAGGCAGGCGGGTTGCATAAAGCGTTGCGTTTTCATCGCGTTTTTCCTCTGGGCTGTTCGATGGTGGCGTCAGCCGTCCTGGGGTGTCGCACGTTCATTCGACATTCACATCCGTGTAGAGATCCAAATCGAAATCTTCTTTGAGGGTGTCGGAAATCAGCTCGGGTACCAGTTCGTCGTGATCGACGAATTTTTCCAGCACCAGTTTGACGCTTGTGCCCAGCGCCTGCGCCGCCAGCGGGGTCGGTTTCAGGTCGATCATCCCCCACTGCGTCACGCGAATCGTCTTCGGCGCATAGGTGCCTTTGAGCACCTTCTCCACGCTGTATTCGTTCACGACCAGCACGTTGCGGTACGGGGCGATCGCAGCGGGCTGAGGCAGGGTGGACGTCGCCACGAGCTTGGCCTGCAGTTCGATCCGCGGCAGGGCCTTGCGCTTGGCTAGGTCCGCGGCCACGGCCGCCGCGTTCTTCGCCGCTTCGGGCTCTTCGATGAAGCGATTGTACATGGCGAGGTATTCGAACGTGCCACGCCAGATGTTCTTGTGCGGATCGGCGTGGTGGGCGGCAAGCGCAATCGCGGGCGCCCCCACCTCGATGAACGACGCCGGCGAGGGATCGATCTCCTTCACCTTCTTGCCGTCCAGGTAGAACGCGAGCCGCTTGGAGGCGAGGCTCACGATCACGTGGTGGGGCTTGGCGTCGGGCAGCGTGGCCATCTCGAACACCTCCGGCTTATTATCGCCCCACGACTTGGAGAGGCCCACCAGCAGTTTGTCTTTCTCCTGGAAGAGCCAGAAAATGCCGTTCCGCCAGCCAAAGCCCCAGTCAACGATGGCGATGGGTTTGTCGTCGTCGCCCTTGGTCTGCGCGAGGTCAGCGGACGCCACCACGATCTCGAAGCTGAACTGGTGCGTCTGCTTGATGCCTTCGAAGATGTGTTCCGGGGCGCCGGGGTTGAGTACGAACCCACCGCCCGCAGCCACTGCGGCTCCGAAACGATTGAAGCGTGCCGGCACCGACAGTTGATGATTGGAGAAACCGGTGATCGCGGTGGCGACCGGAAGCCCTAGCCGCTCGTCGAAGATCACATTGCGCGTCCGCGCCTTCTGCCACAGATAGCGCAGTCCGGCCCGATTCGACGGCCAGTCGGGCCGGACGACCTGCGCCTGCACCGCGGCCATCTCGTTTGGCGCCTGGGCACCGTCGGTCACGCCCGTCACCGTCAGGGTTTCTTTCGCCGCCAGAGGAGCGGCAAACTCGGCGATGATCCCGCTGCCTTCGCTGTCGAGGCTCAGCTTCGTGGCAGCCGTGCCGCTTGCCAGCGTCACTTTGGCCGCCGCGACCTGGATCGGTTCGCTGCACGTGAGGAGCACGCGCCGGTCATCGAGCACCAGCGCGTTGCGCAACTTCGGCGCCACCCGCTCGGTCACGCGGACCGTTCCCTCGAGCACACGGTCGCCCTGCCTGGCCGTGATCGCGTAGGTGCCGGCCTTGCCGTAGGTGTGCTTGCCCTCCGTTCCCGTCGTGCCGTCGCCAAATGTCCATTTCCAGTTTCCCAGGCCGGTAACATCCGACCGCACCGCCAGCGTGTAAGGCGCTTCGCCCGCATACTGGCCCAGTCCCGGATCGACCCAGACGTAGGCATAGACGTCCATGTCGTCGTTGTCGGTCACCTGCACCCATTTCGCGATCGAGTTGAAATCGTCGGCGAACTGGCCCAGCCAGATGTCAGCGCGGTCGGACCCGAGGTTCTTGAATGGGCCGGCCACCACCAGATGGCGGGCATCGGACGCCCATTTTGGATTCCACACGCAGCCGTTGCCCCCGTTCTTCAACGGCTTGAGGCCGGGCGGGATCACGCTGACGTCGCGGCTGCTGCCGTCGGGCTTGTAGAGCGTCACCAGACCGTGGCCGCTGTCCATGATGGTCACGAAATACGAGTTGTCGGGGGACATGTAGGTGTTGCAGCCGTCTCGATAGTCCTTGCGGTCCAACTGGCCTGTGCGGGGGTAGAACATGCCGGTGGCCGGATGCGGAAACTCACCCACCGCGCGGGTGCCGTCGGCTGAAAGCGAGAAGCGGTTCGCCAGGCGGCCCGTGTAGATACTCTCCCTGGTTTCGGGCTGGTCGAGCTGGAAGCGATCGACGAAAGCGGCGTCGGTGCCACCCGCGTTACTCGCATAAACCCATTCGATGCTCGTAGCCGGGTCGCGCCACGTCCACTGCGCAAAGCCTTCGCCCAGGATACGGCGGTTTGCGCCGTTCCAGTCCACGCAATGCATCTGCAGCTTCCCGTCCGTCTTCGCACTGTAGACCACCCGGCGGCCGCTCGGGGAAATGAGCGGATTGAAAATCTCACCTTCGGGGACCAATTCACGCTCACCTTTGCCTCCCGTATCGAACGCCACGATCGAATAGCCGGGTCCGCCGTCGAGACCGCCCTTGTATGTCTCCCATTGCTTGTGCCGCATCCAGACGATGCGCGTCTCGGCGCCGGTGAGCCGCCGGACTTCGTCGGCGCGAGTGCCGACGAAGTCGCTCTCCGCGGCGTTTCCGATCGGCACGGCCGGCAGCAGCAACGCGACCAGCCACGACACATGGCTCACCTTCGATGGCATAGACATTCTCCTGGCGGAAACCTAGCGGGCGGGGGCTGTTGTGCCGACGCCGCCGAACGGCACGGGCGACCAGCCCGCGCTCTCCGTGAACTCGCGG
>JBAXUW010000182.1:0-6395 GCA_037129495.1 Planctomycetota bacterium | reverse complement strand
CCCGGCGGCCCAGCACCCGGCGGCCCAGCACTACGAGGACCAGCAGGTCGCGATCAAGGTCATCGAAGCCGACACCGAACTCATGCAGCTCTTCTGCGCCGAGGCGCAAGACCTGCTCCAAGATATCGAGCAGGGCATCCTCGTTCTCGAGACAACGCCCACTGACGATGCCACGATCAACACGCTCTTCCGCGCCTTCCACACGTTTAAGGGCAACGTGGGGGTAATGAATCTTGTCGTGCTCCAGCAGCTCACCCATGAACTGGAATCGCTCCTCGACGCCGCGCGGCGGGGTACGTTTCAGCTCAGCCGTGAATCGTTTGATGTGATTCTCGCCGGCGAAGACGTTCTCAAACGCTACGTGGACGAACTCGTCAGTCTTTTAGGCGGCAAAGGCGAGACAGCCACGATTGCCCTGCCAATTCCGCGGCTGATCGCCGAGGTTCGGGGTCTTCTGGCTGGAGGCCGCACCACCACGCCAGCCGCTCCTCGGCCCGCAGCCCCACGAGCACCGGCCCCCGCCGCTGCTTCAGCACCAGTTCCTATCCCGGCACCGACGCCGGCGGCTATGCCACCGGCTCAGATCGTCCCAGCTGCTGTCGCTCCCGAAGCCCTCGACTTCCCCGCTTTCCCCTCGTCGCAGTCAGAGCTGGCCGTGGACGAACCGACCCAACAGCCAGCTCCGGTGCAAGCTCCTACCACGCCGATCCCACCAAAAAGCGAAATCCAGAAAACACCGCCACGTGCGAACGCTGCCGCCGGCACCGCGGGAATCGTCCGTGTCGATACGCTCAAGCTCGACAGCCTCATCGATCTGGTTGGCGAACTCGTCATCGCCCAGTCAATGGTCGTGCAAAATACTGCTATGACCACGACCTCCGACGGCCATCTCTCCCGAAGCCTCAGCCAGTTGCGTGGCATCACCTCCGACCTGCAACGGACCGCCATGTCGCTGCGGATGGTGCCGATCCGTGCCAGTTTTCAGAAAATGGCCCGGCTCGTCCGCGACCTTGCCCTCCAGCAGGGGAAGGATATTCAACTGCTGCTCCAGGGCGAAGACACCGAACTCGACCGCAACATCGTCGAGGAACTCAGCGACCCTCTGATTCATATGATCCGCAATTCGGCTGACCACGGCATCGAGCCAGCAGTCGAGCGGCTCGCCAAGGGCAAGCCCGCCGCCGGCACGATCACGCTGCGGGCCTTCCATCAGGGCGGCTTCATCGTCATCCAGATTCAAGATGATGGTCGAGGGCTCAATCCCGATCGCATTCGTAGCAAGGCGATCGAACGCGGCCTGATCAGGCCCGACGAACATCTCGAAGAGCACGAGATCTTTAACCTTATCTTCGCGCCCGGCTTCTCAACAGCCGAGCAGGTCACCGATCTATCGGGCCGTGGCGTCGGCATGGACGTTGTCCGCCGTAATATTGAGAAGATGCGCGGCAAAATCGAAATCATCTCCCAGGTCGACCATGGCACCACATTCACAATCTATATGCCACTCACGCTGGCCATCATCGAGGGACTACTCGTGGGCGTGGGCGACCAGCGGTATATCGTGCCGACCCTCTCCGTTCGCGAGTCGTTCCGGCCGCTCCCGGGCATGGTGTCGACAGTGCAGGGCCGGGGCGAAATGGTGAGTGTCCGCGGCCGCCTAACGCCGATGCTGCGGATGGGCCGGCATCTCAACACGCCGTCAAAGGCGCAAGATCCCACCCAAGGCATCGTGGTGGTGGTGGAGGCCGGCAAAGACTCCCGCTGTCTGTTTGTCGACGAACTGATCGGCAAGCAGGAAGTGGTGATCAAGAGTCTGGGCGATATGTTCCGCAATCAGACGGACTTCGCCGGCGCCGCAATTCTCGGCGACGGTCGCGTCGGCCTGATTCTCGATGTCAACGCTCTTGTTAAGTTAAAGCCGAAGAACGGCGAGACTATCTCCTAGCCTCAGGATCGGAAATTCCAGGTCGCACCAATGAGAACTATACAGCAGCAATCGGCCCCACAGTCGGCGGCATTGGCCCAGCCCGGCAAGTATCTGACATTTACGCTCGGCCAAGAGTCGTACGGAATCCCCGTGCTGAAAGTCAGGGAAATCATCCGTCTCTGTCCGATCACGGCCGTTGCCAACATGCCGCAGCACGTCAAGGGCGTGATCAACCTCCGCGGCAAGGTGATCCCGCTGGTCGACCTCCGGGCGAAGTTTCAACTGCCGATCTCCGCCGACAACGAGCGAAACTGCATCGTTGTCACGCAAATCGCCGCGGCCTCCGGCGGCACTCGGCTCTACGGCATCATCGTGGACGGCGTCGAGGAGGTGGCGAATTTTACCGCCGACGATATCGAGCCGACCCCCGACTTCGGCGGCGCGTTCGATGGCCATTTCATCACCGGCATGGCCAAGATGGCCGGCAGCGTCAAAACCCTGATCGATCTTGAAAAGATCTCGGCTGAGGATGGCACGATCGCCATCCGTGAACTGAAGGACCCGCACGGCTAGCGTCTCTGCCCGATTCACCGAGCCCCGCTTCGCCTCTGCTGCTTTCTCACAGACCACTTTCCTCAGTCCCCAACCTTTTCCAAGAGTAGCCATGAGCACCTGGACCATTCCGAGCCGGATCACGTTTGGCTTCTTGACCCTGATCGCTTTCAACCTGCTGATCGGCGGGCTTTCCCTGTATCAGCTCTTCGCCATCAAGCAAAACGTCGCCATGCTGGCCGACAACTCCGTGCCCTCCGTGGTGGCGCTCAATGAGATCATTCAGCTCAACACCGTGACGTCTAAGCAGGTACGGCAGATCATCGAACAGGTCGAATTCGACAAGGCAGCGACTGTCAGCGACGTCGTGTTTAAGGAGTCCCAGGCTAAAGCCGATGAGCTTTGCAAGGCATATGCCACTCTCTTCTCCGATAAGGAGGATCAACGGCTCTTCCTCGAAGCCGCCGCCAACCGCAATCAGTATCTGGCCGCCGGCCGGAAGGTGATCGAACTGGCAACCACCGGAAAACTCACCGAAGCGAAGGCTGTGATGCGAAATGACATGGAACCTGTGCTCGAGAAAGCCGTCGCCAGCTTCAATGACGACATCAGCTACAATATCAGGCTCGCCAGCGAAGAGGGCGTGAAGGCCAAGGCCAACGCCAGCCTGACATCACTGCTTGTCACCACGGCCCTGATCGTCTCGTCGCTCTTGGGCGGCCTCATCGGCTGGGGCATCATCCGCGCGGTGACCAGTTCCCTCGGGCTGATTTCGAGCGCCCTGCAGGAGGGGGCCACACAGACCTCCACCGCATCGGGGCAACTCGCCATCGCGAGCAATTCGCTCGCTGCTGGCTGCAGCGAGCAGGGCTCGAGCGTTGCCGAGACAAGCGCCGCGCTTGAAGAGATGTCGGTCATGATCCGCAGCACAGCCGACAATGCCGAGAAGGCCAAGGCCTTCGCCCAGCAGGCCCGCACCGCTGCCCAAACCGGTGCTCAGACAATGCTGGAAATGAATACGGCGATGCATGCCATCGAGGCCTCAAGCGCCGAAGTCGCCAAGATCGTGAAGAATATCGACGAGATTGCGTTTCAGACCAATATTCTTGCCCTCAACGCCGCCGTGGAGGCCGCCCGGGCCGGCGAGGCCGGGGCTGGCTTTGCCGTCGTGGCCGACGAGGTGCGTTCGCTCGCCCAGCGGAGCGCTGCAGCTGCCAAAGAGACCGCAGAAAAGATCGAGACGGCCATCGCCAACAGCAAGCGTGGCTCGATGAGCTGCAGCAAGGTGGGCGAGTCGCTCGAAGAAATCGTGCAGAAGGTTGCCGCCGCCGATGGGCTGGTCGCGGAGATCGCCACGGCTGCCAAGGAGCAGTCGCAGGGCATCCAGCAGGTCGGCGTGGCTATGACACAGATGGATAAGGTCACGCAGAGCAACGCCGCCAGTGCCCAGCAGAGTGCGTCGGCCGCCGAACAACTCAACAGCCAGGCCCACTCCATGCAAGACAGCGTTCGGTCGCTCCGGGCGCTTGTCAGCAAGGTCCGCGAGTCGTACTCGAGCCTGAACCAAGCAGACCACTCCCGCCGGCCTGGATCGCAGAGCCAGCAGGCTTTTGGGGCTGGCGGCCGGCTGAATACCGCTCCGCGGTTGGGACTCGCGCAGCGAAGCCTTTCAGAGCAGCGGCGGTCAACGCCGCAGATCGCGATGCCGGGCGATAAGGCCGCCGGTTCGGATCAGGACGACAAGCACTTCACCAACTTCTAAGACCTCGGCCGTCACACACAGCTGATCAAAGACACGCATTGCAGGAAGCGATGCCCGGAAAACGAAGCGCCGGAAAGGAGTGAGAGTTTCATGCAGTTTCCGGCAGAAGTCCCACTCTCGACGCAGGCCTACGATTTTCTGGCAGCGCTCATCTACGACCGCAGCCGCATCCGGCTCGGCGCCGACAAGCAGTCGCTCGTATCCAGCCGGCTTGCCCAGCGGCTCCGGGATCTCAGCCTAGAGAGCTTCGAGGAATACTGTCGCCTCTTACAAAGCCAGGTAGCCGAGGACGAGATCGGGACGCTGATCGATCTGATCTCCACAAACCACACCCATTTCTTTCGCGAGCAGGCCCATTTCGATATTCTTGCCCGCGATATTCTGCCAACCATGGCAAGCCGGCTGGGGCCGCTCCAGAGGCCCTTCCGGATCTGGTCGGCGGCGGCGTCCTCCGGCGAGGAGGTCTACTCACTCGCCATCACGCTCGCCGAGTTTACCCGGCTGCGGCCAGCGTTTTCTTGGCACATCGACGCCTCCGATATCTCCCGACGGATGCTCGATCGGTGCCGCCGGGGCATCTACGCGGCCAACAAGGTGGAACTCCCCTCCCGGGAACTACTCGAACGCTATTTCCAACGTGGCTTCGGCGTGCAGGAAGGGTATTATCGCGTCAAGGCGGAATTGCGGCGGCATGTGACGGTTGAACACATCAACCTCTTCCAGCCGCTCTATCCACTGCCGAAGGGGTTTGATGTGATCTTCTGCCGCAATGTGATGATCTACTTCGATGTGCCGTCGCGGGAGCTGCTTATTCAACGGCTCACCGAGCAACTATCGCCCGGGGGATATCTGTTTGTCGGCCATTCCGAGAGTCTGATCGGCGTCCGCCATCAGCTGCAATCGGTCTGGCCGAGCGTCTATTGCCGACCCCTCTGAGACCTGTGGTGAGACCTGTGATGAACCTTCTCCCTGCCCAGAAGCAGCCAGCTCGCAAGCTCCGCGTGCTTGTAGTGGACGACTCTGCGCTGGTGCGGAAGGCGATCACCGATGCGCTCAGCCAGGATCCTGAGATCGACGTGGTGGGATCGGCCTGCGATCCCTACGTGGCCCGTGAGAAAATCGTGCGGCTCGATCCCGATGTGCTCACGCTCGACATGGAAATGCCCCGCATGGACGGGCTGACATTCCTCAAGATTCTGATGGCGCAGCACCCGATGCCGGTGGTGGTGGTCAGCTCACTGACGCAGGCCGGCTCACAGCTGGCGCTCGACGCCATGGATGCCGGCGCCGTCGACGTCTTGGCGAAGCCGGGCGGCAGCACGTCGGTCGGCTCCCTCGCCGAGAAGCTTGCCTTCCATGTCAAAGCCGCCGCCGCGTCTACCCGGTTTCGTCGCCGGCGGCTCGCTGAAAGCACGCCTGGAGCGACAAGCCAAGAGACAGTCCGGCCAGCTTCACGAGTGATTGTGCCGGCGCCGCCTGCAACCGTGGCGGTTCGCCCGTATCACGGCCGTGTCGATCCACGGCAGCTGATCGTGATTGGTTCTTCCACCGGCGGCGTCGAGGCCCTGCGGACGGTGCTGCCGCAGTTTCCCGCCACCATGCCGCCGATTGTGATCGTGCAGCACATTTCAGCCTACTTCTCCAAAGTGGTGGCAGAGCGGCTCAACACAATCTGTGCCCTTGATGTCCGCGAGGCGGAGGAGGGGATGGTGCTCGGTCGGGGCATGTGCGTCATCGCTCCCGGGGACCATCATCTGGCCGTTGCCTGGCAAGGCGATGCCTACCGCACGCGGATCCTGCAGAGTCCGCCAGTCCACCACTGTCGGCCCTCGGTCGATGTGCTCTTTCGCTCGGCGGCCGAGGCAGCCGGCAAGCAGGTTGTGGCAGCGCTGCTCACGGGGATGGGGTCGGATGGAGCGCTTGGCATGCAGGCCATTCGGCGGGCCGGTGGCATTAATATTGCCGAAGACGAGCGAACCTGCATTGTCTATGGGATGCCAAAATCGGCCATCGAACTGGGAGTCGTCGATAGCGTGTTGCCGCTGCCGCAGATAGCAGAGGGCATCATGGAAGCACTCGCCAGGCGGCCTGTCTAAGCCCAGGCGACTCGCAGGCCTTGTGTGGCGATGAGTGGTGTGGCGATGAGTGGTGTGG
>JBAXUW010000181.1:0-6457 GCA_037129495.1 Planctomycetota bacterium | reverse complement strand
TGGGCCTCGTGCTCCCCTGCTACAACGAGGAAGGGAATGTCGACGAGCTCTACGAGCGGCTCGTGAAAGTGTTTGAGGGCCTGCCCGGCTACACGTTCGAGATGCTCTTCATCGACAATGCATCGACCGACGGCACGGTGGCGAAGATCAGGGCGATCGTCGCCCGCGACCCGCGGGTGAAGCTGATCGTCAACGCGAGGAACTTCGGCCAAATTCGCTCCCCCTTTCACGCGTTGATGGAATCGGCCGGCGACTGCGTGATCGCGATGTGCACTGATTTGCAGGACCCACCCGAATTGATCCCGCAGTTCATCGCGGCGTGGGAGGCCGGCGCGAGCGTGGCCGTCGGGCAAAAGAAAACAAGCGCCGAGTCAGCGCTCTTTTGGACCGTCCGCAGTCTCTACTACTGGATCGCGAAGTCGATCGCCGAGGTGCCGCTTTTGGAGCACGTGACGGGGTTCGGGCTCTACGACCGTCGGGTCATCGAAATCATGCGGAGCTACCGCGATCCGTATCCCTACGTGCGGGGTTTGATCTGCGAGATCGGGCTGCCGATTTCGACGATTCAATATGATCAGCCGCTTCGGAAGCGGGGCATCACAAAAAATAATTTCTTCACGCTCTTCGACATGGCGATGCTGGGGATCACGAGCCATTCGAAGGCGCCACTGCGGCTGGCCACGCTTGCGGGCTTCCTGCTGAGTGGCCTGTCGCTGTTCGTGGCAATCCTGTTTCTGGCCTTGAAGCTGACTTTTTGGTATTCTCTTCCTGCGGGGTATGCCCCCGCCGTGATCAGCATTTTCTTCCTGGCGTCGGTGCAGATTTTTCTGATCGGCCTAGTGGGGGAATACGTGGGTGCGGTTCTGACGCAGGTGCGGCAACGGCCGCTGGTGGTGGAGAGGGAGCGCCCTTCGAGCCTGCATGCTCCGTAGTATTAAACCTTGCAAGCTCGAACACTGACCACGAGGCACACCATGGGCGACGCAAAGCAGATCACAGCATGCCGCTGCTGCGGCAGCAGCGGACTTATTCGTGTCGTCGACCTGGGAGACCAGCACCTCACCGGTGTATTTCCTCGGAGCAACTCTGAGACACTAACTCGCGGACCGTTGCGGCTTGTGTGGTGTAGTGATTGCCACTTGCTGCAGCTCGACCATAGCTTCGACGCCGCTGAGATGTACGGCGATAATTATGGATATCGGTCGGGGCTCAACGCGGCCATGGTCGATCACCTGACGAATAAGTGCCGCGCCCTTACACGCATCGCGGGCCTTGTTGCGGGTGACATTGTCATCGACATCGGGAGCAACGATGGTACCCTCCTCCGGGCGCTACGGACACCCGGACTTCGTAAGGTAGGAGTCGATCCCACTGCCGAGAAGTTTCGCCATTTCTATGACCCCGATGTCGTACTCTTGCCCAACTTCTTCTCACGCGATTGCATACAGGCAGCGATGGGCCACGACTGCCAAGCTTCCCTAATCACGTCGATCGCAATGTTCTACGACCTGGAGTCGCCACGTGCGTTTATTCGTGACGTTCGGAATTGCCTAAAAGACAACGGTGTCTGGCATTTTGAACAGAGCTATATGCCGTCGATGCTCCGCCTAACATCCTACGACACCATCTGCCACGAGCATTTGGAATATTATTCCTTCACCGTAATTGCCCACATGCTGGAGGCCGAAGGCTTGAAAGTCATAGACGTGTGGATGAATAACGTCAATGGCGGGAGTTTCGCGGTCACTGCTGCAAAACGTGAATCGCACTACCAGGAAGCGACGGCCGTATGCGGATGGCTCATCCAGCGAGAATCGCATCTCGGTCTCAATATGCCGACGATCTACCGCGAACTCGAGCGTCGGGTGTGGCAGCATCGCGAAGAGTTACGAGGGCTGGTGCATGCCTTGACTAGATCTGGTAAACGCATTGTCGGATGCGGTGCGTCGACAAAGGGCAACGTCATCCTCCAACTCTGCGGTCTGGGACCGCAGCAACTCGTGGCCATCGGTGACGTGAACGAGGATAAGTGGGGGCGTTTTACCCCGGGAACTGGGATACCGATTGTTTCCGAGAATGACGCCAGGGCCCTCAACCCCGACTATATGCTCGTCCTACCGTGGCACTTCAAAGACGGAATAGTACGGCGAGAGCAGGAGTTTTTGGATCGTGGTGGCCGCTTAATTTTCCCACTACCCGAGATTGAGATCGTAGGGTACTGATAGTGAAGTGTGTTGTCATCGGCGGATCTGGCCAAGATGGCGTCTTACTTTCCGCGCAACTGCTCGCGGAGGGGCACGAGGTCATAACCGTCGCTCGTTCACCGTCGCCTCTTTCCGACGTACGTCATGTGACTCTGGACGTCCGTGCCCACGATGCCCTGGCATCGCTTATCATGAACTTGCGTCCGGACGAACTCTACTATCTCGCCGCTCGCCATGCGTCATCCGAAGCGCTGGAACGTCCATTCGCGAGCGAGTTGACGGAATCTGTTGCCGTTAATGCGATATCATTTGCGTTATTGCTTGAAGCGATTGCCGCACGCACGCCACACACGCGAACTGTCTACGCTTCGTCATGCCGGGTATTCGGCCGCGGTGAAGGGCAGCAGATGAACGAAACGTCCCCGCGCATCCCCTGGTGCCCCTACGGCATATCGAAAGCCGCGGGCATGTCGGCTTGCGAAAACTACCGCCGAGCGAACGACCTTTTCGTGACTAATGCCATTCTTTTTAACCACGAGTCGGAACTGAGGGGACCCACATTTATCGTCAAGAAACTCGCAATGGCAGCAATAGCAGCCCGCGCAGATCCCCGCTCGCGCGTCGCCGTAAACGCACCTGATGATGCCACCGACTGGGGGGGCGCCCGCGACTACGTGCGCGCAATGCGCATGATGCTACGGGCCGGCAAACCGGACGATTTTGTAGTCGCCACAGGTACTAGCCACACGGTCCGGGAACTCGCCGCGGAATGCTTCACGGCCCTCGGGCTGAACTGGGCGCAGCACGTTGACTTGCCACACTCATCCCCCCGCCAGCCGCGAAGTATGGCCGGCGACGCGACAAAACTTCGCCAAGCAACAGGATGGACGCCCACCCTTCGATTCGACGAACTAGTCAAGGACATTATCATACGGATACAACGCTATGGCAGCGAACGACCTGCTGATTTTCATTCCTACCTATAACGAACGTGACAACATCAGCCCCATCGTCATGGGGCTGAGGAGACACCTTGGGCGCATTCCCATACTGTTCTGCGATGATAACTCGCCGGATGGCACGCGGCAGGTGATTGAAGAAGTTCGTCGCCTCGATGGTGCGGTCGAAGTCCTTTCCCGCTCCACGAAACTCGGTATCGGTTCCGCTCATAAACTCGGCCTCCGAGAGGCCCACCGCCGCGGATATCGGCGAGTTCTGACGCTTGACTGCGACTTGACTCATCAGCCTAGCGACTGCGCACGGTTCACTGAGAACACCGATGGCGACGTTATAATTGGCAGTCGCTTCGTCGACAGGGGCTCTCTTGCTGAATGGAATTGGATGAGAAAATTTCTTACACACGCCGGTCACTTTGCCACAATGCGACTCCTGGACCTCCCATACGACGCTACCGGAGCATTACGGCTTTACCGACTCGATCACATTGGCATTGCGTGGTTGGATGATGTGCGCAGCGATGGTTATGCCTTTTTCTTTGAGAGCCTCATGGTTCTCCACGCCCGTGGTGTTCATATCACGGAACTGGCGATTAGGCTCCCGAAACGTACCTATGGATCGTCGAAAATGTCGCTTCTCGAGGTGGCGCGGAGTCTTTCCTTGTTAATCCGCCTTGCCGCCCGTCGGCGGGAGATATCTCGCCATGAGTGACTATGACTCGACAACCTGTGGGCGTGGCGGCATCCCCCACCACTCTGGCTGGGAATCCTACTGGGATACTGCTCCCCGCGGCGCCCGCCGAATCTACTCGGTCATCGCCAGCATTTATCGACAAATGTTTATCTGTCCCAGGCTTGCATGGTGGCTCTGTCGTACCTATCCGAAGGGTTGTTCCCTTCTTCACGCAGGTTGCGGCAGCGGCGAGGTTGATTCATTGATAAACACGCGTTTTCAGATCACCGGTCTGGATATTTCACCAAAGGCACTGGAGCGCTATCTCAGGAACAACCCCAATGCCGCCGCCGCGATTCACGCAGATCTGATGCAGATGGATGGCGTAGGTAATCACTACGAAGGCGTCTACAGCCTCGGCGTTTTAGAGCACTTTACTCCCGAAGAAATAAGGCACATTCTACGGGGCCTGAAACGTGCTGTCCGACCTGGTGGCCGCATGATCGCTTTTTGGCCGTTGGCCGACGCCGTTAGCGTGAAGTTTCTCGGCTTTTGTCATCGGGCCTTAAACAGAAGTGGCCGACCGACCGTGGAACTCCATCCGCCGGAAATCACCTTGTTGCGGTCTCGCAAACACGCCGAGGAACTCATTCACGCCGCAGGGTGGCGACTATTGTCGTACTCAGTGTCACCGTTTGATCTCTTCATCCAAGCCGTGTTGGTATGCGAACCCCTGACAGCCGCCCCGGACTGCATGGCGGGTATAACGAGTAATCTTTCCGAGCATACGACCGAATCCGCTGCAACGGCCGATCCCCAGTCCACAGAAGCATCCACAGTCGTCATGCAGGCGGACGCGGCCGGCGACTTTGTCAAGGGAAAGAAATGAGCCTTCCCAAATTTAAAGCCATGTTCGCGATCAGTGGGCTCGCATTTGGACTCGCCGCCGCATTGACGTGGCATTGGTATCAAGGAGCGATTCAGAGCCGTGGATATCCTTTCGATACATTTCTCTTTCTATCACACATTCGGTTTACCGACTTTTACGACACCGTTTCTGGATCTTCCAAGTGGAATCCGTATTCACAACTAGCCGTGTACCTGCCGCTCACGTACGTCGTTCTGCACCCCTTTTCCTGGATGCCCGCATTCCCAGGCTACTTGCTGTATCTCGCCATCACTCTTGTGTTGCTGTTTCGATCAATCTTCCTCATCTTGGCAATCAGCTTGGGGCACACTCGGTTCGCAGCCCTTACCGCGGCAGCATTGCTCTGTTGCTCAAGCCCTTTTATCTTCTGCATCGATCGAGGCAATATTGAGCTCACCGTCATGTGGCTCATCTGTGAATGCGTGTATCGCATGCACCGGGGCTCGTATGCGTGGGGGCTCGCATACCTCGTACCCGCCATCTGCATGAAGGTGTATCCGGCTGTCCTCCTGGCGATGCTCCTCCCAAGGCGGCGTTGGACACTGCTCGGCATCTCGCTTGTTGCCGCGACGGCTATCACCATCGCCAGCATGTCGTTTTTTACAGGGTCACTGGCTGATAACGTTCACCAATGGAGGCGGCAGGCATCGCAATTCACAACGAATTACGTGATCGGGAACGCCGGCATGGGAGGCACCGCGAGCGTCTGGAATGCCGTGAAAATCATTGCGTTCCAGCAGCAACTCTACGACCTGAACCACGATGCTTCGCACGCAGTGAATGATTTCAATGCCTACCTGGGCCGACTTCTGCGATGGTACACGATCGGGCTTGCGATCACCAGCTTGTATCTTGCCATTCATGTTGTGGTTGTAGAAACCTCGTTCTGGAGGCGAGTGTCCCTGCTGAATTTGTTTATAGTCTTGGCAACGCCGGCGGGCGCGGAATACAAGTTGGTTCATGCCATCACGTCGCTAGTGTGCCTAATCGTGACAAAGGAGCGACGGGCCGGCGACCGGGCTGCAGTTGCCCTGATAACCCTCGCCCTAATCCCCAAGAAATATTTTTACTTTCCATTTATCGTGACAGACTCCGGGTTGGCAGACTGCTCGCTTGCAGTCCTCGTCAATCCAATGCTCCTCTGCGCCGCCGCAATCGTTCTCGGGGCAGGCGGATGGAGTCATACAACCGCGGGTAAACGACGCGCACGCCTCGCGGCGTTCCTGAGAGGCTTAGCATGCGGCAATAGAAAGCGCCGCGCGATGGCGGCCCTGGGCTGACGCACGCTCCGATGCTGCCCAGACACAATTTACCTGTGAGCGTGACCGCCCACGCCGCCGTTGGGTCCGCCGAGCGATGGAAGGCGGCCGTGAGCGCCTCAGCGCCCACCACGGCCAGCCTCGACCGCCCAGGTAGCCTCGCGGGTTGAAAGTGTTCAACCCGTTTTTAAGTAGGCACCCATGGCTCTACCGGCAGGCCCGGGGAAGTCCGCGGCATCGCAGTGACGGCTGCAGCGGTTCGTGGGTGAGCGCACACCACCGCCTTGGGTCCTCGGAGCGGATGGAGGCGGCCAGGGCCTGGTCAGCCCCTCTGTGCGATCCGCCGCCGGGCCCGCTTGACGGTCTTGGCGTCAGCTCTGCCCAGGGCGATTGCACCATAACTCAAGAGCCGACAAGGACTTTGAGCAGATAGTCTT
>JBAXUW010000180.1:0-6473 GCA_037129495.1 Planctomycetota bacterium | reverse complement strand
GTGCGGGATTTCTTCGCCGCCGCAGCGCCCGCCGGGAAGGCCGTGATCGTCGTCTTCAATCTCCTCGACTGGCCACGGCAGCGCGACCGTCTCGGCGGCTGGCTCGCCACGTTTGTCGCTGAAACTGGGGTCGCGCCGCTGGCCGTCTATGCGGTGCCGCACGACTTCCGCGCGGCCGAGGCGGGGCGGATCGAATTCCATCCCCTCCCCGAACTCACGCCCGACGGCGGCGCGATCGGCCTCGCGGCCCGGCTGGCCGACTGTGACTTCGACCGCATCAAGCTCCGGGCGATGGAGGGCGCCATGCAGGTCGTGATCGATCCGGCGACCGGGGCCGCTCGTTGGCTCGACACGCTTGAGGCCAGCGCGAAAGAGTGGCAGTCGGCGCGGCGGCTGCTGGTCGACGAGGCCCGCGTCCGCGTGGAACTCCCCTCCGCGCCCCGCCAAATCGTCTGGAACGAGATCTGGGATTGGCTCCAGCCGCGGCGGTCGGGCCTCGACCTCACCGTCAGCCGGGTCTACCGCGTGACCGGTAGCGGCGTTCGTTGGGCGGCGCGGCAGGTGGGCCTGACCCGCAGCGAGGCGGAGCGTCGTGAGGATTTTTCGTCCCTCGAACTGGCGGCGCTCAAGACGGCGCTGGGTGACTTTGTCGAACGGCTCGACGACGCCTGCCGTCGTAGCCCCCGGCTCGCCGCGATGCTTGGCGACCGACTCGTGGAGGGCGACCGAGCGGCCTGGTATGTCGATCTCGAGCAGCGGCATGCGAGCCTGCCCTTGGTCTCCGACGACTACCAGACGTTTGTCCGCGGCGAACTCGACCGCTTCGCCCGCGAGAATCCGGGCCTGGTGAGATTTATCCTCACGGGCTTAAGTGTGGGCGCGGTGGCCCGGCCGGCGATCACGGTGGCCCTCGGCATGGCGGGAGCGGCAGTTGTGCCTGCAGCGGCGGCCTCGGCTGGCGGTCTCTCCGTGCTCGTGCATCACGTCGGCGACGTGGTCGTCGGCACCGGCTTCACGATCGCCGGCGAAGGCGTGCTCGGCCTCGGCATGGCCGGCATCAAGCCGCTCATCGAAACACTGTTTGCGGGCTGGTCAGCGGAGCGGAGCCGTGTGCTGGCGGAAACGCTGCATGATGTTGTGTTGGGCGACCGACTGGAAGAGATCGATCGCCTAGCCAATGCTGCTGCGGCCCCCGAGGTGACGCAGTCGCGGCGGCTCCTCGTCGCCTGTGGCCGGGAGGTTGCCCGATGATGTCCGATGATGCTGGCGGCGGTGGCGGTGACTTTACGAGCTTCGACGAACTCGTGGAGTCACTTGCGCGGTGGAGCAACTCGCTCTCCGACTGGGCCCCGGCCCGCCGGGTGCGGGCCGAATGGGAGCAGGTCGAGCCCCGCCTCGACCGGGCACGGCGGGAACTCTCGCGGCTGCTCGTTGTCGGCGTCATCGGTGGCACCGGCACCGGCAAGAGCACGCTCGTCAACGCGTTGGCAGGCCACGACGTGACCCCCGCCAGCGATGTCGCCCGACCGACGACGATCAATCCCGTGGTAGTCGCGGCCCACGACGTCGATCTCTCCTGGCTGCCGGTGGATGCGATGCAGGCCCGCATCGTTCGCAGCTCTGCCGCCGCAGTCGCCAACATCGTGCTCGTCGACTGCCCCGATCCCGACACACAGACGGAACCACGGCACGGCGACGGGCAGCCAACACACAGCCCCGCCCGGCCGAGCGACACCAATCACAACCGCGACCTGCTCGAGGCTGTGCTTCCCGCCTGCGACGTGCTCCTGCTTGTGTCGACTGCCCAAAAATACCGGTCGTGGATCGTGGCTCGCGAAGTGGCCACCTTCGCTCCGGGCCGGCCCCTCATATTTGTGCAGACCCATGCCTCGCGGGATCCCGATATCCGCGCTGATTGGCGGCGCGAACTGCAATCACAGGGCTTCGTTGTGCCCCGGATCTTCCGCCTCGACGCGGTCGAGGCGGCCACGCGGGCAGCTGCCGGAGTCGCGCCCGAGCTGGGCTTTCGTGAACTCGTCGAGGCGATTGACGCGGAGCTCGTGGGCCGCGCGGCCCGCCGCGTGCGACGGACCGGGGCGGTTGACCTGACCAGTTGGTTCGTACGGCAGTCGCAAGAGAGCCTCGCCCCGCTCCGCCAACCAGGAACGCAGCTGTCGGCCGGTGTGGCGAGCGAGCGGTCGCGGCTCGAACGAATTCTGGCGAGGTCCGTCGGCTTGCGGCTGCGGACGAGCCGGTCAGCCTGGCAACGGATCCTCACCGATGAGATCGTCGACCGCTGGCATGGCGGCCCGTTCGCGATGTTTCTCCATACGGTCGCCGCGGTCATTGCTTGGCTGCCGCGGGTTCGCGCAGCCGGCGGTGGCCTGATCGGTCGGCTCCTGGCCGGGCAGGAAGTCGCGACACTCCCGTCCGGCCATGACGGCTGGCAGGCGGTCGAGGAGTTGGGGCTCTCGGCAGCGGAAGTCGAACAGTCGCGGAGCATCCTCGCCGGACTGGCGGCACGGGCGCGGCTGGCTGAGCCGCTGGTGGGCCGCGCCAGGCTCGATGAGGCCCACGTCGTATCGGCGGCCGGCCTGCTTCTGCAGCGGACATCTGCCTGGCTGGCCTTGAGCATCGATCGGCTCGTCACCCAGCGGCGCGGACGGATCGACGGGCCGGTGTTCCGCTGGGTCTGCGAGGCGCTCTTCTCAGGACTGCTGGCGGCTGTGCTCCTGCGGGCGGGCTGGAATTTCTTCGTCGGACATCTCTGGCAGGGCCGCGTCGTGGATGGTGCCGGCTTTCTGCAGGAGGCGATCGTTTGGGTGATTCTCTGGGGATTCCTGCTGCGGTGGCTGGCGTTTGCCCGCGTCCGCGTTGGCCTCGACCACGACATCGGGCAGCTCGTCGCCCGGCTGCCTGACGCCCACCTGATCGATCCCCTGATCGCCGACTTCTCCGTGGCGTCCACCGCGACGACCGAGTTTCTCGACGAGGGCGACCGGCTCAGTCGCGAACACCAAGCGCTGCTTGCGCAGCTTGCCGAGCCAACTGGCGACCTTGGTCGGCTTCAGGGATCTCTTCAGGCACCTCTTCAGGCACCGCTTCAGGAAGAAGGAGTGGCACAGTGAGGGGCGATCGCTGGCTTGCATTGGTGCTGGCCTCTGGCCTGATTGCCGCTCTTCTCACAGCCACCGCGCCGGCTGCCGATCTCGACGAGATCGTGGCCCGCGGGGAATTGGTTTGGGCGGCCGATCAGGAGGGCGGTGGGCCGCATGTCTTTCCCGACCCCGCCGATCCGCGACGGCTGACCGGCTTTGAATTCGACCTCGCGGCGCTCGTTGCTGAAGAGCTGGGTGTGAAGCCGCGGTTTCAACAGGGGCAATGGGACCGGCTCCCGCTCTTACTGGGCAGCACCGCCGATTGCGTCATCAATGGAATCGAGCTGACGCCCCAGCGGCAGCGCGACTATCACTGCTCACGGCCCTACTTCGCCTATGCGCTGCAACTCCTCACCCGCCGCGATAGCCCGCTTGATGCCTTTAAAAAGCTCAGCGCAGTCGGTCCTGCGGGCGGCTGGCGGGTGGGCGTGCTCACCGGTTCGGCTGCCGAAGTCTTCATGCGGTCGCAGGCCGATCTCGAGGTTGACGTGATCGGCTACGACGGCACGATCGACTCGCTGGAGCAGGTGTCTGGCGGTGTGCTCGACGCCGCTGTGATGGACGACTGCATCTTCAACTTCTACGCCGACCGATTCGACCGGCTGCGGGCGGTGGACCGGCCGTTTGCCGGCGGTGTCTACATAATTCTTACAGCCCATGACACGCCGCAGCTGTCGGCGGCGATCGACAGGGCGATCGGTCGCCTGATCGCCGACGGCCGTCTCAAATCGCTCTACGACCGTTGGGACCTGGCCGGTCGGCAGCAGATGCTGCTGCTCCGCGATGCCGCCGAGATCCCCACCGCCCTCCGCGGCAGCTTCTGGGAACTCTGCCGCGACACATTGCCGCTCTTGCTCCAGGCTGCCGGCATGACGGTGCTGCTGTCGTGCCTGGCGTTTCCGCTGGCGGTGGCCATCGGCCTGGCCGTGGCCGTGGGCCGGCTCTACGGGCCGCCGCTGGTCAAGTCACTGCTAACGGGCTACGTCGAGGTGTTGCGGGGCACGCCGCTGCTGCTCCAACTCTATGCCCTCTTCTTTCTGCTGCCGAAGATCGGTCTGGCGCTGCCGGCGCTGGTGGCGGCGATCATTGGTCTAGCGCTCAACTACTCCGCCTACGAGTCGGAGATCTACCGGGCTGGCTTGAAGGCCGTGCCCGCAGGGCAGTTTGAGGCAAGCCTGTCGCTGGGGCTGACAACGTGGCAGACGCTGCGGCATGTGCTCGTGCCGCAAGCGGTGCGGATTGTGATGCCGCCGGTGACGAGCGATTTTATCGCGCTTTTTAAGGATACGAGTGTCTGCTCTGCGATCACCGTGATCGAACTCACCAAGCGGTATAGCGTCTTGGCGCTGTCCACCGGCAGAATCGTGGAGCTGGCCGTCGTTACGGCGCTGCTCTATCTCTGCATGAGCTGGCCACTGGCGATACTCT
The DNA here is from genome assembly GCA_037129495.1 of Planctomycetota bacterium. Lineage (GTDB taxonomy): Bacteria > Planctomycetota > Planctomycetia > Pirellulales > UBA1268 > CAMCQY01. Next base: position 1,887 of record JBAXUW010000180.1, on the reverse strand, counting down.
CGCGGTGGTTCGAGCACCGGCTCGAACGGTCGGCCACAGCCGATCGCATCAGGGAGGGCTGACGGCACTATGATCACTATCTCAAGCCTGACAAAATCTTGGCCGCACGTCTGCGTGCTCGACGACGTCAGTCTGACTGGCGCCGAGGGCACGGTAACGGCGATCGTAGGTCCTTCGGGGAGTGGTAAGAGCACGCTCCTGCGGTGCCTCAACGGCCTGGAGACGTTTGACTCTGGCGGTATCGAGATTGCCAGCCATAGCCTTGCGGCCGGCCCTCACTCGGCCACGAAGCTGGAAAAGTTGCGGCGCGATGTGGGGATGGTGTTTCAGCAGTTCAACCTGTTTCCGCACCTTTCGGCCGTCGACAACGTAGCGCTGGCGCCCCGTGTGGTGCTCGGGCTTTCCGCGGCCGACGCCCATGCCCGCGGCCGCGAACTCCTCGACCGCGTCGGGCTGCTGTCGTTTGCATCCGCGCGGCCTGGCACGCTCTCGGGCGGCCAGCAGCAACGGGTGGCGATCGCTCGGGCGTTGGCCATGCGGCCGCGAGTGATGCTCTTCGACGAGCCGACAAGCGCGCTTGATCCGGCAATGTCGGCGGAGGTGATGGAGGTGATCGTTGAACTGGCCCGCGCTGGCCAGACGATGGTGGTGGTCACGCACGACCATGGGTTTGCGCGGCGGGCCGCCTCGCAGATCGTAGAGCTCGCCGCCGGCCGCATCACTCGCCAGGGCTTGGCTGCCGAGATGCTGGAACGCCCGCACGGCCTGTCTTCCGTGGGATAAGTTTTCCAACTTGTTTACGCAAAACACGATCATCCGGATCGTTTTTGCTTGGCAAACCCTGTTTGCTGGTGCTTTCCGGTTTTGAAAGAGAGCTGGAAAGCTTCTGTATTTGGAGTCAGCGCGCATAAAAAACTCCGCCCGGGATTTTTGGTCCCGGGCGGAGCTCACTAGTCGAAGTCGGGCAACAGATCTCCGCTCGACCGATCAACCCGTTATCACTTGGCAGAAACCGTGCGGCTCACCGCCACCACGTTGGTCCGAGTCTGCTTTGCAGCAGACGCATCGGGCGTGGGGGCCGGGGCAATCGTCGACGACTCACAAGCACTGCAACCAGCAGCACCGCAAGCTGGCTCGGCACCGCAGCCGGGCTCGCAGCAGCTGGCGCTGCAATCAGGCTCGCAGCAGCTGGACTTGTGGCAACGGCTCTTCTTGGCCTTGTGGGCCGCCTTGAGCAGAGCCAAAATCCCGCCGTGCTTCTTCTTCTTGCAGCAACCCTTAGCAGCACCGCAGCTGGGCTCGCAGCAGCCGTTTCCAGCGTCGCACGCTGGCTCGCAGCAACCGTCGCCAGCACCGCACGCAGGCTCAGCAGCACATCCATTACCAGCGTCGCAGGCTGGCTCGCAGCAGCTGTCCGTGCAGCCCTTGCTCCGCTTCTTGCAAGCAAACAAACCCTTCAGACCGCCGAAGAGGTCATGCTTCTTCTTGCAGCAGCCCTTGTCAGCTCCGCAGCTCGGTTCGCAGCAGCCGTTTCCAGCGTCGCACGCTGGCTCGCAGCAGCCGTTACCAGCATCGCAAGCCGGCTCAGCAGCACACCCATTACCAGCACCGCAAGCAGGCTCGCAGCAACCGTTACCGGCGTCGCAGCCGGGTTCAGTACACGAGGTGCAGCCACGGTGGCCGACCATCCGGTCGAGCAATTCAAAACCAAACGACTGACTACAGACGGTGACACCAAGAACCAGTGCACCTAAAAAAAACATACGCTTCATCGAGCCAGATCTCCTTTGCTTGTAGATCACGTGAGAGTCATCGTCCCGATCGCGAGGTAAGGTCACCCCGAGGTTGTGATCTACGAAACTGTCTTGCGGCAGACCTGTCGAGCCA
>JBAXUW010000018.1:0-26456 GCA_037129495.1 Planctomycetota bacterium | reverse complement strand
GAAAACTTGTCCCACGGGGGCCGGCCGCCTGGCTCCCCGGGCCTGCCCAAAATATGGCCCCGGCGGGCCAGCCCTTGACCACCCCCGTAAGATGAACGGATTACAGCGTTCATGGCGACTATGCCCCCAGAATTCCGGCCACAAACGAGGATTTTTTCTCAACAAACGCCTTGAAGACTGCGTAGGAGGGATTAGTCTCGGAAGACCATTTTCTTTTCGAGGAGAGGAAACCCATGTCTTTGTTCAGTGCTCGCTCATGCCGCTCATGTTGCTCATGCCGCTCATGTCGCTCATGCCGTGCGACTTCTTTTCTGCGAACACAGTCTCTGCTCTGTGTAGCTCTCGTACTCGCCCCTCAGTCTCCGTTGGCTGTGGGCGTGGCTGAAGCGCAGTGCTGCGGCCAGGCTGCCCCCGCTGCGGCTCCTGTAGCAACGCAGACCTATCGGCTCGACTTCCAGACGGTCTACGACGAAGAGCAGAGAACGGCGTATCGCGTCAGCTACGAAACCGTTTACGACACGCAAAACTACACCGTCCAGCGTCCTGTCTGGGAGACGCAGACACAGGATCGCCGCTACAGCGTACAGCGTCCGGTGTGGGAGACGCAAAACCGTGAGGAACGCTACACCGTCATGAAGCCGGTCTACGAGACACAAGTTGTCGACCGCAGCTATGATGTCGCGCGCGATATTGTCGAGACAGCCTCGCGCGAAGAACGGTTCACTGTGATGAAGCCAGTCTACGAGACGGCTATGCAGCAGCAGGTGAGTGTTGTCCGACGGCCCGTCTACGAGACGAGTGAGCGGGAAGAGGCCTACACGGTCGCTGAGCCCGTGACACAGATGCGAACGACCTATTCCGTTGGCAGCCAAGCGGTCGACACAGTCACTCCGGTCGTTACGCCAGGCGCGACGTCACTGGGTTATGTGCCCGGAGCTTGGACTGTGAATCCATACAACGGCCTGATGCAGTATCAGCGTGGCGGCTATGCCTGGATGCAGTCGCCAGGCATGGTCAGCAATCAGGTCAACCGCGTCTATCAGCCGACCATGACGCCAGTGCAGGTCCCCGAGACAACAATGGTCAACCGGGTCGTCACCCGGAAAGTGCCGGTACAGACGGTCCGCTACATCGACGAGCAGGTTGTCCAGCAGGTGCCCGTTCAGACCGTACGAATGATCCCTGAGGAGCAGGTCCGCCAGGTGCCGGTGCAGACAGTTCGCAAGGTTGTCGAGCGTGTTGAAAATAAGGTTCCGGTGCAGACGGTACGGATGGTGCCTGAGGAGATTGTCCGCCAGGTGCCGGTGCAGGTCTGCAAGTATGTGACCGAGGAGCGGGTCGAACCGGTGAGTATCCAGGTCTGTAAGTATGTGACCGAGCAGCGGACCACGCAGGTGCCGCGGGTTGTGGAAAAGAAGGTGCCCTATAGCTACACCGTGCGGTCACCGCGAACGGTCGTGATGCGAGTGCCGCTCGATTCCTGCGGCAATCCAATTCCGATGGCCGTCCAACAGACCAGTGCGATTAGCCCGATCCCGTCTGCCATCGCTCGGCCTGCCACGGCTCCCGCCGCCACGACTCCACCCACGCTTTCTCCCTCGCAGCCTGCTGCGAACAGTCCAGCCACCAGCTCGCCGACCAAGACATTCAGCGACAAGCCCGCCCCGCAGTCTTCCGAGGGCTGGACCGGTTCGAGTCGTGAGCATGTTGATCCGCAGCAGCCTTCCACCAACGGCAGTCAGGCGGACGGCAGTCAGGCGACGGGGAGCGGCCCCAGCGTGATCCGTACTGAGAAGCCGAGCGAGATCGGCACCGAACTGCGGACGCTTGAGACAATTCCCACACCGGCCGCGCAGGATGTGTTGCCTGGTCCGGTGAAGACTCCAACCGCTGTGCAATCACCCACGCTGGCCCCGCTCAACTCCGATTCACCCGTTCAAATTCCCTCCGCTGCTGCTCCGTCGGGCCCGGCCGTCGAGCCGGCCCCGCCTGCCGCCAGCCTCAAGGATGTTCCGGCATCGGAGACTTCCCGCCGCCTGCTGCGGATGATTCCGCCGGTCGCAGGCCACACGACCTGAGCGTGGAGGTGAGTTTTCCAACTTGCCGAATCCAAGAGCGGAAAGGTTAAAAACTTATCCCACTTAATCCGGAAAGCCGGGATCGGCTGAAGCTCGACGAGCGTCGGAATTTCGCCCTCTCAAGGCTTGAACTACCGAGAGACCCCAACGGCGGAAGTCCTCGCGAAGGAGACTTCTGCCGGCCCGGCACTGCAGTGCCACTTAAGGCAATAACACGGATTGGACAAGTTGGAAAACGTATCCCACATAAGTCTTCTGCCATGATCGGCTGTTTGGACGCGAGCGTTCAGCGGATAGATTGTGGCGTCGCCGAGAAGATCCTCCCTGCTCCTCTTTGAAGGGTCGCGTTATGAAAGTCCCGAAGGTCATGAAAATGCTCTGTCTGATCGTCGTGGTCTGCGTCGCCCTCCTGACCACTGGCTCTCTGGCCCGCGCGGTCGAAACGACCCCGCCTGCGCCCCAGACCCCGATCAAGGCCCTCATCGTCGATGGGCAGAATAATCACGGCAACTGGCCGCAGACCACGAAGATGATGAAGAAGTATCTCGAAGACTCAGGGCTCTTCACAGTCGATGTCGTCACCCATGCGGCCAAGGGCGACGACGCAGCGTTTAAGCCCGAGTTTAAAAACTATGCCGTGGTGTTGAGCAACTTCGGCCACGGCGCCGCCCCTTGGTCCGCCGATACAAAGGCCGCGTTTGAGGACTACATCCGTGGCGGTGGCGGCTTCGTCGCAGTGCATGCGGCCGACAACTCGTTCCCCGACTGGGCCGCCTACAACCAGATGATCGGTCTCGGTGGCTGGGGTGGACGTAACGAGAAGAGCGGCCCCTATGTCTACTACACCGACGAGGGCAAGCTCGTTCGCGACACGGCTCCCGGCGGCGGCGGGAGCCACGGCCCGCAGGCGCCGTTTGCGATCATTGTCCGCGACACGGCACATCCGATCACGAAGGGCATGCCCGCCACCTGGATGCATGTCAACGACGAACTCTACGACAGCCTTCGCGGTCCCGCCGAAAGCATGCAGGTGCTCGCGACGGCCTACTCACCGAAGACCAAGCGGCACGAACCGATGATCATGACGATCGACTATGGGAAGGGGCATGTCTTTCACACGCCGCTGGGCCACGGCAACGACTCGCAGGAGTGCGTCGGCTTTATCACAACGCTGCAGCGGGGAACCGAATGGGCCGCGACAGGCAAGGTAGGCGTGCCTGTGCCGGCCGACTTCCCGACGGCCGACAAGACCAGCAGCCGGGCGTTTGCCAAGTGATTCCGCTGCCTGCGGGCAGTGCTGAGATTCCCGTGTTGGGTGTTGATTTCACATCAGCGCCGACAGCCCGAAAACCGATCACCGTCGCGGTGGGCCACGTGCGGCTGCATGAGTCGCTGCCGGTCTATGACGTCACCGACATTCGTGGACTGACCACGCTTACTGCCTTTGAGCAGTTTCTCCGCGAGGATGGGCCGTGGCTGGCGGGCTTCGATCTGCCGTTTGGCCAATCGCGGACCCTGATCGAGCACGAGGGCTGGCCTACCGACTGGCCGACCTTCGTGCGGTTTTATTGCGGGCAGCCACGAGAGTCACTCCGCGACACATTCAGGCGGTGGTGCGATAGCCGGCCAGCGGGCGATAAGTTTGCCTGGCGGCAGGCCGACAAGCCCGCCGGCTCAAGCCCGGCAATGCGGTGGACCAATCCTCCGGTCGCCTGGATGATGCATGCCGGTATCGGCCGCATGCTCGACGCCGGACTTTCCTTTCCTGCGCACAAGCACCCCCCGCAACCCGCCGTAACCGACGCCTCCTTTCCACAGCGGATCGCACTGGAAGCCTATCCTGGATTCACGGCCCGGCAGGTCTGTAAAAAGTCATACAAGAGCGACACGCCGGCCAGCCAGACGCCAGAGCGGGCGGCTCACCGCCGGGCGATCCTTGAGGCGGTCGTCGACGGCCAAGCTGGTCTCAATGTCACGGTTTCCCTGAGCACTGCGTGGACTCAGCGCCTGCTGGCCGACGGCAGCGGCGACTTGCTCGACGCCGTGATCTGTGCGGCGCAGGCCTGCCATGCGGCCACGCTGCTTCATTACGGCCTGCCTCCCGACCTCGATCCGCTTGAGGGCTGGATCGCAGCGGTGCCCCGGTGAGCCGTCTTACGTGGGATAAGATTTCCACCTTGTCCGCTTCGGCGGGTTGAAAAATCGACGCCACATGACGCCAGTTAGTCATTGGCCCAGAAGTCGAAGACGCAGACCTTGTCGACGTGCGGGCCGACGGTCGCCACAAACTCCCTGTGGGCCGGGTGTGGCAGGTAGGCGTCACGGTCGGCCTCCGACTTAAATGTCACAAGAAAGCAGTGCGTCATCCCCTGCGACTTACCCTCCGGCGAGACATCAGTGCCCCATTCGAAGCCGGCGATCTCCGTGATCTTCGCCGGCAGGCCGCGGAAGGCCGTGACGATCCGGTCGACTTCAGCCGGCGTGGAAGTGTCTTTGAACTTAAAGAGCACGACATGTCTCAGCGTGCCCGACTTTTGGGCGGGCGAGGCAGCGGCCGAAAAACTTACGGCAAAGGCCAGTGAGAGCAGCGCGGCGGCGATCATGACACTCATAAACGGCAAGCAAGAGCGAACCATGGTCGGTGTTCTCCTCAAGGCGGCTTGAAACGGCTGAATAGTGCGACCTGGAGTCTACCTAACGGCCGGCGATGACCTGAAATGAGCTGCGTCCCAATCCTGTTCGGCCGCGTGAAGCGAACACGTTGGAAAACTTATCCCACAGGGAATCCGGAGAGCCGGAATCGGCACGGCAGGATGCCGGGCATAGCACCAGCGAGCGGCGGCTCGCCAAGCAACAACGACACGAAGTCGTGTGTTGCGTGCAGAAGGCTAACTTCTGCCGGCCCGGCGGTGCAGTGCCATAGTTGGTCGCAACACGGATTGGGAAGCTCTCAACCCTTATCCCACGGGGAGCAACAACTGCTGCGCCGAACAGGATTGGCTGCGTCCCCTTTTTTCTCTCCAAGACTCGGATAGATTCTCGTCATCCTTGTCATCCTTAAGGATTCAAGCATGGCCAGCAAGGTCACGGACGACCCTTCACCCCCGCAGCCCGACGTTGCCAGCCCGCGGCAGTCTGTGCCGATCCGTGCCGGAAGGCCTGCGGCAGCGGCGCGATCGACCCCGCTCTTCGAGGACGATCATCCTGGCGTGAGCAGGCTCTACACCGTCGCGATGATGGCCGATGTGCTCAGTGTGCCGCGGTCGGCGGTGCGACACTGGCTGCGGGGCGGCCTGATCGAGCCAGCGCGGCGGGCCGGCGGGATTGAGTGGTTTGAGTTTCCGCAGCTCGTCATCGGCCGGCAGCTGGTGCGGCTACTCAGGGGTGGTCTGTCGCTCCGCGATATCGACGCCAAGCTCGCCGAACTTGTCCCAGGGGGCGCCGCCGAGGCGGCCCGGATGGCCGATCGCATCGTCGTCGACGGCCGGCGGCTCAGCATGCGTTGCGATGACGGCCTCGTGGGCGCAGGCGGCCAACTGCAGCTGGGCTTTTATACCGCCCCGTTCACTGCGGCCGACACAACCATCGGTCAGCCCGCCACCGATGCCGAGCCGCCTTTTACGCATCCACATCCAAGCCTCGCAGGAGACGACCGCTGCGTTGCCATCGATTTCACAGCCGACGATCCCTGCGACCTCGCCACAGTCGGTGAGTTACTCGACCTCGCCGCTGATCTCGAAGCGGCAGGCGGCCTCACGGAGGCGGCCGAGGCCTTGCGGGCGGCGCTGCAGGCTGCGGGCCCGACATCACAGATCGTCTTTATGCTGGCGGAGTTGCTCTACCGCGCGGGCGACCTGACTGCTGCCCGCGAGCGGTATTACGCCGCCGTCGAACTCGACGCCAACCATTTGGAGGCCCGCTCAAGCCTCGGCTGTGTGCTGGCCGAACTCGGCGAGCACGAGCTGGCACTTGCCGCGCTCGACGGCGTGCTGCGTCAGCAGCCCGACTATGCCGATGCTCACTGGCATATTGCGAGCGTGCTCCATGACGTCGGCCGGCTGGCCGAGGCCCGCCAGCACCTGCGAACGTTTCTCAGGCTCACGCCAGATAGCCCCTGGGCAACCATGGCCCGCGAACGGCTCTCAGCAGGCGACAACGAAAGACGCTAAGTGGCGTGCCTTTCGGTGTGACGATTTTTGAACCGCGTCGTTTCCTCAGTGGAGGCGAGTTTTCCAACTTGCCGAAAAGGATGAAGAGGACAAGTTAGAAAACTTATCCCACGGGGGCACCCTGCAGCCTTCTTCGTACGATATTAGTAAGAGCCCCACGGGCCGCGGTTGTAGTGCACGCCAAACTGAACGGTGTCGCTGGGCTGATTCGGCGTCGGCATGAAGGCCCGGCCACCTGGCACTGCCCCTGCGCCCGGATAGGGCCGTCGGTATTGATGATAGATCGGCGCCACGCGTGAGCTCGGCACGCCCCAGCCGTATTCAGTCGTGAACTCCGCCGTTGGCGGCACGACGAGCGCCAGCGGCCGACCGACCGTCGGGTCATACCAGGCACTATGCCAAGACTTCCCCTGGCTCCGCAGGAAATACCGCTTATCGTAGACGCCCTCACCGCCGGCGAAAGCCGCCCGCGTCGCTGCCGCCAGACAGGCCACCGACAGCGTCGCGATGATCACCCGGCCCACAAAACGATTCATGAACGATCTGCCTTCCTGAGTGTTGCTCCCTGATAAGCTGCCGCCGCCGACAGTTCACCACCAATACGCCTTCACGTCCGTCCGCATGCCCATCGCGCCGGCCGGGCGCACATAGTGCCGGCGGTGCTTGTAGAGAAACTCGTGGGGCATGAAGGGCGGGTACGTGTACCAGGTGTGGCCGACCCGCGGCGGTACCGGACGGGGCGCCACATAGAGTTGCGCTCCGGCGCCTGGATAAGCACCGGCCGGCACTGGCGGCACCCAGAAGTTGTAGAAGACGTCGGGTGTAGGAGCCTCAACGCCGCCGTTGATCGGGGCGGCATAGGCCTGGCTCGCAACGGCCACGAGCACGGCCACGAGGCCGCCGCGGATGAATGCTGGGAGCATGGTCGACATCGTGAAGGAAAACCACATCGAAACACCTCCGGGCTCTCTTCTCCGGGCTGTCAGCCGCAGGCTGGGCAGCGGTCGCAAACGACCCTTATTGGGAAGTTCGGCAGACACGCGGCCGCCTTATCACTTGGGGACTCAGGGCACCTTCATCCTCGCCCAGCACGTAAAGTCTGAGACGCAGATGCCCCCAAAAACACCTTCGTAACCGGCAAACTCAGCCCCTCTTGCCAATCCTGGTCCGTCCGATCACAGTTTTGAAACCACCCGCCATGGCTCAATCCAGCAATCCACCGAAACAATCGAAGCAAAAGCTATCCAAGGCTGTGCCGGCCGATGCGCCGCCAGCCAAGGCTCCGGCCAAGCGGCGGGCCACGGCCCAGTCGCTCGCGGCCGGCCAGCGGGATATCTCCGTCAGCGAGTTCTTCGCCAAAAACCGCCACCTGCTCGGCTTCGACTCGCCACGCAAGGCGCTGTTAACGAGTGTGAAAGAGGCGGTCGACAACTCGCTCGACGCCTGCGAAGAGGCTGGCATCCTGCCGGAAATCTGGGTCCACATCGAGCAAGTCGGCGACTCTGGCTCCCGCTATCGCATGGGCGTGCAGGACAACGGCCCTGGCATTGTCAGCAAACAGATCCCACTGATCTTCGGCAAGCTGCTCTACGGCTCGAAATTTCACCGCCTGCGGATGAGCCGTGGCCAGCAGGGAATCGGCATCTCGGCGGCGGGCATGTATGGCGTGCTGACTACCGGCAAGCCGGTGAAGATCATCTCAAAAATCGACGCGAAGCATCCGGCCCACTACTCAGAACTGCGGATCGACACGAAGACCAACCAGCCGGAGATCCTGAACGGCAAAGGGGAAGGCGTTGACATCCCCGTGGGCAAGGGCGGCGCCGAGCTCATGGCAAAACACAGCATTGAGTGGGTTGCCGAGAACGACCGAGGCGAATCGATTGAGCACGGTACGCGGGTGACGATCGAAATGGAGGCAAAGTTTCAACGCGGCCGCGGCAGCGTCGAGGAATATCTCGAGCAGACGGCGATCTCCAATCCACATGCCCGCCTTCACTTTCAGGGGCCCGACGGACCCGAGCGAATTTTAGATCGCTCCACCGACGACCTGCCGCCGGAGCCGAAGGAGATCAAGCCTCATCCGTATGGCGTGGAACTGGGCCGCCTGGTCACAATGCTGCAGGAGTATCCGAAGATCACGCTCGCGCAGTTCCTCACGCAGGCGTTCTCGCGGGTCTCGCACGGCACGGCAAAGCGGATCTGCGATATCGCCAAAGTCTCTACCCGCGTGACGACGGGCAAGCTCGGCCGCGGTGAGGCCGATGCCATCTTCAAGGCCATTCAAGACACTAAGATTCCACCACCGGCCACCGACTGCGTGGTGCCGATCGGCGAGCAGCGGCTGCTGGCGGGCCTCCGGCAGGTGGTGCCGGGTGAATTTTTTACCGCGGCGACGCGGCCGCCTTCCGTCTACCGTGGCAATCCGTTCGTGATCGAGGCCGCGCTGGCCTATGGCGGTGGCCCGTCGACGCAGAAGGTGACGCTTGAATCGCTGACTCAGTTTACGAGCGAGAGCGACGCCCGCAGCCTCCGGCAGTTTCTCACCAGCACGTTCTCTGGGTTGGGCGGTGAGGCGGCCGACAAGATCCTCGAAGCGGCAAAACTGGCGCCGCGGCAGTCGCCGTCGAAGCTCAAGAAGCCCGATCTGGCAGCGCTGCACGGCGCGATGCAGCATGTCAACGCCGACGAGGGGCAAAACATGACGGTCTTGCGGTATGCCAACCGCGTGCCACTGCAGTTTCAGCCAGCGGCCTGCGCCGTCACGCAGACGATCCTCTCAACCAACTGGCGGTCGTATGGCCTATCGCAGTCTCGCGGCAGCCTGCCGAGCGGGCCGGTGACGGTGATGGTGCATGTGGCGAGCGTCTGGGTGCCGTTTACGAGTGAGTCGAAGGAGGCGATCGCCTCGTATCCGGAGATCCAGAAGGAACTCCGGCTGGCGTTGCAGGCCGTGGGCCGCAAGCTCGGCATGTATCTCCGGCAACGGCTCCGCGTGGCGCAGGAAGGCCAGCGACGGAGCATCTTCCTGCGATACCTGAAAGAGGTGGCGGCGGCCGTCTCGGTCATCAACGGTGTCGACCGCGAGAAGCTCTACGAACAGCTCCTGGAAGTCGCCAAGAAAAAGACGGCCGAAGCCGACGTAAAACTCGACGACCGCGGCAAGCCGATCGTGGACGAGGAAGAGCTCGAACTCGGCGACAACTGCATCATCGTGCCGCGCACCCTGCCGGGCGTGGGAGCCGCGACCACAGTGCCGACGGCTGAAGAAACAAAGCCTGCCACAACGCCCAGGAAGAAGGCCAGCAAGCGCCGCAAGTAGCGGCCCCCGTCTTTCGTGGGATACGTTTTCCGTCTTCACGCGAAACATGGCCCTCCAGGCCAGTTTCGCTCGGCAAACACTGTTTGCTGGTGCTCGCGTCGCATCCTTGCGACGCCGTCTTTTGCATTTCGTGGGATAAGTTTTCTAACTTGGCGGCGAAGCTTGAGCGTTATCCCGACTCGCCGCGTGGCGGCTTCTGGACGCGGTCCACCGACGCCTGCGACATCCGCCAGATCCAGCTTGTGCCGGTAAAGCCCCATCAGCCGAATGAAGTCAGCGGGTTCCACACGCGGGCACATTCAGTGCCTGGCGCCGTTTCCTCTCACGTGTTCTTCAGCCGCTCGACTTCGGCCTCAAGCTTCTTGATCCGCTCCTCCATCTCCTGAAACTTCACGCGGGCCTCCTCCATCCGCTTGCGGCCTTCCTCCATCCGCCGCTGAAACATCTCCCGCACCTCCGGAGGCACGTCTGCCCACGGCCCCTGGCCTGGCCGGTCTGGCCGGTCTGGACGCCCCGGCCGACCTTCGCCCCGCATGCCAGGACCGCCCTGCTCGCGGGGGCCATCATGCTCACCGCGCTCGCCATATTCACCACGCTCTTCTGGTCCACGCTCACCACGCTCACCACGCTCGCCGGGCCCACGTCGGCCACCTGGGCCGCCGTGCTGAGGCCGGTCGGGCGGGCCCCGGCGTTCGGCCTGCATCCGATCAACGACCCGGTCAAGCTTTTCGATCAGCCGGTCGAGCCGGCCGGCCGTGTCGCCCGCCTCCAAACGCCGCTCCGGGGCGGGCCCCTCGTCGGCCCCCCGCGCAAAATGCATTCTGTCTGCCACGCCCGTCAACACAACCAAAGACCCAGCCACGGCCAGCCATTTCAAAGCTATATTCATTGCAAATTCTCCTGATTGAAGGCATTTTTTGGCCGCTGGTTGCCAAGCGGCGACAGGGTCTCTCAAGACGTACGAGTATGCTGCTGCTGTCATGAACGCCCCAGCTCTCGAAAAGTTTCGCGATCCATCCCTCGTCGATTTCGGCAGCGCCGGCACCGGCCTGGGCCGGCGGTTGGAACTCCTTGGAAAAGTGCTCGTCGACCGGCCGCTCCAGCACACCGGCCTGCCCCGCCGTACGAGCCCCCTCTGGAGCGCCGCCGCCGCAATCTTTCAGGCGGATGCCGGCCGGTCTGGGGAATGGAAGTTCACGGCCCCCCTGCCAGACCCCTGGCGGGTAGCGGTGCCGCTGACAACGGCGACCCTGTCGCTCGAGGTCCGGCCCGCCCCGTCGGGCCAGATCGGCGTCTTCCTGGAGCAGCGAGAGCAATGGACGTGGCTCGCCGGCGCGGCCCGCCCGGGCATGACGCTGCTCTCGCTCTTCGCCCACTCTGGCGCCGCCACACTGGCGCTGGCCGCTGCCGGAGCCACGGTCGTACATGTCGATGCCTCGCGGCCAGCGATCGCGATGGCCCGTCGCAATGCGGCAGCCTCCGGCCTTGCCACAACGCCGATCCGCTGGGTCTGCGAAGATGCTCAAGTCTTTATAACGCGGGAGCTGCGGCGTGGCACCCGCTACGATGGCGTTGTCCTCGATCCGCCCTCGTGGGGCCACGGTCCGAAGGGGCAGGCGTTTTCAATCGACCGAGATCTCCTGCCGCTGCTCACCGATCTGGCGAAACTCACTGCCACGCCGACCGCCAACAGCCCCACCTTCACAGGTAACAGCGGCCCGATTCTGCTCACCTGCCACTCGCCCGGCTGGCATCACCAGCGACTCTGCGAGACCCTCTCTCTCATGTTTCCACGCCGCCGGATCGAAGCGGGCCCGCTCACCTGCACCGACGCCGTCGGCCGCACGATCGATCTCGGCGACTTCGCCCGACTGCCACCTATCTGACCGACCACCCGTCGCCATATCCCGCGCCCATGCTTCCACACGACACCATCACAAGCGGATCGAATCCGCAGGTCCGCGAGGCAGCCCGACTGCGGGATGCCGACGCCCGCCGCGCGACGGGCCTGACACTCATCGACGGCCGCCGCGAACTCTCCCGCGCTGCGGCCGCTGGCGTCGTTATCGAGGCGGTGTTTGTGGCTGTCGAGGCAGTGGGAGAACTCACTGCTGACGGCTGGCTCGACCGCCTCGCCGTCGCGGGCACCCGCATCGTATCGCTCTCCGAAAAACCGTTTCAGCGGATTGCCTTCGGCAGTCGTAACGAGGGCTGCGTGGGGGTCGTACGGTTTGCGGGGCGGCCGCTCGAAGCGTTTGCGCCGCAGCATGATGCGCCTGTGTTATTAGTCGAGGGCGTCGAGAAGCCGGGCAATCTCGGCGCGATCCTGCGAACGGCCGACGCCGCGGGCCTAGGCGGCGTGATCGTCTGCAACGGCCGCACCGATCCGGCCAACCCCGCGGCAATCCGCGCAAGCCTGGGCACGGTCTTTACGGTGCCGCTGGCGCTGGCCACCACGCTGGAAACGATTCGCTGGTGCCAGGCCCACGGCCGTCGCGTTGTCGCGGCCATGCCCACCGGAAAACTCCTCTGGCACCAGGCTAGGCTCGCGGGCCCGACAGCAATCCTGCTCGGCAGCGAGGCCGACGGCATCGCGCCGGCGTGGCAGGCCGCCGGTGCGGCGGGCGCACTCGACTTTGAGTCGGTACGGCTACCGATGCATGGAGTTGCCGATAGTTTGAATGTGTCGGCCACGGCTGCCGTCCTGGCTTATGAGGCACTGCGACAACAGGAGATCGGCTCATGACTGATGCCACACCAGACACCACGTCCAAGCCCAGCCCAGACCCGGGCGACATCTTCGCCCAACTGGCGATGACAGCCGACACAGCTGGCCCGACTGCGATGTTTGACATCCTGGCTGCTTCGCTGCAGGCTCATCGCCGCTGGCATGCCCTCTTTGATCTACGACTGCTTGCGGCCCGCCTGTCGCTCGGCCTGCCGACCACGGGCGACCTCGGCGACGTCTCGTCGGCACAGCGAGATCAGCTCGATGAAAAGTCGCTGGCCGCCTGCCGCGAGGTGGGCTGGCCACTGCTTGATGAGGGGCACGTCGCTGCTGGGTGGATGTATCTGCGGGCCGCCGCCACGCCGGCCGAGGTCGCGGAGAAGCTGGCCGTCATTGCCGACAGGCTTACCGCCAACATAACACCGGAAAATGCCGACGACGAGGCGACTGCCACCCAACTTCAGGAGATCCTGCATGTGGCGCTCTGGGACGGCGTCGATCCGGCCCTTGGAATCGCTCTGGTGCTCCGCTCGCAGGGAACCTGCAACGCGATCACATCCTACGAGCAGGCAGTGTCGAGGCTCACCGCGTCGCGGCAGCAGCCAGCAGCGGCGGTGCTCGTGCGTCATCTGCATGCCGAAGTAGCCCGCGGGCTGGCGGCTGATCTCGAGCAGCGCGGGATCCCATTCCCTGCCGCCATCGATCCACCGCCCTCGCTGATACCGCTCCTCGACAGCCTCCGCGAGGCCGCAGGCGCAGACGACCCTTCGATCCATGTCGATGTCTCACATCTGCAGTCGATGCTGCGGATCGCGAGAGTCTGCACCGATCGCGATGTCATCCACAAGGCTTGGGAACTGGCCTGCTACGCCTGCCGGCTGCCCCGCGACTTTGTCTATCCAGGGGAGCCGCCGTTTGAGGATGTGGGGAAAGCCTCTCGGCTCTTCTTTGGCGGGCAGATCGGCCACGACGTCGACTTGGCGATCGGCAGCTTTCGCCGCGCCGCCATGGTGGCCCGGCTTGAGGAATCGGGCACGCTCCCCGCCGACACACTCGTCCTCCTGCTCATTCGGCTGGGCCGCCACCAAGAGGCGCTCCATGCTGCGCTAGAAAGGCCAGCGGAAAGTGCCATGCCGAGCACGATGCTGGCCAGCGGCATGCTGCCGTCACTGGTGGCGCTGGCGACCGCCGCCAACTCGTGGGACGAACTCCTCAAGGCCTGTCAGGATCGCGGCGATGAGATCACCTACGCCGCGGCCATCGCCGCCCGCAGTGAACATCACCAGAGCCGATAGCGAGGCGACCGGCATTCCAGGCACGGGCCACCGCCGCCATTTCCGGCGTAGCCCACGTCGGCCGCCGTGCGGAAGCCGCGGCCCGGGGGCAGCTGCCAGGGGGCGAGCATGTCGGCCGCCTCCCGTGCGCCATTGCAACCTTGCCAGCGGTTGCACGAATCACACGGATCGGGGCCGCAGGGTTCGTCGTGCTTCGCGCCGCAATACCGTGGGCCGCAGCCGGTATCGCCATAGGGCGTGGTCGTGCCGCCAACGCCGCCACAGGGGCCGCAACTGCGACAGCCCGCTGCCTGTTTGAGTTCAGCGGCCGAGGCCGCTGGGCCCATGATGCCGCAGACCATGCAGAGGAACAGAACCTGGAGGAAGTGTGTGCTTCTCATACCGACTGTTTCGGTTTGCGAAACCAACCGCACCCACCTCCCCTGCCCTGGCCGGCATTCTCACATGCAGCCAGCCCAGCTTGAAAAGCTTGAAAAGGTGGCAGCCACCTAATTTAGGCAAGATAGGCAGTGACAGGGATGCCAACTATCCAGATTTGGTGGCGGCCACCTTGTTTTCTGCCAGCGAGCGAGTGTAGCGTTTATCCCCCGGCGGTTTTTCTGACCGCCGACCGCAAACGTTTTTCGGAGACTTTTCTCATGCGTCGTCAGACCAGCCGTTCCCGCCGCAGCACTGCCCGCCGTCAGGCCCTGGGATTCCTTGCCCAGGTGGAGTCGCTGGAGCCGCGGCATGCGCTCGCCGTCGGCACCGCCGCCTACAGCACATGGGCCATCGTCGGCGACACCGATCCCGCCGCCCCCAACGACACAATCATCGTCGATCGCGATCCTGCCAATGCGGCCTTGCTGCGGGCCACCGTCAATGGTGTCGTTGTCGGAAGGCGGCTGGAGGCGATGGTCGGCACGCTCCGTGTCATCGGCGGCGTGGGCAACGACTCGATCACGATCAGCATCCCCGGTAACACCCGGATGAAGACCCAGCTCTACGGCAACCGGGGCGACGATACGATTACCGGCAGCGACGGCAGCGACCAGATCTACGGTGGCCCCGGCAATGACACTCTCAACGGTGGCAAGGGTAAGGACAAGCTCTCCGGTGGCGCCGACAACGACTCGCTCGTCGGCGGTGCGGGCAACGACAGCCTGTATGGTGAGGCGGGGGCCGACACGCTTCGCGGCGGTGGCGGCAAGAACCAGCTCAATGGTGGTGCCGGTATCGATACTTTCTATGGAGTGAAGGGAACCGATTCGGCGCGGCTGGCAAAAGGCGAGCGGCTCATCGGTAATGAGAGCACAAATCCTCTCCACTCAGTCGACGACGTCGACCAACTCAAGGCGTGGTATATCGATACGGCAATGAAGCAGTGGGGCGATCAACTCGGCAAGGACGCCTGGGACTGGTGGAGCTTCCCGCTCACCTACGACCCAGTCAGTGGACAGGGCACTCTCTCATCGACATCAATAGTGGCTTCGACAGCGGTCTCGCCGGGGCAGTCTGGTGATTTCTCAGGCACCAATAACCAGGTCGCCGGTGTCGATGAGGGTGACATCGTCAAGACCGACGGGCAGCATCTCTACGTACTGGCCGGCGACGGCGTCGACATCCTCAATGCCTGGCCGGCCGACTCGCTCTCGGTCGTAAGCCATATCACCACCGACGGCTCCGAACGAGCGCTCTTTCTCCACGGCACCCGGCTCACGGTGATCTCGCAGGAAGACAGTTGGACGACACTCCCCAATCAGTCGTCGCGGATCAGCCCGTGGTTTTCAGACTGGTATGGCCATTGGCAGCCCCAGGTCAACGTGACGGTCATCGACGTCTCCGCTGCCGGGCAGCCGGTCGTGCTCGAAAAGACCAGGCTCGACGGCTGGCTGATCGACGCCCGGTCGATCGACGGCCGGGTGCTCGTCGTCTCGCAAGACAGCCTCGACATTCCCGCCCCAGTGATCCTCACCATTCCGCGGCCTGATCCGGTAACAGTCGAGGGGCCACAGCTCGGCATCGTGGCGCCGATCTTGATCGACGGCGGCCCCGGCGATGGCACACGGTATGTCTATGAGACCGCCGATTCCTACCGGGCCCGACTGGAAAAGGCCTGGGACGATGGCGCGGTCCCGCAGTTTCACGTCACTGCCTCGGGCGATACGACCACCGGCAGCCTCGTCACTGCCGGCCATGCTTACGTGCCGCAAGCCCCCACCGACAACACCCTGCTGTCGGTCTCGTCGTTCAACGTTGACGACAGCACCGCCGGCCCCGATGCCACCACGTCCGTGGCCGGCGTCTCGGGCAGCGTCTACGCCTCCACCTCAAACCTCTACGTCTCCGCAACGCACTGGGGCAACTGGTGGGATTCAACCGACACCGGCACAACCACAAACATCTATCAGTTCAGCCTTGAAGACGCGACTGTGGACCTCACGGCGATGGGCGCAGTTGCCGGGATGACGCTCGACCAGTTCTCGCTCGACGAGAGTGACGACGGCCTCCTGCGGGTGGCAACCACCAGCGGATTTGGGACCGCTGCTTCTAGCGGTGTCTTTGTGCTGGCGGCAGCCGCGGGCAACCTGCAAACAATCGGCAGTGTCACGGGGCTGGCTCCCGGCGAACGGATCTATTCTGTCCGGTTTGTCGGCGAGCAGGGCTATGTGAGCACGTTCCTGCAGATTGATCCGCTCTTTGTTATCAATCTGTCGAACCCCGCCCGGCCGCGGGTTGTCGGTGAGCTGAAGGTGCCGGGATTTTCCTCCTACCTGCATCCGCTCGACGCCACGCACCTGCTCGGCATCGGCCGCGACGTGGACCCCACCACCGGCCGCGTGCTCGGGCTGCAGCTCTCGATCTTCGACGTCAGTAATCCCGCCACACCGAAGCGGACCTCGACCTACACCTTCGCCGGCGAAGGCTGGCAGTCGTGGTCAGCGGCGCTCTGGGATCACCATGCCCTGTCATGGTTTGGCGAGCACGGCATCCTGGCGCTGCCAGTGCAGCAGGGCGATTGGTGGAACGGGAACACCGGGCTGGTTGTCTTCAAGGTCGATCCCTCCTCTACCGGCGGCTTCACAAACCTCGGCCAGATCACACACGACACACCCGTCCAGCGGAGCATCCGCATCGGCGACCTCCTCTACTCCGTGTCGGCTGGGCAGGTGAAGGTGCACCGTCTCGACGATCCGACGCTCGAGATGGCTGCGGTGACGCTGACAGGGGCCCAGAATCCAACGTAGCCCTGGTTGTTTACCTTGTAGCCTTCAGCGGCGGCTCTTTCCTGGGATACGTTTTCCAACTTGTCCTTGTCTGCTTCATTCGGAAGCTTTCAAAACTCGCCTCAACCGGAAAAGACTAGGCCGGGAGCTCCATCAGTTCGAGTTCTGCCCAGGTCGTCGGGTCGCTCTCCCAGGGATACTCCGGTGGCCCAAAGGCGGGCACGCGGCCGAGCCGTCGGTCGATGACAGCAGCGAAGAAACCGAGCTTTGTGATCTCCAGCGGATCCCAGCCGGGGAGGGCAGCGGCGGTGATCTGAGCGTCAATTTCCCAGCCGTCGGCGGTGAGTCGGCTTTCGATCTGCACGGAGCCGATTGGGAGATCAGCAGGCAATTCACTGGTTCGGGGGATCATCCCAGCGATCGCCACGGGCTGGTCGGCGCTGCGGCCGCCGCCCGTGGGCAAGAGCGCGAGCCGCCGACAGTAGCGGCCGGCCCGATGGCTCTCGCCCGTGGGGCGGGTGGCGATCCAGAGATGCAGGCCGTCGCTGTCCTCGGGGCGGGTGGGCTGGCACCACCGTGTGGCTCCCACGCCTCGGGCCACGGCCCGCACTGCCAGCCCTTCCTCGTTCCAGGCCAGCCAGAGCTCTAGCAAATTAGGCACGCTGGCGACCGCGGCCAAAGCCGGGAGCCGGCAGGATTCGTTGAGATCCCAGCCGGTGGGTGGCCAGAGCTTCTTCCGCCGCCGGCAGGGGAGGCGAAACCGAAAGAGCGCAGCGGGATTGACGAGAGCACACATGGCGAGGTTTTCCAAACTATATAGTAGAGGCGGAATCGCGGCCTGCCGACCGCACACTAGAAATCCGGGAAATCGTAGCGATGCGTGTATTGCAGGTGGCCAGTGAGGCGACCCCCTTCGCCAAGACTGGCGGACTCGCCGACGTCGCCGGCAGTCTGCCGGACGCCCTGGCCCGCCTGGGCTGCGACGTCACGCTCATGATCCCGGCCTATCAGGAGGTGTTTACAAAGGGGCTGTCGATCGAGCCGAGCGGTATCAGCTTCGACGTGCCGATCGGCACCCGGCAGGTGCCAGCGCGGATCTTCCGCTGCGTGCCGCCAGGCTCGCGGGTCGAGGTGCTGCTGGTGGCCAATGACGACTTCTTCGATCGGCCCACGCTCTACGGTGGCTCCGAGGACTATCCAGACAACGCCGAACGATTTATCTTCTTCACGCGGGCCGTGCTGGAGTGGGCCAGCCGGCAGGAGCGGCCGTTCGACATCATCCACGGCCACGACTGGCAGACCGGCCTCTTGCCCGCGTACCAGAAGCTGCCCTACCAGTCGGCTGCCGCGGTGCAGCATGCCCGCACCGTGATGACAATTCACAATATGTCCTACCAGGGTCTCTTCTGGAACTGGGACATGCTGCTGACGGGTCTCGACTGGAAATACTTCAACTGGCAGCAGATGGAGTTTTACGGCCAGTTAAACCTCCTCAAGACGGGGATCGTGTTTGCCGACCAAATCACCACGGTCAGCCCGACGTATGCGCGGGAGATCCAGCAGGTACCGGGCGGCTGCGGCCTGGAGGGCGTGCTTGCGTCGCGTCGCGAATCGCTCACGGGCATCGTCAACGGCATCGACACAGCGGTCTGGGATCCGCGAACCGACCGCCACATTCCGCGCAACTATTCAGAACACGACTTTGCTGACGGTAAGTATGCGGCCCGCGTCGCCCTTGCTGCTCGCCTCGGGCATGCGGCCCCCGACCCGCGGCCGCTGATCGCCTTTGTTGGCCGGCTAGCGGAGCAGAAGGGGGTCGATCTGGTGATCGACCTGCTGGGCCGCATGGCGGGCAGCGGACGGGCTCACTTCATGGTGCTCGGCACAGGCAGCAACCATATCGAGGAGTCACTTCGCCAGGTGGCCGCGGCGTTTCCCGGTACGCTCGATGTCTTGATTGGATTTGACGAGGGGCTCGCCCATCTTGTGCAGGCAGCCGCCGACATCATGCTTGTTCCCAGCCGGTTTGAGCCGTGCGGGCTCACGCAACTCTATGCCCTGCGCTACGGCACGCTGCCGCTTGTGCGGGCAACCGGCGGCCTCGTCGATACGGTTGTGGACACAAACGCCGACACGCTCAATCGCGGCACGGCGAGTGGGTTTGTATTTGAGTCGTTTGACTCGTGGTCGCTTGAGAATGCCGTTTTGCGAGCCCTCGATGCCCATGCCAATCGCGACCTCTGGAATGACCTTGTCCGGCGAGCGATGCTCCAAGACTGGTCGTGGAATTCAAGCGGTCGCGACTATCTGACCGTCTACGAGCAGGCCCGGCAGGGTCTGTAGACCGATACCCCTGCGTGCAGCGGACAAGTTAGAAAAAGTATCCCACGAAAGACGTAAGACTGCGTCGCAAGGAGGCGATATGCGTCAGAGTCCCGCTTCCCCATCGGCATACTTCTCGATCACGACCCGCGCGGGTGGCAGGCTGTCGAGAAAAATCCGACCGTAGGGCTTTGTCAGCATCCGCGGATCAAGAATCACCACAGAGCCACGGTCTTCGCGAGTGCGGATCAGCCTGCCGAATCCCTGCTTGAGCTTGAGCACCGCCTCGGGTAGTTGGTATTCGGCGAAAGCATTGCCGCCCGCTGCTTTGATGGCCTCGATCCGCGCGGCAGTCAGTGGACGGTCGGGCACGGCAAACGGTAGCTTCGTAATGATCACATTCACGAGCTGGTCGCCCGGCAGATCGATCCCCTGCCAGAAGCCATCGGTGCCCAAGAGCACGCTCCCCGGCCCCGCCCGGAAGTCGTCGAGCATCCGCGACCGGTTCAAGCCATCCGCCTGGCTCACCAGTCGGAAGTTTTTCATGGCGCACCAGCCGGCCAACTGCGACGACGCCTTCGCCAGCGATGCAATGCTCGTAAACAACACCATCGCTCGGCCACCGCTCCGCTCGACAGAGCGGCGGATCATGCTCACTACCGCGCGGTCGTAGGCCTCGCGCTGGCTCGGATCGGGGAGCCTGTCAACGAGGATCAGCTGCGATTGCCGTGGATAGTCAAACGGGCTGCCGAGCCGCTGGCAGCGAGCCTGCGTCACGCCGAGCCGGCGGCGGAGGTAGGCGTAGTCGGCCGCGGCAGCTTCCTCCGCCACAGGCTCGTCGGCATTGGGCTGATGCTTGCCCCCCACGGCCAGCGTAGCGCTTGTGAGCACGACCGTGCCCACGCGGCCGAAGAGCTCCCGCTTGAGCATCTCGCCAACATCCACCGGCGCGCTTGAGAGCATCAGCCGCTCCTGGCCCCGCCGGCCGCGGTGCGCCTCCACCCACCAGACACAGCCGGGCTCGTTCTGCCCCAGCCACATGTCGAGGTTGCCAGCCAGCCCTGCCAGTCGATCGGCCAGCGAGATGAGGTCGTGCCGCTCGGCGTCGCTGGTGATCTGCTCCGCCGCGCTTCGCAGCTGACGGCCGAGGCCCCGGAGCGGATCGCCGAGGGTATCGGGCACGATCTGCGGCGCGGTGACTCGCCAGGGGGACTGCCCGCGCGGTGCCAGTAGCCCGCGGACGCTACCAAAAAAATCCTCGGCAGCCCGCCGGCACCGGAGCACGGCCAGCTGCAACTCCTCGAGCTCGTAATGCACGGCGAGCCCACGGTGCGTTCGCTCGTTGAAGAGCTTGGAAAGCACACGGTCTACAGCAGCGCTTGAGAAGCTGATGCCGAGGTGGTCGCTCGCCACGCTCTCCATCATGTGGGCCTCATCGAAGATCACGATGTCGTAGTTGGGCAGCAGGCTCGCGCCGCCCCGCCGCAGCGCCAGATCGGAGAAGAAGAGGGCGTGGTTCACGATCAACACCTGCGCATGGGCCATGCGGCGGCGGGCCGCATAATAGTGGCACTGTTTATGCAGGGGGCAGGCGCGGCCCATGCAGTTGCCGGCGTCGCTTGAGACTTCGTCCCAGACAGCGTCATGCGGCACAAACGGCAGGTCGGCCAGTGAGCCGTCGGCCGTGTGCTTCGCCCAGGTGACTAGTTCGTTGAGCTGGTGTATTTCGCCGTCATCTGGAAACAGGCTGCCGGCCCGTTCACGTGCCAGCGCCAGCCGCCGGAGGCTCACATAGTTGCGGCGGCCCTTGACGAGCACCGCGGAAAATTCCCGCGGCATCACAGCGGCCACGAGCGGAATGTCTTTTGTGACGAGTTGCTCCTGCAGCGCGATCGTATGCGTGGAGATTACAATCCGCCGTGGCCGGCTGACAGCCGTCGCCGCAGCCGTCGCCGCCACGCTGTCATCGTCGCTGTCGTCGTTATTGTCTTCGGGAGCACCGCTAGCGCTGGCGGCAGCCGGCGGATCCGCCTCCACCTGATCGGCGGTGGCCGCCAGCACGGCGGGCACAAGATAGGCGAGGCTCTTGCCGGTGCCCGTGCCCGCCTCCACGATCGCATGCTGCCGCTGGAGAATTGCCTCAGCGATCAGATTGGCCATCGCCATCTGCTGCGGCCGCGACTCCCAGCCCGCTAGGCGGGCAGCGAGCCGGCCGCTGGGCGACAGCAATTCGTCGGGAGTCGTCATAACCTCAATGTAGCCGACAGACACGGGGTCGCGGTGGCAGCACCTCTGATGGATTTTTAAGAGTCGCGAAGTACAACTAAGCGGGTCGTTTTCGTTTCTTTCCGAAGGAGCAGTCGTGTCAGCATCCAAGGGACCAGAGAAGGCGTGGGGCGGTGTCTTTCGTGAGCCGACCGACAAGCGGGTCGAGGCCTTCTCGGAAAGTATCTCCTTTGATCGCCGCCTGGCCGACGACGACATTGACGGCTCAATCGCCCATGCCCGCATGCTCGCAGCCTGCGGACTCATGACTGTGCCTGAGGCCGATGCCATCTCGCAGACGCTCGAAGAGATCCGCCGGCAGATCGCCGACGGCCAGTTTGAGTTCACTGTCTCGAAGGAAGATATCCACCTCCATATCGAGGCGGCCCTCACCGCCCGGGTCGGCGATGCCGGTCGCAAGCTCCACACCGCGCGGAGCCGCAACGATCAGGTCGCTACCGACCTCCGGCTCTACTGCCGGCGGGCCATCGACCGCATCGACAGCGGGCTGCTTGAGCTCCAGCGTGCCTTCCTTGATCTCGCCGTCCGCGAAAAAGGGCTGGTCATTCCGGGTTACACCCACATGCGGCGAGCGCAGCCGGTGCTGGCGGCCCACCAGTTGTTAGCCTGGTGCGAGCGGTTTGCCCGTGACCGCGACCGCCTCAGCGACTGTCGACGGCGGACGAACGTGCTGCCGCTAGGCTCGGGAGCGCTGGCCGGCACAAGCCTGCCGATCGACCGTGACCACGTCAAGGATGCGCTCAGCTTTGAGAGCGTTGCCGCGAACAGCCTCGACGGCGCCAGCGACCGCGACTTTGTCTGCGAACTCGCCTTCGTGATCGCCCTGGCCAGCGTACATCTCTCTGGGTGGGCCGAGGAATGGATCCTCTACAGCACGCAGGAATTCGGCTTTCTCCGGCTGCCCGAGGGCTTCTGCACCGGAAGCTCGATCATGCCGCAGAAGATCAATCCCGATGTGCTGGAACTGGTCCGCGGCAAGTCGGCCCGGTCAATCGGCAATCTGCAGTCGCTCCTCGTGCTGCTCAAGGGTCTGCCCACCGCCTACAACCGCGACCTTCAGGAAGACAAGGAAGCGATCTTTGACTCAATCGACACGCTCGAGGCGGTGCTCGGCGTGGCCGCGCCCCTCGTGATGGGCACGTCGTTTGACCACGATCGTCTCGCTGCCACGATCGACCGCGGCCACCTCGATGCCACCAGCCTTATGGAGGCGTTGATCGCGTCTGGCGTCCCGCAGCGGACCGCCCATGAACTCGTCGGCACGTGTGTTCGGCGGGCGATGACCCGCGGCGTCTCGCTGGCAGAGCTTACCGATCAGGAGTTTTCGCAAGACTATGCCGGTTGGAACACCGCCCTTCGGAGTGCACTTGGGGCATCCAGGGCAGTTGAACGGATGGTGAGTTTCGGCTCGACCGCTCCGGCTCGGGTTGCCGACCAAATAGCAGCGTGGCAGCGCCGGCTGGGAGCCGCCGCCCACGCCTGACGCGGGGGCGAACGGTGGAAGTGACGAGTGTTTTCCGGGTGGGCTCTCGCTGGCTGTTGGCTGTCGCACTCGTCGCCGTTGCCATGCGGTCCGGCTGGGCCGCCGACGGCCTGCGGCCGCTGGCCGATCCGCTGGCGCAGGCCGTGATCGATTCGCTCGCCTTTCCGCCGCGGAACACGGTGGCGGAACTGCTCGATGCCGCGATCCGGGCCACCGATGTTGACGCTCTTGACGTCGCTGGTCGCTATTTTTCCAGACTCGCTGAACTGCTGGAGAAGGCGGGCGATGATCGCCTCGACCTGCTCGCCGATTTGGGCGACACCACCGATCCGGCCAGCCTGCGGCGGCTTGATCGCATCCTCGGCGACCGCCAGGAAGACGTGCGGCCGATCGTGCAGGCGATTGGGGACGCCTCGCGACTACGGCGCCGCGATCCGCCCCGGCTCAAGCAGGCGGCTGCCGACCTGGCGAGCGGCTCCCCCGCCTCGCGGAGAGTGGCCTTCGACCGGCTGTCGCGGGTGGGCGTCGACGCACTTCCCGAGCTTGTCGACGTCTTGCAGGCTGATGCCACCACCGACGCCCGGGCCCGGTCACTCGCCCGCGAGCTCATTCGTAACCTCGGCCCCGAGGCGCGACAGCCGCTCCTGGCCTGGCTGGGTTCTGACGATGTGGATCACTGGCCCGGCGTTATCGAGGCGCTCGCTGCCACCGACACGGCTGCAGACCCGATCGATTTTACTGACTTCCTGCTGGCCCCGGCGCTCGTCCCCGACGTGCCTCCCGCAGCCCGCGACCGCGCAATCAATCTGCTCAAGCGAGTGGCAGACCAGCAGACGCCTCCCGGCGTGGTGCCCACTGAGAGTGTGCCACCGACCGCCAGCCACGCGATCGCGCTGCTCACCCGCCGGCTCGACCGCGTTCTCTCAACCGACGGCCTGCCGACCCCTGACCATCTGTTTGTCGAGCCGGTGACCGATCCCGCCACCGCCATGGCGGGTAGCGGCAAGACGGTGGAGCGATATGTCTTGAATCCAGAGGCCGGCCGGCTCCAGCGGCTGGATCTCTCGCCCCGGGTCGCCCGCGGTCAGCAGGCAATTCATCTGGCCCGCGATCTGGCAGCGCTTGGCGCCACTGCTCCGGACGCCGTGCGGCTGATGCTGCTGGCGCGGCTCGAAGGCATGTTTGCTATCGCCGGCGATCAATCGACCGCGATCGACCGGATCGCTCCAGACCAACTTCAGGCCGCAATCACTGGGCCAGACGGCTTTGACTACGACGCTGCGGCCGACGTGCTCGAACTCGCTGCCTGCCGTGACATGCTCGCCGCCGCCGCGGGGACCGCCCGGGCTATCGCCGCGGCGCATGCCGCGCCGGCCGCCGCCGAGCCTCAGCCCGAACTCTTGCCGCTCCCCGTGCCCGTCCGCAAGGCGCTCCTGCGGGCGATCACCGTGCCCGACGCCACACTCCAATTCGAGGCGGCGCGGGCGCTGGCACTGGGTGGCGGCGACCCGCCCTATCCAGGATCCAGCCGCGTGATCGAGATGCTGCTGCAGGCCGCCACCAGCACCGGCGAGGAGATCGTCGTCGTGGCCCATCCAGATGCCGTGGCCCGGGAATCGCTCGCCACCGGCCTCTCCCGCTTCGGCTACCGGGTCGAGAAGGTCGCCACCGGCCGCGAGGCGATCTTCGCCACTCGAGCGAACGTCGACACGGTGCTGGTTGTTGTCGCGGCGCGGTCGGTGCTGCCATCAGCGCTTGAGACCGTACAATTTATTCAGCGACAGCCGGTCGGGGACGTGCCGCCGGTGCTCGTGGTGGTCGATCCACTCGACGACGATCCTCGTGGCAAATTTCTCACGCAGTTGCTCCTGAAGTTTGCCGATCTCGAGAGCGTGGGCCTCATCGATCGACTCGAGAGTCTCTTTCTACCGCAGGTCGATCCGGCCACGGGCAAAGTGCTCGGCTCACCGCGGTTCGCCGACCACCTTGCTCAGGTGGCCGGTCCCGAGGCCGTCGATCCTGCAGCGCGGCAGGCCCGCGCGCTCCAGCGGCGAACGCGGGCCGCCGCGGCGCTGGAACTGCTGGCCGATCTGGGCCGCCGGGGCTGGGACCTTGCGGCGGCCGAGACCACCGCCCGACTGGCCCTTAGGCAGAGCCCGCAGCCAGGCAGGCCCACCGACCTCTTCGCTCCCGCCGCAGCCCTGCTGGGAGCCATCGGCAACAGCCCAGCGCAGCAGAGCCTTCTGCGAGAAACGCAGCGGGCAGATCTGCCGGAAGAATCACGAAAAGCGGCTCTGGCTGGGTTTACCAAGAGCGTCCGCCGGTATGGAGTCTTGCTTGAATGCAGCCCCCTGCGGGCCGCCTACGCAAGCTACAATCAATCGGATCCTGCCGCCGACCGCACACTGGCCGGGGCAGTGATCGACGTCATCGAATTGTCCCGTAGAAAGGACTGCCCCGTCTCCACCGATGCTGCGCACCCCTGGCCACTCCGGTGACGAGACTGCCTCCCCAATCAAGGGCCTGATCGGGTCTGGCCCGGCGATGATGGAGGTCTACGCGATGACTCGGCGGGTGGCCGTGTCGAATGCCTCGGTGCTGCTGGTGGGCGAGACCGGGACGGGCAAGGAACTGGTCGCCAAGGCAATCCACCAACTTTCACCCCGCGGCAGCGGCCCGTTTGTCCGCGTCAACTGTGGCGCGCTCTCGGAGAGCTTGCTCGAAAGCGAGCTCTTCGGTCACGTCCGGGGTTCGTTCACAGGCGCTATCGCCAACCGCACCGGCCGGTTTGAGGCCGCCCACACCGGCACGATCTTTCTCGACGAAATCAACTCCACCACGCCCAAGCTTCAGGTGAAGCTGCTGCGGGTGCTGCAGGAGCGGGAGCTTGAGCGGGTGGGCGACACCGAGACGATCCGCGTCGACACCCGCGTGATCGCCGCCAGTAACCGCGAGCTGCTCGACGAGGTCGCCAAGGAGAACTTCCGCGAGGATCTCTACTACCGGCTCAACGTCGTGCCGATCTACCTGCCACCATTGCGAGCCCGTCGCGAGGACATCCCGCTGTTGATAGGCCACTTTCTCGAGCACTACAACGAGGCGAACGATCGCTATGTGGTGCACATTCAGAAGGAGGCCGCCGCGGCGCTGGCGCGGTATCACTGGCCGGGCAATGTCCGCGAACTGCAAAATGTGGTCGAGCGCTGCGTCGTCATGGCCACGGGCGACGAACTCACGCTCGATCTCCTCCCGCCAGCGATGCGGGGCGACCGCCCACAGGTCTCCTTACCAGGCCGGGGTGGCGATCTCGATAGCCTCGCGCGGGATCTCGTCGAACAGGGCATGGTCACGGCCGCCCCCGACGATGAAAACCTCTTCGACCGGATCGTCAGCCGCGTGGAGCGGGAACTGATCGCCCAGATGCTGGCCGACTGTAAGGGCGTGCAGCTCAAGGCCGCCGCCCGCCTCGGCATTAACCGCAACACGCTCCGCAAAAAGCTTCAAGAACATGGCCTCGAAGAGACGCAGTGAGGCCCCCCTCGTGGAGGAGGGCAAAGAGGACAAGTT
>JBAXUW010000179.1:0-6473 GCA_037129495.1 Planctomycetota bacterium | reverse complement strand
CGCTCGTCGAGCTTCAGCCGATCCCGGCTTCGTCTTTTTTGTGGGATAAGTTTTCTAACTTGTCCTCTTCTTTGACACGTTGGGAAACTTTTCTCACGAGATCGGTTTCGGCTCTCCCCCGGTGAGCAGCAGCATCCCGCAGGCGACTGCCGCGAGCAGCGCGGTTGCCGTAAACGACGAGGCTGGCCCGGCCGGCCCCTGCTGCCAGAGCCAGCCCGCTAGCAGCCCGGCGGGCAGCGCCATCAGTCCCTGCACGAGCGTGTACCAGCCAAAAGCAGCCCCCTGCCGGCCCGTAGGAGAGAGGATCGCGACAAGCGACCGCTCGGCGGGCTCAGCGAGGCCGTAGGCAACCCCGACCACCAGCATCAGCGGCAGCACCAGCCAGAGCTGCGAACAGAGTGCGAGCCCGGCATACGCCGTGGCAAAGATGAGCCAGCCGGCGGCCAGGGCTCCCCGCGGCCGCCAGCGGTCGACCAATCGGCCGGCCATCATGGCCGAGCCACTCTTGGCGAGGCTCATGCAGAGCCAGACCAGCGGCACAAGCGCCGCCGGCACACCAAGCTCGGCCGCCCGCAACAGGAGAAACTGCTCGCTTGCCGCGCCGAGCGACCAGATGCCCACGCTGCCCAGGAGCAGCGATTGCGGACGGGAGAGCTGTGGAGCAAGCGCTGCGTGGGCTGCAACTATTGCGCGGTTGGGAGCATCGTGGACGGTTCTCCAGATCACCGCGAGCGTCACGAGGCCCGGCAGCAGAGCGAGCAGGAAGAGCAACCGCTCGCGGCCAGGAAAGAAGAGGAGAAAGAGCATTGCAACCAGCGGCCCAAGCGCCGCACCGGCATGGTCCATGGCCCGGATGTGGCCGAAGGCCCGGCCGCGGACTGCGGGCTCGACGAGATCGGCGACCAGTGCATCCCGCGGGCCGCTGCGGATGCCCTTGCCGAAGCGGTCTGACGTCCGCACGAGAATCACGCCCAGCGGCGTCGTCACGAGGCCCATCAGGGGCCTGATTACCGCCGAAATCCCGTAGCCAATCAGCACCAGCGGCCGGCGGCCAACGGAGTCGGAGATCGCCCCGGCCGGCAGTCGGACGATTGCCGCTACGGCATTCGCCACGCCATCGATGAGCCCGATCTCAACGCTCGAGCCGCCCAGGCTCCGGACAAACGCTGGCAGGAGCGGATAGATCGCCTCGCTGGATAAATCAGTCAGAAAACTCGTCCAGCCAAGCGCCCTAATGGTGGCGGGTAGTGGAGCGGACGGTAACGTTGGCTGCGTCACGGCCGTTCGGCGCCGGTATCGAGCACGGCCATGAAGGCCTTCTGCGGAATGTCGACGCTGCCCACGCTCTTCATCCGCTTCTTGCCTTCCTTCTGCTTGGCCCAGAGTTTCTTCTTGCGGGAAATGTCGCCGCCGTAGCACTTGGCGGTGACGTTTTTCCGCATCGCGGAGATCGTCTCCCGCGCGATCACTTTTGTACCAATCGCCGCCTGCAGGGCGACCTCAAACATATGCCGATCGATCTCAGTACGAAGCTTTTTGACGATCGCCCGGCCGCGGCGGTCGGAGTCACGGCGGTCGCAGATGATCGATAGGGCGTCGACATTTTTGCCTCCCACGAGGATGTCGAGGCGGACCAGATCGGCCGGAAAATAGCCGACCAGTTCATAGTCCATCGTGCCATAGCCTCTGGTCACGCTCTTGAGCTTATCGTGCATGTCATAAATCACTTCGGCCAGCGGCAGGTCGTATGTCAGCATGGCCCGCGTCGGCGAGAGGTATTCTGTCTTGAGGTACGCCCCACGACGATCGGTACACAGCTGCATAATCGGGCCGATATGGTCGACCGGCGTCAGAAAATTCGTCCGCACGATCGGCTGGCGAAACTCCTCAATCTGTCCGGTATCAGGCACATCCTGCGGATTGGTGATGTTGATCGTTTCGCCGTCGGTCTTGAGGATCTGATAGGTGACGTTTGGTGCCGTCTGGACGAGATCGAGGTTCGCCTCCTGCTCAAGCCGCTGCTGGATAATCTCCATGTGCAGCAGGCCCAGAAAACCACAGCGGAAGCCGAAGCCCAGCGCCTCGCTCGACTCAGGTGCAAACTCGAACGACGGATCGTTGATGACGAGCTTTTCGAGCGCGTCACGAAGCTCTTCGAAGTTTTCCCCCTCGGAGGGATAGAGGCCGCAGTAGACCATCCGCTGGGGCGGCTTGTAGCCCGGTAACGGCCCGGCGGCTTGGTCGCCGGGAATCGTGACCGTGTCGCCGATATGGACCTGCTTCACATCCTTGATATTACAAACGAGATAACCCACCTGGCCGGCCGCAAGCTCCTCGCAGGCCCGTCGCTGCGGCACAAACTGGCCGAGTTCAAGCACCTCGTGGGTGACGCCAGATTCAAGAAACCGGATTTTCTGCCCCTTCTTCACCGTGCCGTCGATCAGCCGAACATACGTAATCGCGCCGCGGTAGCTGTCGTAGTGGCTGTCGAAGATCATCGCCCGCAGGGTAGCGGTCGGATCGCCCGTCGGCGGCGGGACCCGCTCCACGATTGCGGCAAGCAGATCGTCGATACCAAGGCCGGTCTTGGCACTGGCCAGGATGACATCCGTCGGGTCGATCGCAAGGCTCTGCTCCATCTCGACAAGCACGTCGTCGACCCGCGCATGCACGAGGTCAATTTTGTTGATCACCGGCACAATCGTCATGTTTTGATTGATTGCCGCATAGGCGTTGGCAACGGTCTGGGCCTCGACCCCCTGGAAGGCATCGACCAAGAGCACCGCACCTTCACAGCATGCCAGACTCCGAGAGACCTCGTAGTGGAAGTCAACGTGGCCGGGAGTATCGACGAGATTCAGTTCGTAGAGTTCGTCTTTGTAACGGTATTCCATCCGAACGGCTCGGGCCTTGATCGTAATGCCCCGTTGCCGCTCAAGATCCATATCGTCGAGCATCTGCGCTTTGAGTTGCCGTTTCTCGACCGTGCCGGTACGTTCGAGAAGTCGGTCGGCCAGCGTGCTTTTGCCGTGGTCGATGTGGGCGATGATGGAGAAGTTACGGATGTGTTTGCAGTCGATGCTCATCCGACTAGTGTAGACGAGTTTCGGGCCGGATGAACCGTCATTTTGCGGCCAGCCGGGAGAGGCCCGCAGCGCCGATTGAGCCGGCGTCGCTACCGAGGCTGGCGTAGCGGATAATGGTCTTCTCCGCGAGCAGAGGAAACGCGCGGGCCCGCACCTCGGCCCGTATCCGTTGGATGAAAGCCCGGCCCACGGGCGACTCCTCACCCCCGAAGGTCATCGCGCCGCCAATCACTACGGCTTCGGGATCGACCGTGTGCATCAGCGTGACAACGCCGACGCCCAGCCAGCCAGCCGTCTCCAGAATGAGTTCGCTGGCGAGCGGATCGCCGTGAGCCGCCTCGCGGGCGATGAGAATGGGAGTCAGTTCCTCACCGGCCGCGACGGCTCGGGCGAGCGATCCTTCCGGGGCCGCTGCAATCGCCTCCCGCGCCCGGTCCTTGAGAGCCGTAGCACTGCAGTAGGCCTCGAGATCGCCGCGGTGACCAAAAGGACAGTGTCGGGCCGTGACAGAGGTATCGACGATGATGTGACCCAACTCGCCTCCATGGCTGTGGGCACCTTCGATACAGGTGTTCCCGATAATGATCCCGCCTCCCACTCCCGTGCCGAGCGTGAAGAGCACCATGCTCGAAAACTCACGGCCCGAGCCGACCCAAAACTCACCAAAGGCGGCGGCATTGGCATCGTTGGCATACGTCACAGGGTGGCCGCAGTGGGCCGCCACCCGGTCGCGGATCGGAAAGTTATCCCAGCCGGGTAGGTTGCCCGCGCGGAGAATCACACCCGTGGAGAGATCCTGCGGGCCTGGTGTACCGAGGCCGACAGTGGCAATGTCGCTTGTGGCGATGCCCACCTGATGAGCAAGCGAATGCACGCAGCGGCCCATGCGGGCAGCCGCATCTTCCGGGCCCCGTTCAACGTGGGTCGGCTCGGTGTGAAAGGCGACGACCCGGCCTTCGTCATCGACCAGCGCCGCCTTGATGTTCGTGCCGCCGAGGTCGACGCCCACATGGAGCGGCAATCGCGCAAGCAAAAGCGGCAGCGGAGGAGGACGGTTGGTCATATGGTCGCATGATCGTTTTGGAAACCAGCGCAAAGTTGACAAGCAAAGAGGCAATTCCTCGCGGACAGCTAGCGGTCGGCCGGTAGGCGGCTCGTCTCGACTGTTGGTGTAGGGCCGGTGCAGGCCTTCATGAACTCAACCAAGTCGGATTTATCCTGCGCCGACAGCTTCAGCGGCCGGATCTTTGCGCTTAAATAAGGACTTGGATGGCCACCCTTGTCATACCATTCCACCACCTCTTCAAGCGTCGCAACCGAGCCGTCGTGCATGTAAGGCGCGGTCAGGGAGACATTTCGGATCGTCGGGGTTTTAAAGGCGCCAGTGTCGGGGATGTCTTTTGTGACGGCGAACCGGCCGACATCGGGATCTGGTTTGTCCATGCCGACACCGATGTTGTGGTAGTTTTCGTCAGCCAGATTCGCGCCGACATGGCAGGCGGTGCAGTTGCCCTTCTCGGTGAAGAAGATCTCGCGGCCCCGCTTGGCCTCCTCCGACATCGGATGGGCCTCCGCGGAGGACTTCGCCGCGGCGTATTTTGCCGCCAGATCAACGTCATCGGCGATGTCTTCGGGGTCGAGCGCCGCGAACGACTGCAACTGCTCGCCATAGTCGTAAGGAGATGGAGCGGTGACCAAGACCCGCTCGAAAGCGGCGATCGCCTGCCCGACGCGATCGATGGTGAGGTCACCAAAGATGTTTTCAAACTGGTTCTTATAGACCGGCATCTCGCCGAGCCGCTTCACCACGCCCTCGTGCGTGAAGCCCATCTCAATCGGATTCTGGAGAGGTCCCACGGCCTGCGACTCAAGCGAATCGGCGCGGCCGTCCCAAAACTGTGAACCCGACAGGATGCGGTTATATGACGCGGGTGAGTTTCGGCCACCCAGCTGGCCGCGAACCCCGACACCTGTCTTGGTGTTGGCGGAGTAGCCCGTGGCGGGGTGGTGGCAACTGGCGCAACTGACTGTCGAGTCAATCGAGAGCCGCGGATCAAAATAGAGCTGACGCCCCAGCTCAATCTTTGCGCGGGTGAGTGGATTCTTGTCGAGGCCAGTAATCTGCCCAGCCCCTTGCGAGAGCCCCAGCGGCAGCACCGGCGCAAGTTCCACGGCGTTCTTTGGATCGGCGAGCCATTGGTCGATCTGCTCCAGCGTAATTGGGCCGCTGCCGGGCACGCCGGCTGTCAGTGCCGGATCACCGAGCATCACCCGTTCGCGGGCGACGGCGGGCTGCGAGACTTCAGGTCGCGTTGGAGCGGGTACCGCCGCACGAACCTTCTCTGGCAGGGGGGCAGTTGCGGTGCGACGGTCGATCGTCTTGTCGGCCTCGTCGATCGCCCGATCGGCGGCCGCTGTCGCCTCGTTCACGATCTGTTTGGATTTGGCAGCAGCCTCATCGATAGCGACTGCCTGTTCACGCTTCCGCGTCTGTTCGGCTGCGGGGTCAAGGGCTTCGATCGTCTCGATTTCTACGACCTTCCCCTGCCCGCCTGAGCGGCCGGCTGGCGCGCAGCCAGTCAGGCCAACGATCGACAAGACGAGCACCCAAGCTCGCACCGAAGCGGCGTTGATTTGTTGCGGGACCAACGTTTGAGAGAGGCAGGTCTTCATCGCAGCGGCTCCGATGGAATCACGTGGAATCACGGTGGTGGAATCGCCGCCGAAAAAACCTGGGGACGGCTATTTTCCAAGCTCTACTATAGGGCTCAATCGCCGGAAATGGAGGTCTGCGTTTAGACGATTTCATCCGTAGCCAGCCACTCCAGTTCCCCCGGGTGGCCCGGACCGTCGTCGAGCCGGATCGAGGC
The DNA here is from genome assembly GCA_037129495.1 of Planctomycetota bacterium. Classification (GTDB taxonomy): domain Bacteria; phylum Planctomycetota; class Planctomycetia; order Pirellulales; family UBA1268; genus CAMCQY01. The sequence continues at coordinate 517 of JBAXUW010000179.1, read as the reverse complement.
TACGGCCCCTTTTTGCATGCGGATCGAGGCGGAGCCGTCGCCGATTGTGAGGGCGACCAGCCTGCCGACGCAGGGCATATGGCCCACCCACGCCACGCGGGCTGCGCCTTGCTGGGTGGTCCATTCCATCAGCGCCGGCCAGTTGGAGGCGGGTGCGAGGGCATCGACCACGACCACCGGCGGGGAATGATCGAACGCCGCCGCGAGGAGTTCGGCGGTCTCATGGGCGCGGATCAGCGGGCTCGTGGCCACGAGATCGACTTCCATTCCTCCCTGGCGGAGTTTTTCGATCAGTGCAGCGAATCGCTTGCGGCCTTTTTTGGTGAGCCGGCGGGCGTGATCTTCGATACCGAGGCCCTGATCCTCGGCCCACGCATGGCGAACGATGTAGAGATGGGTGGTGAGTTGTGTCATGCAGAGATTGTGCAGGCCGCCGCCGCCCGGGGCAAGCGTCTTCCCTTTCCTGTGGGATAAGTTTTCTAACTTGTCCAATGCGTAGTGCTACCCGCTAAGGCAC
>JBAXUW010000178.1:0-6504 GCA_037129495.1 Planctomycetota bacterium | reverse complement strand
TGCAGTGCCGCTCAGGTCAACAGCATGCCATCACAGCCGAAGGCCGACGCCAGTTGGGGGCCAGGGCAATCCTGTTCGGCACGACCAGTGCTTCTCCCCCGTGGGACTTCTCCCCCGTGGGATAAGTTTTTCAACTTGTCCAATCCGTGTTATTGCCTTGAGTGGTACTGCACCATCGGAGAGGATTGGGGGCCAGGGATGACTTTTCCCACGGACAGTTAAACTCTCCTTATGGCCACGCCACATCGACACCTCTCCCTGACGCGGCAATTGGTGCTGCCCGTCGTGGGGCTCGTGCTGGCGGCAGTGCTCGCCAATGTCGGCTTCTCGGCGTGGTTGGCCACGCGGCGGTCGGCCGCCGCCGTCGAGGCCACGCAGTCGCAGGTGGCCGCCACGCTGCGGGCCTCCCGGTTTGCACTCTCTCCTGCGGTGCTTGATGCCCTGCGGGGGCTCACGGGCAGCGAGTTTCTCGTCTGGAACGAATCGGCCCAGAGCGTGGGCCTCACCACGTTGCCGCCGGAGATCAGCTCAGCCATCACCGGCGAACGAGTGGCCGCCGCCATCAGCAGCGGCAGCGGCATGCTCGGCGACAGGCGTTACCGTTTTGGTGCCGTCCGGAGCGCAGGCGTGCGGCCGGAGATGGTGCTCGTGCTCACGCCGGAGCGTTCGTTCCTCACGGCCACATTCGAGGCGGTGTGGCCGGTGCTTGCCGTGGCCGCCACCACGCTTGCCGTGCTCGTCCCCCTGGGCCTGCAGACGACCGGCAGGCTGGCTGGCCGGATCACCGCCGTCGAGCGACAGGTCGCCCGGATCGCCGTCGGGGAATTTGGCTCCACGCTGCCCAGCGTCGCTGGCGACTCGGCCGGAACAGACGAGATCGGCCGGCTCGTCGCCGGTGTCAATCATCTGAGCCTGAAGCTCGGTGAACTCCGCAGCTCGCTCGTTGCCGGAGAACGTCAACGGCTGCTTGGCCAACTGGCGGCCGGCTTCGCCCATGAACTCCGCAACGCGGTCACGGGGGCGCGGCTGGCGATCGACCTGCACCGTCGCCGGTGTCTGGCCAGCCAGAGCGACGCTTCGCCGCCCGACGACAGTCTGAATGTCGCCGCCCGACAACTCGACATTCTGGAGGTGGAAGTCCGCGGACTCTTGTCGCTGGCGAAACCCACCACACGGGATCTGGCTGTGCCCAGAGAAACGACCGCAGTGACTGTCTCGGTCGACCAGCTTTTGGCGGAAGTTCGCGATCTGACAGCACCGCGGTGCGAGCATGCCGGTGTCCACTTGGAGTGTCGCCTGCCCACGGGCCTGTCGCTGCTGGGCCGCCACGACAGCCTGCGGGCGGCGCTGGTGAATCTGGTGCTCAACGGCATCGACGCCGCCGGCCGCGGCGGCGCCGTGCGGCTTTCCGCGCGGCTTTCCGGCGCCCGGCTCATGCTGGCGGTCGATGACTCCGGGCCGGGGCCAGCGGAGAGCGTGCGGGAATCGCTGCTTGAGCCGTTCGTCACAACCAAGCCAGAAGGGATCGGTCTGGGCTTGGCCGTGGCGCGGGCCGTCGCGGAGGAGCATGGCGGCACGCTCGCCTGGGAGCGAATCGACAGCCAGACCCGCTTTACGATTTTCCTCGGGCCTCAGGAAAAGGGTTACAAAGGTTCTTCATGAGCCGCATCCTCATCATTGACGACGAACCGGCCATCGGCTGGAGCCTGCGCGAGCTGTTCACCGATGCGGGGCATGCCGTGGAACTGGCCGCCAGCGTCGCGGCCGGGCTTGAGACCTGTGCCCGCTTTGCACCTGATGCGCTGCTGCTCGACGTGCGGCTCCCGGGAAAAGATGGGCTCACGGCGCTGCCTGAGTTTCGACTGCTCGCGCCAGAGGCACCCGTCATCGTGATGACAGCTTTTGGTGATCTCGACACGGCGGTCCGTGCAACGGGTGGCGGCGCCTTCGACTATCTCTTGAAGCCGTTCAACCTGGAAACCGTCTCGCAGGTGATGGCCAGGGCGCTTGCCGAGCGGCCGCACACAGCGGCGCAGAGCGGCGCTCTGCGGCCAGCAGCTGGCAGCCGGGCCGGCGTGCAGCTGCTCGGTTCCTCGCCGCCAATGCAGGAAGTATTCAAGCAGATTTCGCTCGTCGCTCCGACAGACCTCCCCGTCCTCGTCACCGGCGAGACTGGCACGGGCAAGGATCTCGTCGCCCAGGCGATCCATGCGCATAGTCAAAGGCGCGACGGGCCACTGGTGGCGACGAGTCTCGCTGCCCTTGCGCCGAGCGTCATTGAGAGCGAACTGTTTGGCCATGTCCGCGGTGCGTTCACCGGGGCGACCACCGACCGACCGGGGCTCTTTGCCCTCGCCGCCGGCGGTACGCTCTTCCTGGATGAGATCGGCGAGGCGCCGCTGGATGTGCAGGTGAAGTTACTCAGAGCGCTTGAAAACCGGGTGGTGACGCCCGTGGGCGCAGCCGCACCACGGCCCGTCGACGTGCGGGTGATCGCGGCCACCAATCGAAGTCTTCACGAGGCCATTCGCGCTGGTACGTTTCGCGAAGACCTCTACCACCGGCTGCATGTGTTTCCGATCCACATGCCGAGCCTCGCCACACGGGGCAATGACATCCAACTGCTCGCCAGACACTTTTTGGCCCGGCACACCTCCGGCCGCCCGCCGGGCGAGTTTACGCCGGAATGCCTTGCCGCGCTCGGCCAGCGGCCTTGGCCCGGCAATGTCCGCGAACTCAAGCATACGATTGAATATGCCGCCGTCGTCGCCCGCGGCGGTCTGATTCGGCCCGAACATTTGCCCGCGTCAACACTGGCAACCGCGGTGACCGATAGCCGCCCGGCCGACGTCCAAGTAGCAGAGGCGATTTGGGCCTGGGTCGACGCGGCCCTCATCCACACAGACACCGCCAGCGGACCACTGCACGAGACACTCATGACGCTCGTCGAGACGGAGCTGGTGCAACGGGTTTTAGTGGCTGCCGACGGCAACCGCACCGCCGCTGCCAAACTGCTGGGCCTCGACCGGGCAACACTGCGGTCGAAGCTCAGCCGGTGAGTCTTTTACCCCTGCTGCTTCACGCCTGTGTGGGCAACTTTTTCCATCTTCACGCAAACCCCGGCAGCCTGCCGTGTTTGCGTGGCAAACGCAGTTGGCTGGTGCTGCGGATTGCATCCATGCAACGCAGTCGGTGGCCTCTGCGATGTCAGTTGGTTGATGCGACTAGAGACAGACCGGACCTTTATCAATGCTATTTCCCAGATGGATTGCCAGAGATCATCGTCGACAAACGCAAGGTAATAGATTGGCACGATACAGCTAAACACAAACACGCGTGCCGCGAGCCAGATGCCTGCGTGAAACATCAGCCCAGCCAGCAGAACCCAGGGTCGCCACCGCCGAAACCAAATGAGCAGGGGAAACAGCAGCAGTTCAAAGATAATTGTCCCGTAGGTCAAGAGCCCGATAGAGATCGGATCGCGAACCCAACTCAAGTCGAAGCGTCGCCAGAGAGTGTGCTGGAAGACGTAATACAGAGCCTCTCCCTCAAACCAGCCAACTCCAGCCACTTTATAAAGTCCTGCAAAGAAATACATTAACACCAGTTGAATTTGAAACAGTCTGAGCGGCCAAGCTGGTATACCTCGTGTCCTGCCAGAGCCGCGCCTCCACCAGGCATCCAGCGACCAGATCGCTTGCGAATGGCCAGCCAGAGACGACAGCATGATCAGAAAGACAGCTATCCGAACGAGAAAGTCACCGCTATTTTGACCGACGGGAAACTCAAGCCATGACTGCGTCATCCACCACAGTGACAGCGACGCGAGCCGTGTGCAACAGCCAATCGCAAGGCAGATAGAGGCCAGTGCTGTGCCCACAAACAGCAACTGGCGACACAAGGTCGATTCCCCGACCAGACGGATCGCCCCATACCACGGCACCGTGGTCAAGTCGTCGAGGAAAAGCATCGGCGGTGCTAAAAAATAGAGATCTAAAAACGATGCGAGTTCGATCCAGTAGATGACGAGATACGACCCCAGGCAAATCCGCACGATTGCCAGCGGACGCGCGCTCGACTCCGTACAGAGAAAAGAAATCCAGTCGGACCATCTCACCGGCAGCCACGAATGCTCGGCGTCTGTTTGCATAGAGACGTTCACCAGCGAAAAGTAATCTCTTCCACTTCCGGCGGGCTGCTGGGCTGCTCGCGGCCGAACGACTCAGCGAGCGTGGAAATCGGCCCGCTCGTCCGCCGAATCGACATGCTCGTTGGCAGCGGCACTCCGATGGGAAAGCGGGCCGCCAGCCCGATCATCAACCGCTTTGCCAACAGATCAAGGTCGTTTCTCCTGAACATCGACTCAAGCACGTAGAGCCTGCGTGAAGACATGGCTTGCGAGGTGCCCCAGGGGCGGTAGTGGCTTCCATCAGGCAGCGTTGCCACGAGGTCAATCTCCATCTGATCGCGGTCCGGTGCGGCATACATCGTCCACCGCTGAATCTGTCCGGTGAGGCTCGGATACCAGCCGTAGAAAGGGTAAAGTCGGTCGACAAACAGGCTGCTGGGAAGTGCACTGAGCACGAGAAAGAGCACATGCATGGCACACAAAATTCCAATCAGAGTGCAACGCAAAGAGTCGCTTCTCCTGCCCACCTTAACAGGGTTGATTTGCTCTGACGAACGAGGTGTCTCGGTGGAAAGTCTGTTCATGCGCTATGCCGACGCGGCACCTGGATGCTGAAATCAGAACGGCCACAGTGTAGGGTGTATTGCTCGATGAGTGCGACGCGGATTTCACATCTCCTTCTGTGACAATGATAGGTGAGACACCTGCCTTTCCCCTCTTTGAGTGGTGACAGTGATCGGCCATACCAGCTCGATCCGTTCGGCTGGGGTGATGGCCGCATAGGCATCGGGCTCCTTGTCGCCTCGTCTGCCCACCCACCCTACGGCTGCCTCTCGAGCAGCCAGTTCGCCAGGTGAATGCTGCCCGGTCCCGCTGGACCGGAGAACACTGCGATCCAAGCTCAGCCGGTGAATATTTCACCGCGCGGTGAAGAGTCCACCACTGCTGCTGCACGTTGCATCCATGCTACGCAGTCGCTTGCCTGCCTGTGGGATAAGTTTCCAACTTGTCCTCCCTGCGGGAAGCGGTACGCGTTTTGCATTGCTCAGCCATCATGCAGCATTCCACCCGCTTCCAAAATGGTTTCAGTTTGGTTGAGCTGTTGGTCGTGATCGCGATCATTGGCGGGCTCGTTGGCCTCCTGCTGCCGGCTGTGCAGGCTGCCCGCGAATCCGCGCGCCGCTGCTTCTGCTCCAACAACTCGCGGCAACTGGTACTCGCAATCCATAACTTCGAAACCGCCCGCCGTTGTTTCCCCCCCAGCATGCTGCACACGCCGGGATCCGCCTTCGCCAGCAACAACGGCTCGTGGTCGGTTCACGGCCGCATTCTTCCCTATCTCGAAGAGCAGGCTGCAGCAGTCAAGGTTGACCTCGAAAGACCATGGGACGAGGGCTTTAGCCCTGTCGATTCAACGAAGAACTGGGGCACTGTCAAAGACGCCCAAGTCGGCTCCTTTACCTGCCCCAGTGAGAAAAACAGTGTCTTCCGCACGAAGGCCCGCAGCGGCGTCGACGTGCCCTACGTCTTTCCTTTGACCTACGGTTTCAATTTCGGCACTTGGTTTCTCTACGATCCCGCCACGGGAATGGGCGGGAACGGATCCTTCCATCCCAATTCGAAGTTGAAGGCGAGCATGTTCAGCGACGGCCTCAGCAAGACGCTCTGCCTGGCCGAAGTGAAGGCATTCACGCCCTACGTCCGCAACACCGCCGACCCCTCCACTGCCTATCCAGCGAATGCGCCTCCTGCAGACCCAGCCGTAATCGCGAGCCTCGCCACAGGATATACCGCCGGCGACCTGAAACTGGGAGCGACCACCAACGACTGCACCGGGCACACGGAATGGCCAGACGGCCGCGTTCACCACAGTGGTTTTACGACAACGTTCACCCCCAACACTCGGGTGCCCTTCAGCAGCGGTGGCAGCGAATATGATCTTGATTTCACTTCACGGCAGGAAGGCAGCAGCACGACCATGAAAACATCTGCTGCCATTACGTCCCGCAGCTACCACGGAGGAATCGTGACGATCGCGCTGATGGATGGGTCGACAACTACGTTGGCCGACGGGATCGACATCGCGGTCTGGCGGGCACTTTCGACCCGGGCCGGCGGGGAAATCTCGGATTCTCCCTGAGATGACCAGTTGCTTGGACGTGGGCGACCCCTCGCGTAGAATTCGAAATTCTGCTTGGCGTAGCAACGGCTTTGCCACAGTCCTCGTTTTACTAACGGAGCGCAGTCATGGATATTCTCAGTGAGATTTTGAAGCAGGTGCTCGAAGGCGCCGCGCAGCAGCAGGCCCCCGCCCCGCAGCAGCGGGCCCCGCAGCCGCAGCAACAGCAGCACCGGGCCCCGCAAGGTGGACCGCA
>JBAXUW010000177.1:0-6552 GCA_037129495.1 Planctomycetota bacterium | reverse complement strand
GAAAGCGGGCGAAGGGATTCGAACCCTCGACATCCAGCTTGGGAAGCTAGCGCTCTACCAATTGAGCTACGCCCGCAGAATCGTCCCCTAATCCTATCGCATTTAAGCCCGGACGCGACAGTCGTCCGCCGTCGCCTGCGAAATAGATGCCCCGGCCGCTCTTGCTTGGATATAATCGGCGGTTCGCCCGTTCAAAGGAGGCTTCGATCATGACCAGTCCAGAAAACGGCCTGCCCGCCCCCGAAACGCCTTCACAGCCACAGTCTGCCCTGCTTCAGGCCGGGAACACCCCGACGCCGGCCCGGCGGGGCTTTCCCGCGTCGCAGATGCGGGCGACGCTTGCGACTGCGGCAGTCGTCGGTCTGCTGGGGATGGCAAGCGCGCCCTGGCTGCTCGCCAGCCCCAAGCGGATGTCGTGGCTCGTGGCCCGGGCGCTCCCCGCACTCCAGGCTGACGTGCAGTTTGGGAGCGTCAAGCTCGGCTGGCTGGGGCCGCTCGTGTTTGAAGACATCCATGTCGTGCCCCGCGACGGCAGCAGCAAGCCGATTACGATCACGCGGGTCGAGGTGAGCCACGGGCTCGCTGGCATGCTCCTCTCGCTCGGTGATCTTGGCCGACTGCGGATCGAGGGGCTCGATGCCAACGTTGTCTTCGACGCCGACCGCAATTCAAATCTCAAGGGCCTGTTTCAGCTTCCTCCCCCGCCGGCTTCGGCTGACGCCGCCCAGCCCACCCAGCCCCAGACTGCCCGCCGCAGCCCCGTGCGGCTGCAACTCGAAGTGGCCGGAGCGATCGTACGGATTTCTGGACCGTGGTCTGCCGAAGAGTGGGTCAGCGAACCGATCCACATGCGAGCCACTCTGGGCCCCGATAAAACCGGCGGCTGGAGCGAGTGGAATATCGAGCCGGTGAAACTGCTGACCGATGCCCGGCTCGAGCCGGCCGTGGCGCAGGGCGTGCTTGCCTATATCGCCCCGCTCATGGCCGATGCCACGCGGACTGGCGGTCGGTTTTCGCTGCGGCTGAGTGGGGCCAGGCTGCCGGTCGGCGACCCGGCCGCCGCGCAGCTCTTTGGCGTGCTCTCAATGCATGCCGTCGATCTCGGTCCGGGGCCTCTGGTCGCGAAGATCATCGACTCCCTGCCGATCAAGCTGCCGGCGCCGCCGTCGATCAGGATTGCCGATCAATCGCACGTTGAATTCCGACTGGTCGATCGGCGGGTCTGGCACACGGGGTTGGCCTTCGGCCTGCCGCTGGCCAAGCCAGGTCAGCGGCTCGATCTGCGGTCGACCGGCTCTGTTGGCCTCGACGACAAGGCGCTCGACCTCAAACTCGAACTGCCCATTCCGGCCGATCTGCCGCAGGACAGGCCGCTGCTGGCAACGCTCGCGGGACGGACGTTCTCGTTGAACGTGGGTGGCATACTCGGTCAGCCAAAGGTAAATTTCGATGGCTCGATTCAGGCCAACGCCGGGCAGATGGTAGCTGAGCTGATGAATCGACTCCGGGCCGCGGGTGGCCCGCCGAAGCCGCAGTCTCAGCAGCCTCAATCGCCACCGCCGCCAGCCCCCGGCTGGAGTCCCGAAGCAGCGGCTGCGGCGGCCGACAGACCGCAGCAGGACAAGGCCACCGCCAGCCAGAAGGCCGGCGAGCCCTCCACGGCTGACACGATCAAATCCGCTCTGCCGCAGGATCTCAAGACGGACCCCGCCGCCGACGCGGTGATTGACCTAGTGGGGGGTGTGCTCGGGGAAGTGGCGAAGCGGAGAGCCGAACGTCAGGCTGCAGAGGCGGCCAACCCCACACAGAATCCGTCGCCGCGGCGCGGACGTTTTCTGCGGCGGCTGATGCAGCCGGAGGCACCGGCCACGCCGGAGGCACCGGCCACGCCGCAGCTACCGGCAACGCCGCAGCTTCAGCCCGTGCCGGAGTAAGTGGAGGACGTTCCCGAATTGGACAAGTTGGAAAACTTATCCCACGGAAGACGACACTAGTCCGTGGATCCGTGGATCGGCCAGCGACTCAGCAATGAACCGGGCTCCGCTGAAGTCATGCCGGTGGCTGTGTCCGCCGGGCACCGCCACGGCTACGGCGCCCGCTGCCACGGCCGCCCGGCAGCCGGCCTGCGAGTCCTCAAGCACGAGCATTACCCCCGGATCGACAGCCAGTCGCCTGGCCGCCTGCTGGTAAACCTCCGGATGCGGCTTGCCGTGCACGATATCGGCGCTCGTGAGCACGAATGAAAACCGGTCGCGAATACCCACCCGACCCAATACGTCATGCGCGAAATCGGGGCCGCTGCTCGTGGCCACACCACGGGGAATTCCGCGGGCATCGAGCAGATCGAGCAGCTCGACGGCGCCCGGCATCGTTCGCAATTCTGTATCGAGGAGCGCGACAAAGATCTCCTGAGTCTCGGCGGCCAGTTGCGGAATCGTAGCGGTCAGGCCGTGCCACTGAATCATGATCCCGAGCGACACCTGCTGCGGCCGGCCCATCATCGCGTCGAGCAGTTCAGTTTCAAAGGTCTTGCCGCGGCGGCGCAGGAGCTCCGTGCCCACGTGCTGATAAAGCTCTTCGGTGTTGACGAGCAGGCCATCGAGATCGAAGGCAACTGCCGCGATCTGCGGCGCGGAGATCGGGGGAAGTGTCATGGTGTCATGGTGTCAGCCGATAGACCGCATAGCCGCGGTTGGCGTGAAGCCTTTCGAAGGGAATTTCGACCGTGGCCGGCAGATCGGCCGGCACGATCGCATATTGGGCGCCATACGTCTTCGCCACCAGTCGCATCCGGTCGGCGCCAATCGCTGCGGTGGACCGCTCAAGATTGCCAAACCCTCCGTCTCGCGAGAAGCAATCGGCAATCCGCCGACGCCATTCGACGAGTGAGCGGGCATCCTGCGGGCTATTCTTCCAGCCGACGACCTCGCGACGGCCAGTCAGCCAAGTGAAGCTGGCGGCACCACGCGGCGTGAGAAAGCAGGCATCAGCGGGCGTCTTCGCCGTCACCCAGTCGCAGATATCCCGCCAGTTGGCGGCATCGACTTTCGTGTCGCTGCGAGAGACGAGGCCGGTACGGCCGGGAAGCGGCCAATGCCGACTTTCGTAGGCAAGGTCGAGACAGAGAACCGCTACCACGACGCCCCGAGCGATGGCGGGCCGCAATCGCATCAACTGTGTGATCGCCCCATCATCGTAAAGCACGGCCGTCGCAGCCGTTGCCAGACCAAACGGCACGAGCACGTCGGCCAGCCGAAACCAGTAGAACCGGAGCAGGCTGTAGGCGATGGCCGGCGCAAAGGGCTCGAGGAGCGAGATCACCACACCCACAAAAGAAATTATAAGCGCTGCCACGATGAAGCGGTCGACACGCCGACCAGCGGCGTCTGATGCAGACGGAGTGCGGGATCGCAGCCGCGACAGGAGCCACCAGAGCATGATTGCCAGCGCGTGCCGAGCGACCATACCATCGGCAAACGTCCGGAGCAGCAGATGATGCCCGAGCCGCTCGACGACATGGATCTTCGCCGCCGCAGCCCGAGTGGCCGAATCAGCGCCCGCAGAGAGGCCTAGCGCCGGCACGATCCCCAGAGCCGCTAGCACGATGCCCCCAATGATCAGCGTGGCCAGAAGCAGAGGACGCCGCGTGCCTGAGTCGGTGGGAGCAGACGCTGAGGCGACTGAAGCGATCTGAAAACATCTACTCATCAGGAGTGCCATGAGTCCCCAGCCGCCAACGATTGGGTGCAGAGCCGTAGCCGCACCGAGTGAAAGCCAGGCCCAGGAAAACCTGCCTCGTGCCAGTTCACCGATCGCAGCAAGCACCAGCGCCCACGCAAACACCTTCGATTCGCAGCCGCCAATCACCCATTCTCCCGCGGCCGTAGTCTGCCGCAGGGCCAGCGAGAATAGTGCCGCGGCCAGCAGCCTTGGCCAACAGCCAGTCAGCAGGGGAACAACCGCATGCCGGAATCCGCCGGCCAGGGCGAGCCACCCGAGCCAGCGGCCGATCCAGGCCGCCCGCTCAAGCGTGAACGCCGCCGCGAGCGGCCCCATCAGAACGTAAAACACGCCATGGGCATCGGGGGTCTCCAAGAAAAAATCGCCGCGGCCCCAGGCTGGGTCGGCAAAGTGCCGAGCCTTCGTGAGATAGGCCGTCTCGTTGACGTCGGGCGTGGGCCAGGCCCCCGCGGCGGCAAAGACGAGTAGGATCGCCGCGACCTCGACGAGCAGGCTGCCCCAGCCAAGTTGGGCCCGTGGGAGTGCCGCATCTGGGGCGTCGCTTTCAAGGGACATCATCCGCACCTATAACCTCTCGAATTCCTCTCCAAGATACCTAAAACCAGTTCCCTAAAACCGGATACTCAAAACCGATGACCGCTCCCGCATCTCCCCGCCCCAGTTCATCGCTGCCGACCATTCCGGGTCTGCTGTCGGCCCCCAGTGGCCGTGGCGCTGCCCTGCGGGCGGCGGTCGAGGATTCGACGATCGCCATCGTGGGCGCTCCCTGGGCTTTGGCAGCCAAACTCGTAGAACGCGAAGGCTTTGCCGCGATCTATCTCTCGGGCGCCGCCTTCTCGGCAGGCGGGCTTGGCATCCCCGATATCGGTCTTTTCACACTCGACCAACTCGTGGAGCAGACCCGCTTGCTGGCCCGATCAGTGACGATTCCGCTGGTCGTCGATGCCGACACGGGGTTTGGCGGCCCGCAGGAGGTTGCGGAATGCGTGCGCACGCTGGAAGCTGCCGGCGCCGCCGCGATCCAGTTGGAGGATCAGCAGTCTGACAAGCGGTGCGGCCAGCTGGCCGGCAAGCAGCTGATCAGCGAGGCCCAGATGTGCGAGAAAATCGCCGCCGCGGCCGCCGCCCGCCGGGATCCCTCCACGGTGATCATCGGGCGGACGGACGCCCGCGGTGTCACGAACCTCGACGACTGCGTGCGGCGACTGCATGCCTATCGCGATGCCGGTGCCGACTGGCTCTTTCCCGAAGCCCTCCAAACGCGCGACGAGTTTGCCCAGATCGGCCGCGAGTTTGCCGCGTCAAAGACTCCGCTGCTGGCCAATATGACCGAGTTTGGCGTGAGCCCGCTCATCCCGCTGGAGGATCTCTCCGAGCTTGGATTCTCGGCGGCGCTCCATCCCGTTACGCTTCTGCGGATCGCGATGAAGGCGATTGAGGCCGGCCTCGGCATGATCGCCGACGAGGGCACACAGGAAAACCTGTTGGATCTCATGCAGACCCGCGAAGAACTCTACGACCTGCTCGACTATGCCCCGGCCAAGCCCGAGGCTTGGCTCGCGAAATACACCGAGGACCGCCCCACATGACTGCGTTATCTTCATCCGCTGCTTCGTCCGCTGCCGCCAGCGAATTCGCCCGCGGCCTCGCCGGCATCGTTGCCGGCCGCACTGCCATCTGCTCGCTCGACGGCGACCTCCGCTACCGGGGTTATTCCATCGAACCGCTGGCGCGCACAGGCAATTTTGAAGAGGTCGCCTATCTGCTGATTCATGGCGAACTCCCCACGCGCGCGGAGTTGACGGCCTTCACTGACCGTGTCACCGCCGCAGCCCGATCACTCGATCCGACCGTGACCGACGCCCTCGCCCGCCTTGCAGTCTCCTGTCCTCATGCCGCGCCGATGGATGCCCTCCGGACAGGCGTCAGCATGCTCGGCCAGATCGAGCAGGATAATTTACCGGGCTCCCGAGAGCAGCTACTCGCTCAGGCTGAGAAGTTGCTCGGCCAGGTGCCTGCCCTGCTGGCGGCCTGGATGGACCTCTCTGCGGGCCGAAAGATTGGCTCCTGGCCGGCCGGCTCCATCGCCCACGGGTTGCTTGAGCGACTCACCGGAGTGGCTCCGACACCGGAGCAGGCGGCGCTCTTTGGCACCACGCTTGTGCTCTACGCCGAGCATGAGTTCAACGCCTCGACGTTCACTGCCCGCACGGTCGTCTCGACTGGCTCCGACATGCATTCTGGTATCACGGCGGCCATCGGCGCGCTCAAGGGCCCGCTGCATGGCGGCGCCAACGAGAAGGTGCTGGAGATCCTGCGGGAGATCGGCTCAGCCGACCGGGCCGAGCCCTGGCTCCACGAGCAGTTCGCCGCGAAGCGGGTCGTGATGGGCTTCGGCCACCGCGTCTACAAGGATGGCGATGTCCGCGCGAAGCTGCTGGGGCGGATGTGCCGGGAGATGGTGCGGGGCACCGACGGCGAGGCGATCGAGCAACTGGCTGAAAAGATCGAGCGACTGATGCTCGATGCCAAGAGCCTGAAGCCGAATCTCGACTGGCCGGCGGCCCGTGTCTACCACGCTCTCGGCCTGCCGGTACAGGTCTTCACGCCGATCTTTGTCGTGGCGCGGATGAGCGGTTGGACAGCCCACATCATTGAGCAGATTGGCGACAACCGGCTGATCCGGCCGCTGTCGCTCTACAGCGGTCCAGCGGCCCGCGACTACCGGCCGCTAGCCGAGCGCGGTTAGAGCCAAGACGGCGCAGTCGCTTGTCTGCCAGTGGGATAAGTTTTTCAACGTGTCATCTTTTT
>JBAXUW010000176.1:0-6568 GCA_037129495.1 Planctomycetota bacterium | reverse complement strand
GCTGGGAGAAGGGGTCAATAGCCGGGCCCGCACCGAGGCGCCCGAGGAGGATCAGGCCGTCGGCAAGAGTGGCGTTCTTTTGCCGGAGGAGTTTCGCGACGGACTCGACGCCTATTTCAATGCCTACGAACGGGGCCGCGACGCTGGCAGAAGGGCCCCATGACGAGCATGAGCATGACACCTGTGAGAGGTATGCATCGCGGGCCTGTGTGGCGACGAGCCATCCTGTGCGCCATGGCGGCGCTGCCCGCGTTTGCGATCCGGGCCGCCGACCTGGAGGATCCGGCCGCCGCGCAGCGGCAGCAGCAGATCAAGCTGCAGGCCCAGCACTTTGAACAGCTGTTTACCAAGCTGCTCAGCGGCGAGTTGGAGCTGATCCGTTCGGTCTGTGGCGACCTGCCGCGGGAGTCGCGGCGGAAAATCTCGCAGGCGGGCGTGGAGGCAGTGAAGCAGGCTGCTTTGGAATCAGCGGCGCAGCAGTTTGGTGGGCGGCTGGCCGGCGACGGTGACCAGCGGCCCGCCAATCCGGCCGCAGTCATTTTAGAAGCGCTCGACAAGAGCCTCGCCGAACAGGTCCCCGGCGAGCGGGTGGCAGCCTATCGCGAGCAGGTGGCCCAGCGGAACGACCGTCAGAAGAGGGCCATGATTCGCCAGGTCGTCGCCACCCTCGATGCAGAACTGTTTCTCACAAGCACACAGTGGGACGAGATCGAACGTTCGCTCTCCGCTGCGTGGGAAGACCGCATCTTCATCGCGATCGGAAGCACGCACATGATCAACGGCCGCAGGGTATTTCCCGGACTGCTCCAGGAGTGTGTTCGACCACACCTTACCGAGCCGCAGCGGCAGCAACTCGGGCCCAGTGGGGCCCCCAACGATGGACAGATCCAGAACTGGTCGCTGCAAATCAATCAGCTCAACAACATCCAGGATGCCGGCCGGGATCCCTGGTGGTTTGAGTGAAAGGAGCGTTGGTCATGACAGATATGACAGGCAAGCGAAACGTTACGACGAGCTTCTTGTTGCTGCTCATGTTGCTGACGATGCCCGCAGAGGGCATGCTCCGCGGGGCCGACGACACCGTCGTTGATGCGGCTGCGGCGCGGAAGAGCGATCAGGGACAGCAGCAGCAGCGGATTGTGCTCGATCAGCAGATGAACGGGATCTTTTTAGGTGGAGGCGACATCGCTCAGTCGCGGCAGCAGTTCCTCGACCGACGGCTCCTGCAGGTGGCCGCCTTGGCGGATGTGTGTGGACTCATGGAGGCTCAGCGGCGGAAGTTTGAGACGGCAGCACGGCTCGATACAGCGCGAACCTTTGACGGCATTGAGGCGGTGCGGCAGAAGTATGCGGGGCGGACTGTCGACCTGCAAAATCCGGCGGGTCAGGCCGAATGGCAACGGTTTCAGCAGGATGCGATGGCCGTTCGGACGCGGCTGCAGGAGACGGGCGGGCCGGAGAGCCTGCTGGAAAAAGTGATCGCTCAGATTCTCGACGACGGGCAGCGGGCCGACTGGCGGCGGGAGGTGGAGTTGCGGAGACGGCATCAGTGGCAGAACGTGGTCGACACCGGCATGTCGCAATTCGACACGGCGCTCGGGCTGACGACAGCCCAGCATGAGGCGGTGGAGAAGCTGCTGATGGACAAGCCGCTGCGTGTTAACGACGCGAAGGTGCGGCTGCACGGCGGCCACGTTACGCCCTACATTTGTAACATTTGTAAATACGCACTCTCAAAGCTCGATCAGCAGCAGCTCAAGGCGCTCGTTAATGATCGGCAGTGGAAGACCCTCGGGACGTTTGTAGAACAGGGCCGGGCATTCGCGGCGCATCTCAAGCAACAGAAGATGATCGTGGAAGAAGGGCCGGCAGGAGCCGGAGATCGATGACCATGACGAGCATGACGAGCATGAACCGCACGAAGGCGCTGCAGATGACGGGACTGGCCGTGGCGCTCGCCGCGTGGCTCGGGCCAACGCCTGCCGCCGCGCAGCTGCCGGTGATTCGTTCGGGCGATCCGGTCCCCCGCGACGTCCGCGAACTCTACGACAGTGGCTGCCGCTACTTGGCCCGCACACAAGATCCTTCCGGAATCTGGAAAGACAGCCAGCAGGGCCCGGGTGTGACCGGCATGGCGATGATGGTGCTCTTGGCCTCGGGCGAGGATCCCAATTATGGCCCCTATAAGACACAGATCCGCCGGGCAGTCCGCAGCATCATCGCCACCCAGGATGCCGGAAGTGGGTATTACGTTGGCGGCCAGCAGGGCCAATCAAGCATGTATCACCACGGCTTCGCGATGCTCAGTCTGGCTGAGGCCTACGGCGTGGTGGACGACCGCACGCTCTGGTCGGAGGAGGGAGGCACTGGCAAGGGGCGGGCGATCGGGCAGTCGCTCGAGTTGGCAGTAAAACTCGCGGTGGTATCGGCCAAAAAAAACTCCGCTGGAGCCTGGCGTTACTCGCCCGACGCCAACGACGCCGACACCTCTGTCAGCGGCGCGGTGATGATGGGGCTACTCGGGGCGCGGAATGCCGGCATTGAGGTGCCCGACGAAACGATCGACAAGGCCATCAAGTATTTCACCGCCATGACTGGCCCCACGGGGCAGGTGGGCTATGCCAGCCCCAATGGCGGTACGGATGCCACGACATCGATCGGCACGCTGGTCTTCGCGATCGCTCGGCGGAAAGACCTGCCGCAGTTCAAGAAGGCGGTTGAATACCTGAAGCAAAAGAGCCTGGCGGACCAGCAGCAAGGTGGACCCTATGTCGGCTACACGCGGTATTACCGCGCCCAGGCGCTGCTGCAGGCCGATGTCGATGCCTGGAAGCAGTGGAACGGTCGGCTGCTTCAGGAGCTTAAAGTGCAGCGGCAGCCCGACGGTAGCTTTCCGCCGGGCGGAGATGGCGGCCCGGTCGCGAGCACCTGCCTTACGCTCCTGTCGCTGGCGGTCAACTACCGGTTTCTACCAATCTATGAACGTTGATTCCCATTCAGTTGCTGCACCATGCCACACGCATCCAACCATCGCCTGAGCCTGCCCGCCTGGTTCGCACAGGCTGTGCGGCGCGGCGGTCGCTGCTGCCGAGCGCTGATCGTGGGAGTGACGCTTGTCATACCAGCGGGAGCGGCCGAGACCGGCAGTCGGGCGGCGGTCGATGGCCTGAAACTCGCTGTGCTCGATCTGCCAGAGAACGGCTATCTTGCCGGCAGTCTTTCCGATTCACCGGCTCTGGCGGCAGGGCCGCGCAGGACGATCCTCTGGCAGTCTCCGGCATTCGCGGCCCCGTTTGAGTTTCCGCTGGACAGTGTGCTGGGCATCCGGTTTCCGAGGCCGGTGGACGACGCACTACCCCAGGCCGCTGGCGACTGGCGGATTGAATTGTTCAACGGCGACAGGCTCGTGGGCGGGCTAGAATCGATCGATGACCAGCAGGTCGTGGTGACCATCGGCCCGGCCGCAGCGACTGCCCGCTCGATTCTTCGCCGCGACGCAGTGCGTGGCATCAGCCGCGGCCCTGGGGGGATGGGCATCACGGCCCCGGGTGGACTCGTCGATTGGCAAGAGCAGCCGCCCGACGGTTGGCGGGAGGAGGCCGGCCGGCTCGTGAGCGGCACCGCCCGAACCGGGCTGTTTCGGGATCTGAAATCGGGCCCGAGGGTGCGATACGACATCGCCCTCTCCTGGCCGCAGCGGCCGACGCTGCAGATTGGTCTGGCCTGCGACGGGGCGAAAGATGCCGCTCTGCCCTACCGCCTGGAGCTTAGTCCCGAAGGCATGGTGGCTGTGCGGGAAGAACAGGCGGCTGGCGGTGGCCGCAGCGATCTGGAGCCGTTTGGTGATCTGCCTGAGACAGGCCTGAAACTGGTGGTCTTCGTCGATCAGGTGGCGGGCCGGATGGTGGTGATGCTGCCTGAAGCCGCAGGGGGAGCGTTCAAGCCGGTTGTCGATCTCACGGTTCCACCGGCCGCTGGCAGCCGGGCAGGAGGATTTCAGCTCGCTGTCGTGGGGGCGATCTCGTTTGATGAGTTCCGTGTTGCCGCCTGGCGGGGCGACGCACCATTGCTCACGGAGGTTGACGAGGGGCAGGTGCGGCTGCGGGATGGACAGGTGCTGAAAGCGGTCGTGAAGGGCATGCAGCGGAGCTCTCAGGTATTTGACATCCGCGGCGACACCGAGCCACGCGGCATCCCGGTCGATCAGGTTGAGGAGATCGTGTTTCCGACGGAAGTGCAGCCGCCCGCCGCGGCGGGGGCGTCACTCTTCGCAAGTTCGGCCGTGAGGGCGACCGATATTCTGGGGACGCAGCTGACCGGAACCCTGCAGCGAGTGGAGCAGGGGGTCGCCTGGCTCGAGCACCGGGCGATCGAGGGCCCAGTGCCGCTGCCGATCAGCACGTTGGCAACCCTGGTGAGCACCTCGCGACCGCTGGCTGACCAGGAGCTTCCCGGCAGGATCGGCAGGATGATGTGTGAGCAGGGGGCGGTGCGGGGCTGCCTGGTCCGCGGCGAACGAGCTGGAGCAGATGATGCAGGAGACCATGCCGTGGCCCCTGCGGCGGCGATCGCCTGGCAGCCGATGGGCAGCCTGACGGCCAGCCCGCTGGCGGTGGCCGCGGATGGCGGGCAGCCACCGGCCGAGATTAAGGTTATGTATGCCGCAATACCCGCGTCGAGCGACGCGTCGGTCTCGGCCGATGCCGTCGGCGGACTCGGTGGCCAGATTGGCATGTCCCAGGGCCGGCCGGTGATCACCGGCATCATGGTGCTGCGACTTCCCGTCGGCGGTGGACCAAATGCGGCGGAGGCTGTGCAGCCAGGCGGCGTGATCCTGGCCATCGCGCCGCGCGGGGATGGCCAGTTTCTGGATACCCAAGGGTTGTCGCTGGAGGATGCCCAGAATCTGCTGCGAGGCCGGGTCGGGAGTCAGCTCCAGATCCAGTTTCAGGCGAAGGATGGCGAGCAGAAGCCGCGGGAGGTCGAGATCGTCCGCCAGCAGATTCTCACGGGCCAAGGCCTGCTGCAGCAGGCCTTGCAGACCCACGACCGGCTCGTGCCGCAAGAAGTGAAGCCCGTCGACTCTGCTGCACCAGACTGGTTTGGTTCGCGACTGATTCTGCGGACGGGCGAGACGCTGGCCTGTCGGATTGCAGCGATCGATGAAGATGGGCTGCGGCTGCAGATGGCTGGCAGCGAGCTGGTGACGGTATCGAGTGAGATGGTGCAGGCCGTTGAACTCGTGCCCGCGGCGAGTCGGCCGCTGCCCGCGGAGAAGTTTCGGAGCCTCGTAACGCTCCCGCGGTCGCAGCAGCAGCAGCCTCCGACGCACGTCCTGCGTTCGGTGCAGGGGGATTACCTCCGCGGCCGGCTTGTCTCGCTGGATGAACAGACGATTCGGATCGCTCTCGAGGCCAGTTCGCAGGACACGCCGCTGGCCATTCCCCGGGGCAACGTGGCCCGGCTCATGTGGCTTCATCCGGAAAACCTCGACACGCCGTGGCAGGCCCCGCAGACGGCCCCAGGGCAGGGATTGCTCGTGGAAGGCATTGGCAGCGAGAACGAGCGGCTCCGGATGGTGGTTACAGACATCGACGGCAACCTGTTGATCGGCAAGAGCCCTGTTTTCGGCCCTTGTCGGCTCGATCTGGGGGCCGTCAATCAGCTGCTGATCGGGAGGACGAGCGATGACCAGGCACGGCCCGTGCCATATTCCCAGTGGGGCCTGCGGCTCGCCCCAGAGCCGCGAAACCTGCCTCCGCGGCAGGCAAAATCGACTGTTCAAGAGTGACCGCCGTCCACTGTTTACAAGCTGTAGAGCACGTATTCCGCAGATTTTAGCAGTCTTTTGCGAAGCGCTTGACGTTGTCGGCCGGTTCGGCTAATTTTTCCTGGCAGAGGCAGTCGATGCCTTGGAACTGCGGGAGCTTCCGCAAGCTCCTCTTCTGCTAGGTTCTGTTAGGGTTTAAGAAGGTCGTGATTCTTGCCGTGGGTTGAGGCCCGCTCCGGTTTTTCCGGAACGAACCTCTGTCCATGGTGGTGCTCAGTAATGGGCATTGTTCTTGAAGGGACAGGGTCACGAGCCGACGGTGCTTACTGCACTGCCGGCTCGTTTTGTTCTTTGACAATTTGGTCGTGGTAATTGGCATCTAAAAAGAATGCTGATGAAAGCCGTATTCTGATCTTTCAGTTTTCTGAAGGTCAGGGCGGTTTGTCAGAGGCGTTCTCCCAAGGCTCACAGTTGATTTTCTGCGGAGCAATCCGCAGTGGTCGACCGTGACATAGATCGAGTTAGCTCTTCGTCATCCTTGATTTTGGTCTCGCGACTTAGGTTGTGAGGCTTTGGTACAGGGAGTCGAAGAGAATCGTAAAGCCCTGAGCAGTGCTGGCGCGCTTGTCAGCGAAGTCTCAGGGTATAGCGAAACATCTCGTTAACAGTGTCTTTCGGATCGGTTGGCTGCACGTGTGTAGCTCTCTGATTTCGCGAGCATTCGATTCGAGTGGTCAAGCTATTAAGGGCACATGGGGGATGACTAGGCGTCAGGAGGCTTTGAAGGGCGCGGAAGAC
>JBAXUW010000175.1:0-6571 GCA_037129495.1 Planctomycetota bacterium | reverse complement strand
GGGCCCCATGGCGGTGGTGTGCGCTCACGTCGAAGCGTTGTCAATGAAGAGCAGTTCGTAAGTGTACTGCGGCAGGCCCTCGAAGACCTTCGTCAGCCGGTCGTAAAGCTCGTCGACGTTGCCTTCCTCGTTGTAGCAAGGGAGCACGAGACCAACGTGACCACCGGACCGAAGGCCCGGGGCACTCTCAGCATGCCAAGAGGCAAGCTCCGGGCGTTCGTGCGTCGACATCTTCATACTAGCCCCGCCGATCTTACTTTCGTCTCGCCATGACCGCTACGCAGAAGAGCCACAGCGGCACACTTCCACGGCTCCTCAACGTTCAACTCCTCGGAAAGAAGACTCCATTCTCCGGATTGAGTTATCCACGACAAGACTGCCGCTGAAACTGTCAACTCGACGCGGCTGCCAGCCCTGAGAGCAGGGGCGAAGAATCTGCAAAGCTACACTCGCCTGCCTGACCCACACCGGGCGGGTTCTCATCCTGCCGCGGCCCGTCGGCAGACCAGCATGGCCCCGGCGGCACCAAGCGCCAGGATCAGGGCCATCACCATGCCCGGAGCCTTGGGCGGCGAGTAGCGGATGCGGATCGTGCGGGCATGAGGCGGAGCAGCCACCTCGATCCGCTGCCACTGGTCTTCCATCACCTCTGCCGGCTGCCCATCGACAGTCGCGACCATGTCGGGATACCGTAGGAAATTCGCCACGATCTTCCGCGGTTGCGACTCCGGCTCGAGGCTGATCTCCAGCCCCGCGACGCTCATGCGGAGCGGCAGAGCGTCAGCAGGACGATCCACATCGAAGGCCAGCGGAGCAGCATCGGGGATCTCGATTACCTTCACGTAATCCGTCATTGTCCCCAAGGACTGCTGCGGATTCCGACCCAGCGGGGTATTGAGAAGTTCAACGAAGGGAAAAATATTCTCGAAACGGTTTGGAGTCTGTTGATCCCATCCGCCCCAGACAGTCCGATGCACGACGAGCCACCGCACTCCGTAGGCGGCAAGGGCCGCCTCCGGCTGGGTCAAGACTCGCTTGAGGCAGGCGTTGTAACGGCTGAACCGCTGCACCAGCGGGTCATAGCCAAAGAGGGCGGGCACCTCATACACGCAAGGCAGGTTGTGCGGCAGCGCGAATGGATACGAGGGGTCGGTGGACCGCATCGCCGCAAACGACATGAGCCGCTGCTGACGGCCGGCTTCGTCTAGCCCGATGACTTTCGCCAGTTCGGTGGGGAGTTCCGGATAGGGCCGAAAGCCGTAGGTGTAAAAAGCGATGCCGACGCGGGTGAGATGCAGCGCGACCAACACCAGCCCCACTCCCGCCACACCGGCCAGCAGCCGCCCACGACGCTGCTCCAAGGATTGACCGGCCACGGCCGGCCGGGAAGCGATGAAGTCTTCGAGATACCGGGCCCCCGCGAGGCAGGCGAAGAACACAAACCAGGGCATCGCCCGAAACGGATTGTTGCGCAGGCCGACCGGCAGGAGCCCCATCAGCCACCAGAGGCCCCCCGATTCGCCCAGTGCCAGCAGGAAGGCCACAATCGCGGGAACAGTGAGGGCCAGTTGCATCACAGAAAAGGCCGCTGGGTCAGGCGTCGTGCCGCGGGGTTCAAAGAGCCTCCGCAGCAGTGTGGCAAGCGACGCCAGAAAGGCGAGCAAGAGCACGGTGCCGAAGTAATAGAAGTGGCCGTTCCACTGGAGATTCAGACTGCCCCAGTCGTTGGGGAGCGTGCCTGCTGCAACCGGATAGGGCAGAAGCATCGAAAGCAGATTGCCACCCACGCCGTCGCCCCCCCCGGCATCGTCGAGTGACATCTCCCGCGAGAGCCGCCACTGTTGGTAGAAAACAGGGATTGAAATCGCCGCACCCAAGGCCAGGGCCGGCACAAGCCACATGAGCCGCTGCCGTGGCAGCAGACCAGCCGCAGTAAGAGCGGCCGCGTGAATCAGCAGGATTCCGCAGCCAAGCACGAAGAGCTGTGGAAATCCCGAGTGGTAGTAGGCGCCGAGCGCAACGCCGAGCGCAACCGCCCACCGCCAGGTGACCGGGCCGGTACGAAGACGGTCCACGAAGACCGCGAAGAGCGGAATGGCGACGGCTAGCACTGTAAAGGAATGCCAGCACCGGGCCATGACAAGCAAAGGGCCGGAGAGCACAAAGGTCAGGCTCGCAAGCACCGCCAGCATCGGTCCGATGCCGAGGCGGCGGGCCAAGAAAAACATGATGCAGTAGCCTGCGATCAAGTGGATCGCCGCAAAGACATCGAATGTCGCATACTCGTTGCCGAGGAGATGCCGGGCGATTCCATACGCCAGATACAGCAGCGGATAAATGCCCCCGATCGCCGGCGTCGGTGAGCCGAGAAAGATAAAAGGGTTGTATTCCGGCAGCATGCCCCGCCAGATTCCCCGACAGCTCATGAGCACCGCGGGAAGTTCGAGCGCGAGCGCATCGTCTTGGCAAAAAAAATAGGGGTCGAGCAGTTCCAGAAAGGCAAACCCCGCGGCTACGAAGCCGAGGCCCGCCCAGAACCAGAGGCGGGTTGCCGTCGTCTGTATTGCTCGATCGAGGGTCGCATCTTGAGATTCAGCTTTGTGAGCCCCCGCGTCACGCATCGACGAGTTCTTCCGCGGTGATCTAGATATCACGGGCTATCTGCCGCAGCAGAATCGGCGAGATGTCACGGCCTGTGTGGAAAGGCACTGTCGTACAGCGACCGTCTCCATGCCGAAACTGCTTGTGCGAGCCCTTCTGTCGATGCTCTTGAAAGCCCAGTGACTCAAAATTTGCGACGATCTCCGCGGGCTTTAGTACCGGCAGTTTTCGTTTCGCCACGTGTCAGCCCACCTGAACCGTCTGCGTCCCGACGAACTCTGATTCCAGTTCCGGCTCACCGTCTTGGAGCAGCATTTCGATGACCTCCGCCAGGTTGGTATTGAGTTCGTCAATCGTCTGCCCCTGGGAATGTGCTCCCGGCAGCCCTGGCACAGACCCCACGTAGAGTCCTGTCTCAGGACAACGCTCGATGATCGCTGTGAATTGCCGCATCAGACAAGCTCCTCCTCGTTAGGACTGTTTGAGTATACCGCCCTCCGCCCAGAGCAGCGTACGGCGGATTGCCTCGTCGAGCGAGGTCGCTGGCGTGAGACCGAGTTCGGTGCAGGCCCGGTCAGAATTGGGCACATACCGCTCGGCGGCCGCGGCCGGCACCGACTGCTTCGCGATGAGCACCTCCGGTCGGCCGCGGTCGGGGCAGATTGTGGCCGCGACGTCTGCCACCCGGTCGGCCAGTTGGCGGATCGACAGGGCCTCTTCGCTGCCGACGTTATAAGCCCGGCCGGATTCTCCGCGGAGCAGGATCGTGAACAGCCATTCCGCCAGGTCAGCCGCGTAGAGATAGCTGCGAAAGGGGGAGCCGTCGCCGCCGATCCGGATTGGTCCGCCGGCGAGGCAATCGCGGAGAAAGTTGCCGATGGCGAAGTGGGCGTCGAGCGGCAGGTGCGGACCGACAAACGCAAAGCAGCGGGCGACCGAGACATGCAGGCCGGCACCGCCCGCTGCCGGTAGCCCCGCCGCGATTGCACACAAAAGTTCCGCTGCCCGTTTGCCCTCGGCGTAGGCATTCCGCACATCAAGCGGATCGGGCCCGCCACGAAAGTCTTCCGGCACGTGCAGGAGTTCTGGTGGCTGCCGGCCATAGACAGCCCCGGAGCTGGTAAAGAGGAATCGCGCGGCCCGTTTTTCCTGCGCCAAGCGAAGCATCCGCCTCGTGCCCTCGACGCAGACATCAAACATCTCTCGTGGGTTGTCAGCATTGAGCGCTGCGCTCGACTCTGTCGCGGCATGAATCACGTGGGTGATAGGGTCGTCGGGAAAACGAAAATCACGGACATCACCCGCTAGCAACGCGAGGGCGGGATCGGCGGCCAGATGCGGCGCCTTCGCGGAGAAGCGGGCCGGATCGCGGGTGAGCACTGTCACGCGGCAGCCCAGATCAAACCGGTGATTGGCCGCCAGCAGCGTCTCCAAGAGCCAGACACCAAAAAAACCGGTGCCGCCGGTGAGAAAGAGGCTCGCCCCACGAAGGTTTTCCCAGCTGGCATGCATGCGGCCAAGCACGCCGCTAATGTCTTCGGCGATGATGGCGTGGGTGGACATCGGGAGCGTGGCCGCTGGAAGAGATGAGTGGGCTGCAGAGCAGCGTGGAGGTTTCTACGAGAACCAACGCAGCAAACAACAGGAGTTCCAGGAAACACGCAGGCTGAAGGCCATGCCGCTTTACCGCCGGCTAGTCTTGTCGCCTGTCGGCAGCGGGATCGAATTGCAGAATCTTGAAGTCTTGGACGAGACTATGGATTTCCTTAAAGGCGCTCAGGTCGAGATGATGGCACCATTTCGGCATCATTTTCGGATGAACCACGACAACCGTATCTGCTGTACTGATCGCCCGCTGCACCTCTTTGACCTGTGCCTTCAAAAATATCTCAGACGAGCTTGCGACCGGGAGCACCGACCAGCTGCCCGTCTTCGTATGCGTGAAGGCCTCGGGATCCGCAAGGATCGCAACCGCTTTGCCTTTTACATGCGGCCTGATCGCATCCCAGATTGGCTCAAAATCGCTCGCGTTCACCGTGCCGGTCGTGTTCGTCGCGTACTCAACGGCCGCGGGAAGGCTGCGGTAGAGGTTCACGAAGCCGCACACGCAAAAGAGGGCGACAGGCAAGGTTGTGATTGCGATCAGCCGGAGATCGGCAGAGTAGCAAATGTCGACGAAGCTGCGGCCCGAAAGGGCAGCAATGCCCTGCCGCGTCCAGAAAAACGCCAGCAGAAACGCCGGTAGAAAGAGGGCGGGAAGAACTTGAGGTAGGCTTCGGCCTTGATAGTAAGAAAACGCACCCAGCCCATAGGCGGCAGTAAAGAAGAGCCAAGGGGCCGCAGCCGGGATCTGCTCACAGAGTGCCCGCCGCAGACACCATGCGATCGTGAACGCCAAGAGCGCGACGATCGGCTGCCAGATCTCCCAAAGCGGCATCGGCCACATGTTAAAGCCGACTTGGTAAAAAATCTTCTGGAAAAAAAAGAGTTCGTCATATCGGGGAAATTGGCCTGATCGAATCCTCGCAAACAACGCATATAATGCCAGTGAGCCTGCAACCGTACCGACGAGGGCGGCCACGTGGATCAGCACATGGCGCAGGAGCCCTTTGGGATCGCGGTGCCATCCGTCGAGCCGCCTATAGATCAGCATGCCAGTCCAAGCCACCAGGATCACGAGGCCGGTGTCAGCATTCCAGAGAAAACTGGTGCCGGCAAGAATATAGCCCAGGGCAACAAACCACGTGTGGACGAAGAGGGCGTCTTTACTGCAGAGCCAGACAAACACAGCAAACCAGATCGTTCGGATGGGAGTGAATTGCAGATACACGGGTGTATAGACGTGGCTAGTATCCAGAATTCTGCTGTGAAAAAGGACCCCACCTTGGAACAGGGCGCTGCTCAGCCCGGGAACTGCGAGACCCGCATAGGCGACGGCAAACGCCGCTTTCCACTGGGGCGTCATCCCGGGCAGCCTCGAGACAGCGAGAAACAAGAGCACCGACTGAAGGAGCACAAGCGCCGCGAAAACGACACTCATGCCCGGGACATTGATCCCGAAGGGGCTGAGGACAGCGGCGATCACGTAGGGATAGAGAACGCCGTACTGGCTGGTCGTATCCACCAGCACGGTCTTGCCATGGGCCACCTGGTTGACCGCCGCGAGCACGACCTCAACATGGTGCCAGATGAAGTGGCAACGGAAAAACCAGTTTTCACCGACGCACTGGCCCAGAAATCCTAGCATTGCAACCGCTCCGATCACCCCCCAACACGCCGCTGACGGCAACGCGGAAATATTCCGTGAGAACAACACGCAGAGCAGTGCGACCGGGAGCGCGACGAGGAAATAGCTACCGATATGAGGCACCTCGCTCGACCGCCAGAGCGTGACGAACCACGCGGCAAGGGCCGCCGATAGCAGCAGATCTCGGACGGCGAGCGAGCCAGGGCGATTGAGGAATGCCAGCGATGGGCGACTGGTGAATCGACGGCCTAGGAGATAAAAAAATGAGGGAAGTATGGGAAGGCAGAGCAGCCCTAACAGATAACGGGCTTTTTCGAGCGGCTCGGGGCGGATAACCGGCATTACTTCTGGAAAGTTCACGAAGTCTTCTGCGGCTTTCGTGGCGGCTGCGACCGCTGGCGGTGACGCGGGGTCCGGAAAGAAGAGGGCCAGGGCAAGGGCCAAGGCTACGTAAATGGCAAGCGTGATTGCGAGAGAAAGCCATGCGATGGGCCACTCGCGGCCCTCTGACAGTTCGAGGATTTGACGACCAACGCCCGTCGACGAATCGTTACCACCGCTGGCTTCGACCACCGCTTGCGGGTTGACTCCAGTCATCACAGATGTTCTTTCCACGAAACCACGCCGCAATCACTTCATGTCAGTGAAACGTTCGAAGAACGTACCACAATAAGGGTGTAGGTGCGAAGCTGGGGGGAAGGCAAACTTCGCAGCTGCCGCAGG
>JBAXUW010000174.1:0-6673 GCA_037129495.1 Planctomycetota bacterium | reverse complement strand
GCCGGCGTGGGCGGACCAGCGTGGCCGGATCAATCGGCTCTGCGAATATGGAATGACGGAGGCTCATCATGCGCGGAGCGTACCTGATTTCGTCGCGTCGATCGACTTTTAAAATCACTGCGTATACTCAAGCTAAAAATACACCCCACGGTTTCGCCCAACGAAAAACCTTCATGAGCACGCAGCAGCCGCGTTTTCCCCGGGTCGCGCGATTCCGCTCAGCTGAAGACCTCCGCACCCATCTTAGGGCGCTCTCCGCACCGATCCCGCTTGACGACGCCATCCTCTCCGCGGCCGCTGGTTCGCCGCTGGCTGAGCCGATCGCAATCAGTAATCGCAGCGTCGGCAATCGCTGGTGCATCCATCCCATGGAGGGCTGGGACGCCACGCTCGACGGGCTCCCCACCGACATCCTCCTCCGCCGCTGGAAGCACTTCGGCACGAGTGGCGCGAAGCTCATTTGGGGCGGCGAGGCTGTGGCCGTCGTGCCCGAGGGCCGCGCCAATCCAAACCAGCTCTCCGCGGCCGCCTGTGGCCGAGCGGGATTTGCCACGCTCCTTGCGACGCTCCTCGACGCCCACCGCGAGCGGCATGGCAACGCCGACGATCTGCTCGTCGCCCTGCAACTCACACATTCGGGCCGGTTCTCCAGGCCGACGGCCGCGGGCCGCAGGCCCCGCATTGCCTACCACCATCCACTGCTCGACGCCCGGCACGGCGTCGACCCCGCCGATATTTCGTGTCTGCTGACCGACGACGAGGTCGAGACCCTCATCGATCGCTATGTGGCCGCCGCACAAGATGCCCAGGCCGCCGGCTTCGACATGGTCGACCTCAAGGCCTGCCACGGCTATCTCATCCACGAGTTTCTCTCGGCCCGCCGCCGGCCGGGCCGCTTTGGCGGCGACTTTTTGGGCCGCACGCTCCTGCTGCGGACGATCATCCAGCGGGTTCGCGAAGCCTGCCCCAGCCTCCTGATCGGTGTGCGGCTTTCGCTCTTTGACATCGTGCCATGGCACAAGGTGGGCGACCATGGTGAGCCCTGGCCGTATCATGATTCGCTCCCCTACGACTGCGGCTTCGGCGTCGATGAGCAGGATCCTACGCAGCTCGATTTGGCAGAGCCGATTCAGCTGCTGAAGCTCCTGCGCGACATCGGCGTGGTGGCGGTCAACCTTTCAGCTGGCAATCCTTACACAGTGCCCCACATCAGCCGGCCGGCGGCGTTTCCACCGTCCGATGGCTATCCGCCGCCGGAAGATCCGCTCGCGGGGGCATGGCGGCAGATCAGCGCAGCGCGGGAAGCGAAGGCGGCCGTGCCGGGGCTCGTGATGATCGGCTCGGGTTACACCTATCTTCAAGACTACGTCGTCCATGCAGCGCAGGCGGTAGTGCGGCAGGGCTGGATTGACATAGTGGGCTTGGGGCGAATGGTGCTCTCCTATCCGGAATTGCCCGCCGACTCGCTGGCGGGCACAGCGATTGCACGAGCGGCCGTCTGCCGAACCTTCAGCGACTGTACGACCGCCCCACGGCATGGCCTCCGCAGTGGCTGCTATCCACTCGACGACTACTACAAGTCGCTTGAGCCTGAGGCTTCGAATGTGAAGGCGATTAAGGCGCGATCGTAACCAGCTGTGGATGAATTTATTCTAGCGGCGTCGCGGTGGTGGCTCGTGCTCTGGCCGCACGTGCTGGCGACTTCCATTCTCGCCATCAACATTTTCGCCTCGGCCCACGCGATCCTTGTCAAACGTGACACACGGTCGACGATCGGCTGGGTCGGCCTGATCTGGTTCTCGCCTGTCTTTGGTGCGATCGCCTACGCCGTCCTCGGCGTCAACCGCATCCGGTCGCGGGCCGGCCAACTGCGGGCCGGCAAACTCGCCGTCATTCACGAACTCCGCGCCGCGGTCCCCAGTCTCAAACGTCTCACCGAGTCGATCGGCCCCGATGATTCCCCACTGCGGGCGCTGGCCAAGCTGGTGGGGCAGGTGACCTCCCGGCCGCTCGTCGACGGCAACGCCATCGAGCCGCTTCTTGGCGGCGACGAAGCCTACCCGCGAATGCTCGCCGCGATCGACGCCGCCACCCGCAGCATCGGCATGGCTTCTTACATCTTCGACAACGACCGGACGGGAAAGCTGTTTGCGGAAGCCCTTGGCCGCGCCGTTCATCGCGGCGTCACCGTTTGTGTGCTCATCGACGGCATCGGCTCGCGGTATACCTTGCCCTCGATCGTGGGCGTGCTCGCCGCCCAGGGCGTACGGGTCGCACGGTTTCTTCCCACGACTGTGCCGCTCTATTTTCCCTACGCAAATCTCCGCAACCATCGCAAGATTCTCGTCATCGATGGCGCGGTCGGCTTCACCGGTGGCCTCAACATCCGCGACGGCTGCTGGCTCGCCCACGAGCCTCGCCATCCCGTTCGCGACCTCCACTTCCAGCTCCGCGGCCCGGTTGTCACGCAGTTGCTGGAGGTCTTTGCTGGAGACTGGGCCTTCGCCGCCGACGAGGTGCTCGCCGGAGACGCCGCCACTGCCAACTCAAACGCTGCCTGGGCCCCCAGCACAGAGTTTGTCGGGCCGATGCTAGCCCGCGGCATCCGCTATGGACCAGACGATCCCGACATGGGCCGAATCAAGCTTGTGCTGGTGGGAGCGCTGGCCGCCGCCCAGAAATCGGTGCGGATCATGACGCCCTATTTCCTGCCCGACGACGCCGTCTGCCAGGCGCTCGACGTGGCCGCGATGCGGGGCGTTACGGTCGACATCGTGCTACCCGATCAGAATAATCTCGCGCTCGTTAGCTGGGCCTCGACGGCGCTGCTCTGGCAGGTGCTCGGCCGGGGCTGCAACGTCTGGATGTCGCCGCCGCCGTTTGACCACACGAAGCTGATGGTCGTCGACGGCGCGTGGGCGCTCTTCGGCAGCGGCAACTGGGACGACCGCAGCATGCGGCTCAACTTTGAATTCAACGTCGAGACCTACGACCGTGAGCTCGCCGGAGCCCTCGACCGGCAGATCGCCGCCGTCATCAGCCGCTCCCGTCGGAAGACCCTCGCAGAAGTCGATGGCCGCAGCCTCCCCATCCGCCTCCGCGACGGCATCGCCCGGCTCTTCTCCCCCTATCTCTAAAGCGACCTGCCCTCACGCGGGCTGGAGCGGGACATTTTCAAGGCTCGTTGTCAGCCAAAGCGGCATCCCATAGAGTTTGCCTCCATGGGAGCCACTCTTCATATTTTCGACCCTGCGGCAAGTTCGATCGACCAACTGCGGGCCATCGGTCACGAACTTCATGCCCGGTCGTGGTCGCTGGGCACGAGCAGCAATTACAGCGTGGTTGTGTCGCAGGATCCGCTCGAACTGCTCATCACCGCCAGCGGCAAGGATAAGTCAGCCCTGGGACCCGAAGATTTTGTGCGTGTGGATGCCACCTGCCGAGTGATTGACGGCTCCGCAAAAAAATCCTCCGCGGAGACGCTCCTGCACTGCCTGCTGGCCGATCTGGTGCCAAAGCTTGGCGGCGGTCCGGTGGGGGCAGTCCTCCACACGCATTCCGTCTGGAGCACGATCCTCTCAGCCGCGGATCTGCCACACGGCTGCCTCCGAATCGAGGGCTACGAGATGCTCAAAGGTCTCAAGGGCATCGAAACGCACGAGACCTGCGAAGAAGTGCCAATCTTCGCCAACAGCCAAGACATGACGGAACTCTCGCACCGCATCCGCGATCGACTCTTCCAGGCCGACTGGAGCAACCCGAAGCGGCCGCCCTGCCACGGCTTCCTGCTCTCTGGGCACGGCCTCTATACCTGGGGTAAAGACCTCGCCGAGGCCCGTCGCCACGTCGAGATCCACGAGTTTCTTTTTGAAGTGGTCGCCCGAAGCCGCATCCTCGCGGCGGCCAAGCTCACCGACTAGCCAATCCCTTTCCACCTGCGAGGCAATGACCATGGCCATCGTCACCGTCCCTTCTGAAAACCGGAAGCTCACAGATCCGGTGGAGATCAAAGCGTTTCTCAAAGATCACGGCATCGACTATGAAGTCTGGCCATTAGAGGACCGGGTTGATCCGACCGCCCCGGCCGCGGAGATTCTCGGGGCCTACGATCCTGAGATCGAGGTGCTGAAGAAGAAGGGCGGCTTCGTCACCGCCGACGTTGTCGATGTTTATCCCGACACGCCAAACCTCGACGCCATGCTGGCAAAATTTAGCAGCGAACACACCCACACCGAAGACGAGGTGCGATTCATTCTGCAGGGCAGGGGAGTGTTTCACATTAACCCCGTCGATCGGCCCGTCTACGCGATCGAGGTCTGGGCAGGCGACATGATCAGTGTGCCAATGGGCACGCGGCACTGGTTCGACCTCTGTACCGACCGCCGCATCCGCGCCATTCGCCTCTTCCAAGACACGAGCGGCTGGACACCTCATTACTTGGAAGACGGCGTTCATGCCGGCTACGAGCCACTCTGCATGGGGCCGGCCTGGCTTCCTGGCCAAGGGCTTCCCGGCCAGGGAAGGACAGCCTCGTGATCGTCTTCGGAGGCCGCGGCATCCTGCTCGACGTCGAGGGTACGACGTCTTCGATCTCGTTTGTCTACGACGTGCTCTTCACGTTTGCGCGACACCACATTGCCGACTTTCTCGCACAAAACAGTTCCAATCCCGAAGTGCGGGCAGCTGCTGCGAGATTGGCGGCCGAGACCGGCGCGACTGACGCCTCCCTCGATGACCCGGCCAGCACAAGGCGGCTGAGCCTCGCCGCCATTGATCTCATGAACCGCGACATCAAGAGCACGCCGCTGAAGGCGCTGCAGGGGATGATCTGGAAGCGGGGGTTTGACTCGGGCGAGCTGGTCTCGCATGTCTTTGCTGACGTGCCGGACTCGATCGCCCAGTGGGCCGATTCTGGCGTCGATGTCCGCATCTATTCGTCGGGGTCGATCGACGCCCAGAAGCTGTTCTTTTCGCACACCTCCCACGGCGACCTCACGCCCCACCTCCGCGGCCACTACGACACGACCACCGGACCGAAGCGGGAGGCCGCCAGCTACCGGGCGATCGCGACCGACATGGGCCTTGAGCCCCGCGAGATCCTGTTTATCAGCGATGTCGGTGAAGAGCTCGACGCCGCCCGGCAGGCTGGCATGGCCACTGGCTTGGCCATCCGGCCAGGCAACCGTGAGCCAGTTGGGCAGCTCGAGCACGAGTCGCTTGAATCGTTTGCCGAAATCGTGACCTGACCCTCGCCTTCTTTTTCACTCGGTAGCTATCGATGCAGATTGATCCGTCGCCTCGCCCGACATCCACCACCATCCGCTGCGCTGTGGCCGCTTCCACTGATCCGCAGATCGACGCGGCGCTTCGCGAAGCGGCCGACCGTGCGGCCGAGCAACTCGGCAGCACGGCCGACATTGCGGTGGTGTTTGTCTCGAGCAGCTACAAAAGCGCGATTCGCCCCGCCATGGAGAGCCTCGACGATATGCTCGGCGCAACGACCGTGATCGGCGGCACGGCCGAGGCGGTGCTGGCTGCAGATACTGAATATGAGTCGGGCCCGGTGGTCTCGATCTGGCTGGCCCGCCTGCCAGGGGCCACCGTCGTGCCCTTTGCGATTCAATACACGCAAACCCCCGACGGCGGGATGTTTGCTGGCTGGCCAGCCACTCCCGACGGTGGCTGGCCCGATAACTCAGGGGTTGTCTTGCTGGCCGATCCCTTTTCGTTTCCGGTCGACGGCTTGATAGGGCGGGTCGAGGAGGACCACCCTGGCACGCCGATCGTGGGCGGCATGGCCAGCGGTGGCTCCCAGCCGGGGAGTAACACGCTCGTCGTCGGCTCGCGGTCTTACGACTCGGGCGCCGTCGGCTTCGTGGTCGGTGGCGCTGCACGGATCCGGCCGGTTGTGTCGCAAGGCTGTCGGCCGATCGGTCGCCCGCTGGTGATCACGAAGTCGGAGGAAAACTTGATCATCGAACTCGGTGGCCGGCCCGCGCTTCAGCGGCTGCGGGAAATCTATGGCGACCTTGATCCGGCTGACCGTGCGCTCGTTCGTAATTCGCTCCATGTAGGTCGCGCAGCCAGCGAATACCAGGACCAGTTTCAGCGGGGCGACTTCCTCGTCCGAAATGTCGTCGGCGCCGATCAAGACTCGGGCGTCATCGCTGTCGGAGACTTAGTTCGCACCGGCCAGACGATTCAGTTTCACGTCCGCGATGCGGCCAGCGCCCACGACGATCTAGCAGCGCTGCTCTCCCGGGAGAAAGATCGCGGCGCGGCCCCAGCCGGTGCCTTAGTCTTCACCTGTAACGGCCGCGGCACACGACTCTTCAGCGCGGCTCACCACGATGCCCGCTGCCTGCGGGAGATCCTCGGCCCGATCCCTGCCGCCGGCTTTTTCGCGCAGGGGGAGATCGGCCCGATCGGCCGCCGCAACTGCCTCCATGGCTTCACGGCCAGCATCGCGCTCTTTGAGCCAGGCAGATAGCTTTCACGAAAAACACGACTTCGTGTCGTTTTTTCTTTGCGAGCCTCCGCTCGCTGGTGCTGCGCACGGCATCCTGCCGTGCCCCTGTGGGATACGTTTTCTAACTTGTCCAATACGCCTGGCTACCTGCTCTGGCACTGCACCGCCGGGCCGGCAGAAGTCTCCTTCGCGGGGACTTTCGCC
>JBAXUW010000173.1:0-6715 GCA_037129495.1 Planctomycetota bacterium | reverse complement strand
TCGCCGTGCCCACCACTGCCGGTACCGGCGCCGAGGCGACCCGTAATGCCGTCATCTCCTGCCCACGGCGACGGTTTAAAAAGAGCATGCGGAGCCCAATGATGGTGCCACGGGCTGCGATCGTCGACCCCGACCTGACAGCCTCCTGTCCTCGCGAGACCATTGCCGCCGCCGGTCTCGATTGCATCACGCAGTTAATCGAGTCATTTATCTGCCGATTCCGCAAGCCGCTCCCACGGGCGATTGTGCTTGAATCACTGCCGCGGGCGATTGCCAGCTTGCCTCGGTTGCTGGCTTCGGAGCCGGCCAGCGGTTTGTTTTCTGTCGAGTCAGATAGCCGCGCTGCCGATCGGGCGGCTCTCAGCCATGCCGCACTCTGCTCCGGTATTGTATTGACCAATTCGGGGCTCGGCCTGGCCCACGGCGTGGCGGCGGCACTTGGTATTGCGTGTGGTGCTCCGCATGGCCTCGCCTGCGCGGTGATGCTCCCCACGGTGCTCAACGTCAACCGCGTGGCAGCCCAAGCCGATTTTGCCGCCCTTGAGCGGGCGATCGATTCCGATGCCCCCCGCTCCGCCGCAGCTGCAGCCGCTGCATTCGTGGTCCGGATCGAGTGTCTCTGCCACGAGGCGGGCGTACCGCAGCGGCTCTCTGCGTTGGGGGTGACCGCTGATCAGATCGACTGGCTGGCGGAAAACTCGGGCGGCACAAGCATGCGTGGCAATCCGGTGCAACTCACCACCACCGAACTCCGCGACCTGCTCTCCTCCATACTCTGAGATCAGACTCCCGACGTATCCCGCTCAGAAAGACGAAGCCGGGAACGGCGGTGCAGTCCCACAGTGGGTAGCAAAACGCATTGGACAAGTTGGAAAACTTATCCCACGTTAGAAAACTTATCCCACTCGGAAACGGTCACTCGGCTTTCGCGAACACCGGGTCGTCGAGGAGCGGCAAGAGCGCTGACGCATCGGCTCCTGCCGCGTCGGCTTTCTCCCAATGCTCGCGGGCCCGCGAAGGATCGGGCTCCGGCTTGGAGAGATGGTAGGCGCCAAGATAGAGGTCATTGGCCGGATTCTCATCGAACCACTGCATCACGATTGCCAGGACAATGCCACCGGGAATCTTGTCGAGACGAACAACTGTCGTCTTGCCGCTCGCGCGATACTTCAAGACTTGGGTATCCACTTCCACGATGGCGACCTTTTGGTTTTTCACGTCATACTCGTCGCCCGCCTGCACCGCTGCTAGCGCCTGATCGCGAAAGCCGTCAAACCCCTTGCTGTATTCGGCCAGATATTCCCAGCCTGCGAGGCGGCGGCCGGCCTGCGGGCTCGCTGCCTTCTTGGCCTCCTTGGCAAGCAGGCGAGAAGCGGTGTCATACTCCCGCTTTTGCATTGCCTCCAAAACTTCCTCAAGCTTTTCGCCAAGCTCACGGGACTCCTTCTCGACCGCCTCCAGGGCAGCGGCGGTCATCGTTATCGGTGGCTCTGGCGGTGACGGATCGTCCATGACCTCGTCGTTGGCTGGCTTGGCGGCGGGCTTCATGGGCTTCGGCCTGCTGGACTGCGCAGGCGCTGGCGCGGGAAAGTCGGTCTGGAGCTCCCCGACTTGCTCGTCCGCGGCGGGGGCAGGTACTGGCCGAGGGCGGTCCCGCGGTGTCGCCGGCTTGCCCGAAGAAATGGCGTCGTCTGAGGTCGGATCAGGCGACAATGTTTTCTTCTCTTCCTTTGGCTTCCGGTCGGGCATCGGACTGACCTTTTTCAACTCCTTAGACGCCCTTGCCGCGGACAACCGGTCTGCAGCAGCCACTGCCCGCAACTTCTTCTGCTGTATGGAGTAATACCAAAGCCCACCCGCCACGGCGGCAAGGCTGAGCACGAGAGCCGCCGTACCAGCCACAGAATTCTGCTTGCGATAGACGGTTTTGCGAATCTTGAACTGGTCGAGTCCAGATCCGCCGCTTTGCGGCTCGCCGTCAGGGTGAGCCCAGCCAGACGCGGGCACCGCCGGCGGCGGCCCAGTCGAAGGTGGAATCGGAAATCCAGCGGCCGGCAGGGACGGTGGACTCGCCGCGGCCAGTTGCGACGGCGGCCTCGGCATGGTGAAGGTCGTTCCGGCGACCGGGACGATCTGGGGCGGGCCCGCGGCAATCTCGGCGAGTAATTTCTCGCGCGACTCTTCGACGCGTTTGATCAGACCAGCCCTGGCCATCTCCAGCGGACCCGGAGAAAGGCTCCGCAGGAGATTCAGGCGTGCTTCTGCCGCCCGCAGCACCGTCAGCGGATCAGCCTCTTGCGGGGTCACGCCCAGCACAAGACGAGCGTTTCCGAGGTCGACGGCGTCGATGCCGAGCCACTGTCGACAGGGGTCAAAGGGAGCATCGGACGCCATCGACCACCTTGTGAGGACCACCTGATCGGCAACAGAGCAGACAACCCTTATTCAGCTATTCAGCCGCGCCAGGCGGCAGATCTTCCTTTGCCCCTCGAATCTCCTGAGGATAACAAAAGCCTAGGAGTTCCTCAATTCCGCCGCCAGACTGTCATCTCCGCGACCGAATGCTGGTGCTTTCTTGCGGTCTCGCGGATCACAAACGGAATGTCTTCCCGATGGATAAGTGAGAGTCGCGGCTCAACCGCCCGCGTGAGCCCTGCCAGCGTGGTGAGTGGCTCGCCATGTTCCCGGCGGCCGCCAAGCCATTTTGACTTCGGTGTGTATTCCTCAAGCCATGTGTAGGGCGACGTGATCACAAGCACGCCCCCCGGCAGAATTCGCTCCATGATCTCGTCCAAAAAGAGCGCTGGCTCGTAGAGCCGGTCGATCAGGTTACCGGCGAAGACCAGGTCGTAACCGGTGAACAGCGGTTTTAAGTTGCAGGCATCCCCCTGCATAAACTGAACCCGCTTGCCAAAGGCCGACAGCCCAAGCCTCTCCAGCGATACCGTTCGGGCAACGGTCAACTCGCCCTCGGTCGGGATTTCATAGAGCACATCGCCCCCCTGTTGGAGCCGCACCCCCGCCTGAATGAAGCGGGCAGAAAAGTCGATCGCATCGACGTGGTCAAAAAAACGGGCGAATTCAAATGCCGACCGACCGACCGAGCAGCCAATATCGAGGCAGCTTCCGCGGCGGTCTGTCGGCACATGCCGTACCGCCGCCTCTGCACAGGCCCGCGGAAAATTCGGCACGCCCAGAGCCTCAGGACCGAAGTGGAATTCCAGATACTGCGTCACGAGTTGGTCAGTCTCGTAAAGCCGAGAACCCGTGGTGACGGATTCGCTGCCCGGCTCCTCGACGATCGTGCGAAACCCCGCATGCTGGAAGAAGTGTCGACGGAAGGCATATCGCGCGCTGGCGAGCGTCTCGTTCCCCGTGGAGATCCAGGAGCCCCCCTTGATCAGATTGTGGCGGCCGTCGAACGTCGGCACTGAGAAATCGTCATAGAGTGGATGCAGCTCAAAGCCCTTGAACGGCATGATCGGCGTGCGAGTCCACTGCCAGACGTTGCCAATGACGTCACAAAATGCTCCCTGCGGAAAGGCATCGACGGGCATACTCGATGCACCGCGCTCCAGGTTGATGTTGCCCGGCGCCTGCTTCCATGCCGGTTGATCGGCCGCCAGTTCGGCGGGGAGGGTCTGCCGCAGGGCATACCAGTGAGCCTCGGTCGGCAGCTGCACGTTCTCACCCGTCCGCGCCTTGAGCCAGGCGCAGTAGGCCTCCGCTTCCAGGCAGTTCACTTCGACCGGCCAATTGAGTGGCAGCGGCATTTCGTTCAGCAGGTTCCGCTGCCAGTAGCCACGAGCGCCTTCGCGATGCAGCCAAAACTTCGGGTGCGTGACCCGCGTATAACCCAGCCAGCCGCGGCCCTCCTCCGTCCACCACTCCTCACGTGAATAGCCGCCGTCTTCCACGAAGACCAGAAACTCGGCATTCGAGACGAGCCGGCGGCCAGCCTTGAAGGGAGGAAGCTTCACCTCCTCGACCCCGTATTCATTGTCCCAGCCGTAGGTCTGGTCGTTATCGGCCTTGCCCATCACTACGGTTTGACCGGCGACCGGCAGCCAGTCGTTGACCGGCGCGGGACCGGCCCTATCGCAAATCGACCACAGCTGTTGCTCGTCTTCAGAAAGATCGTCGCCATGTCGCAGCTCGTCGAGCGGCATCAGCCGCATGATCACGCTCGATGTCTCCAGATGGATCCGCTCGTGCTCGATACCCATCAGGATGATCCACGCCGGTGAGTCTTGCCGAATCGGCAGTTCCAGCGGCATCGACTGGATGAAGGCGTCGACCAGTTCCCGGAGGGCCGCGCGGTAGTCACGAACGGCTGCCACGCTGGGCCAATCGTAGTGGGCCGTGTTGAGATCGTCCCACGACATTTCATCCACGCCGACGGCCATCGTTGCTTCCAGCCGCGGATCGAGGCGGCGGGGAATAAACCGGCCGGCCAAGAGCTTGTTTACATAAAAGACCGCAGGGTGCGCAAAGTAAAAAATGAGCGGGTGGCGGAGCGGTTCGTGCCGCACGGAATACGATTCTTCATCTTTGATGAGCGCGAAGAGCCGCTCGTAAAGTTGGGATGTCTGATGGAAATACTGGCGAATCTCTGCCCGCTTGGCGGCCACCGGATCGGCCGCCGCCGGGTCGGCAGAAAGCAGGAGCGTTTTCGTCGGCACGAGGGCCGCCGAAAGCGGTGGAAACTTGGTCAAACTGGGGACGAGAGTGGCAACGGACAACGTCGGGTTCATGCGAGAGTGCTTCCGGGTCAGCGGCAGGTTAGTTCGGTATTTTAGCACCCTGCCGCAAGCCTTCCAGCAACCGGTCTGGAATCGGTGTGCTTGCACCAAGGAGCGACCCCACGACCGTGCCGCGGTGGCAGCTGTCGCCGCCCACTTGGGCATTGGCACAGACGCCCCCCGCAAAATCGCCGGCATACCGCCAGGCCAGAAAGAGTGCCGCCGGAAACGCGTCGGGGATATAGCAGGCGGGGCTCAGGTGCCGGCCGATCACCACGTCGTCGGAATGGCGGTCCCAGTCGCGGATCTTGGCCGCCGAAATCCAGCCGTTGGAATGTTCGATGATCGCCGTTCGGAGGTCTTCCCCCTGGCAGACCCGGACGAGAATTCTCATCAGCACGTCTGCCGCGTCGAGCACATCGTCGTCTTTATGTGTCAGGCCGACATGGAGCCGCACAATCCGCCGCAGGTCGTGATGCCGCGGCCCGAATGCCGCCACGAGGGCCGGCACAGCCACGAGGCCACCGATGTGGACGTCGCGAACTCCACAACTGATCGGTTTTCGGCCGCTCGCGAGGTTCGCAAAAAAGTCGCGGTGATACTCCTCGACGTAGGTGTCGCGATGTCGCCCGGCCGCGAGCATGAAGGCGATGTAGCGGTCGAGCCAGCGCTGAGGATCGTAATCGCGATCGCTTCGCACCAGTTCGAAGAGTTCGACCGCCAGCAACTGGTTGAGCGTGTTGTCGCCGGCCTCAAGAAACTGGTGGTAGTGAATCCCACGCTGGCCCCAATATGCCGCCTGCTCCCGCAGGATGTCGGTCTTCGGGCTGGCGGCCTGATAACTCGACCTCCAGAGGATGCTATCGGGATGCGGATTTTTCGGCGCGAGATAGCCAGTGATCGTGCCATAGTCGCGAGCGAGTGCCTGCCGGTCGTAATACCAGTGCACGGGCATCGCCACCGCGTCGGCGATGAGCGACCCCAGAAAGGCCTGACGCGACGTGTCGATGGGGTCCGGTGGGTCTTTGTGAATGATCTCATCTGTGCTGTCAGTCATGGAAGAATCCTCGCGAAAAAACTGCAGACCCGTGGCACATCACAGTCGTCAATGATTGCGTCCGGTGGCCCGTGGGCCAACACGCGGCCATCACCGACAAATGCGACTTGGTCGGCAACGCGGCGGGCAAAGCCCATCTCGTGCGTCACCAGCACAAACTGCGTGCCAAGGTCCTTGAGTTCGCCAATCATCTCCAGCACCTCGGCCGTCATCTCCGGATCAAGCGCGGAGGTCGGCTCATCGAGAAACAGCCGCTGCGGCTGCACAACGAGGGCCCGCAGGATGGCAATCCGCTGCTTCTGGCCGCCGGAGAGTTCGGCCGGCCGCTTGCCGGCATGATCGGCAAGATGAAACCGCTCCAGTGGCTCACGAACCCGCTCCCGGGCCGCGGCTTCGGAGAGGCCTTGGACATGCACCAGCGGCAGAAGGAGATTTTCCATGGCAGTCAGATGCGGAAAGAGATTGTATGCTTGGAAAACCGTGCCGATTGTGCGGCGATAACCGCGGAGCGACTGCTCATCGCGTGGCAGAGACTTCCCGTCGAAGGCCACCGCTCCAGCGATCGGCACGTCGAGGCCGGCGAGAATGCGCAGCAGCGTTGATTTGCCGCCACCGGAGGGGCCCACGAGCACCAGACTCCGCACGTCGCCCGTCAGAAGGTCGAGCCCGTCGAGCACCGTCGTCGTGCCAAACCGTTGCACCAGTCCCTGGATTTCAAGATTCATAATCGGGCTTCGTGGCTAGGCTTCGTGGCTAGGTGTCGCGGCTCGGTGTCGCGGCTAGGCTTCATACCGGTAGCGGCGTTCGAGCAGTCGCGACACGGCCGACAGCGGCAGCGTGAGCAGCAGGTAGCCCGCGGCGAGCGGGAGATAGCTCTCCAGCGTCGAATACGTGAATGAATTCACCTCCTGAGCGG
>JBAXUW010000172.1:0-6805 GCA_037129495.1 Planctomycetota bacterium | reverse complement strand
TCGGTGGGGCGCCGGCGGTGTGGGTGTCGTGTCTGGCGTTCTTCCAGGTCGCCTTAATTC
Source organism: Planctomycetota bacterium (assembly GCA_037129495.1). GTDB lineage: Bacteria > Planctomycetota > Planctomycetia > Pirellulales > UBA1268 > CAMCQY01. The sequence goes on along the minus strand of JBAXUW010000172.1, from coordinate 6,745 downwards.
CCCAATGCCGAACAACGCGATGCAGCGGACTCGCGATAAAATCCGGCGGCGTGGATAATCCCTTGGTCGCGAGCCGCTGATCGCAATCGTTCGGCAACAGAAGCCCCGCGCCAAAGCGGACAAGCCCCGAGCGGGGTTCCTATTTGACCCCCCCAAGCGGTTAGCACTCGGTCGGCGGTGCGGTTGAACTAGCGTTGGGCTCTAGGAATCCCTCATCATGAGTTCGTCGCAGTCAAAGCGTGTGGTAATCGCGGGCGGTAGTGGCTTTCTTGGAGTCTCTCTCGCCTTCCACCTGTCCGCCGCTAATTGGCAGGTAAGTATCTTGTCGCGGAACCGGCCGCGTCCGGAGGGGCCGTGGCAATACGTGGCCTGGGATGCTCGATCAGCGGGCACATGGGCCGAATGTCTGGATGGCGCGGCCGGACTCGTCAATCTCGTGGGTCGCACCGTCGACTGCGTCAAGACGCCTGACCATTGTGACGAGATTCTACGGTCACGGGTCGAGGCCACCCGAGCATTGGGCATCGCTTGTCGATCGGTAGCTTCGCCGCCTCCCGTATGGGTGCAGATGAGCACCGCGCATATTTACGGCGATCCGCCAAGCGTGCTATGCGACGAAGACAGTCCCACGGGTTATGGGCTGGCGCCAATGGTCGGGATCGCGTGGGAGAAAGAGTTCTCGCAAGCTTTGCTTCCGCAGCAACGCGGCGTTGTGTTGCGGACGAGCTTCGTCATTGGCCGGAATCGCGGCGCCGGGGGCGGTGCGCTTTCGAAACTCGCGCCACTGGCACGGTTCGGTCTTGGCGGTTCGGTCGGTAGCGGCCAGCAGGGGATGAGTTGGATTCACGAGGTGGATATGAATCGGCTCTTTGAGCGCGGCCTTACCGATGACAGCATGATCGGCGTCTACGTAGCCAGCAGCCCGAATCCGGTGAGTAACACAGAGTTCATGCGCAGCTTGCGGCAAGCAGTGCCGTGGCCGAAGGTGCCACTCGCCCTGCCCGCATTCGCATGGATGGTGAGGATCGGTGCACCCCTTCTTCTTCGCACGGATCCAGAGATCGCTCTCTATGGTCGGTACGTAAAGAGCAGCCGACTGGAGCGAGAGAGATTCTCTTTCTCCTATCCGCGACTCCCTGAGGCACTTGCGGCCTGCTTCACCTCGCGAATTCGGGATGCCGAACCAACCGATGCAGCGGACTCGCGATAGAATCCTTTGAAGTGGCTTGCCCTGCGGCCGCGAGCCGCTGATCGAGATCGTTCGCCCGGGACTGTAAACAGAGGAGTGGCGTGTGAAGTCCTTGGTGGCATGGTGCTGGCTGTCGGCTGCGTTGGCTGTGGGAGCGGAAACCGTTGCTCAAAGCGGCAACATTCACGACGTAGCGGCGGATCTTGCGATCCCGGACGTCACCCAGGGCGATCCCGCGGCGGGCAAACGGGTCGCGGCTGTCACCCCAGGATGGCAGCGCAGTGACATCCGGCACATCTTGTACCTGCCGCATGACTGGCGACCCGGAAAGGCCTATCCCGTTCTCGTAGAATATCCGGGAAACGGCGGTTATCGAAACGACCTAGGTGACGTATCTGATGGCACCCCGGAGTCGTGCATGCTTGGGTATGGCCTCAGCGGCGGAAAGGGATTTCTCTGGTTGAGCCTCCCGTTCGTCGAGGTTGCTGCAGATGGATCCAAGCGAAACTGCCTGCAATGGTGGGGAGACATCAAAGAGACGAAACGATATTGCGAGGCAACCGTTAGGGATATCTGCGAGAGATACGGAGGGGATGGCTCTCGGGTCGTTCTTTGTGGCTTTTCGCGAGGTGCGATTGCGTGCAATTACGTCGGCTTAAATGATGACGCGATTGCCTCCCTTTGGTGCGGCTTCTTCTGTCACAGCCACTACGACGGTGTGCGCCGGTGGCCTTACCCTGAATCTGATCCAACCGCAGCGGTTCGTAGGCTCGGTCGCCTAGGCAACCGTCCGCAGTGGATATCACATGAGCAAAATATTTCACAGGCGGAGGCATTCATAAAGCAAAGCGGTGTGAACGGTCCGTTCACGCTTGTGCCTATCCCTTATCCGAACCACTCAGCCGCCTGGGTTCTTCGTGAGATTCCCGAGCGCGCCGAAGCTCGGGAATGGCTTCGCCGTACAATTAGCCCGTAAATCGTTCATTCTGACGCTTGTTGGGAGGAGTTGATCGGTTGTTCGGCGAACCAGGCAATGCAGCGGACTCGCAATAGAATCCGGCGGCTTGGACGATCGATTGGTCGCGAGCCGCTGATCGCGAGCGTTCGCCGACAGTGGATGCCGTAACGATTGACGGAACCGACTGACGGGATGAACAATCCTGCATCCGAATACCGGAACCCTACGAATACCCTCTCGCCGAGGTGGCGTGCCACCGGCTGATTCGTTTGCCTCTCAAATGCATCTATTCCGGCGAGAAATCCTGAATATGAAATCGTTCTTGGCTCGGATGTTGATGGTGGCAGTCGTCTTGGGAACTTCGGTGCTCGCGGGTGCCGAGGATAAGAAGGACATCGTGGACACTGCGGTCGGTGCCGGCAGCTTCAAGACATTGGCAGCAGCGTTGAAAGCTGCCGACTTCGTCGAGATGCTGAAAGGCGCATTCGCACCCAAGATCGAGAGCCTGACGCCGGAGCAGGCACGGAAACTGGTGGAGGAGTTTCCGGGGGTGAGGGTTGAGAATCTCGGGGACAACGACGAGGCCTACGGCAACAGATGCTTGCCGCTGAACGGCCTGACTTCGCTGGATACAGAAACAGCGAGGGCACTGGCAGGCTATGAAAAAGGCCCACTCTTACTCGATGGCCTGACTTCGCTTGACCCCGACACCGCCAAGGCACTCGCGAAGTTCAAGGGCATTTGGCTGGCCCTCAACGGCCTGACTTCGCTGGATACAGAAACAGCGAGGGCACTGGCAGGCTATGACAAAGGCCCACTCTTACTCAATGGCCTGACTTCGCTTGACCCCGACCCCGCCAAGGCACTCGCGGAGTTCAAGGGCGATTGGCTGTGCCTCAACGGCCTGACCACGCTCGACGCCGACACCGCCAAGGCCCTCGCGAATGGCGAGTATCTGTACCTGAACGGCCTGACCACGCTCGACGCCGACACCGCCAAGGCGCTCACGAGTGGCGACTGCGACATTCTGTACCTCAACGGCCTGACCACGCTCGATTCCGACCCCGCCAAGGCACTCGCGGAGTTCAAGGGCATCGTTCTGGGCCTCGAAGGTCTGACCACGCTCGATTTTGACACCGCCCAGGCACTCGCGGAGTTCAAGGGCATCTCTCTGGTCCTCGACGGCCTGACCACACTCCGCGCCGCCACCGCGCGAGCCCTTGCGGAGTTTAAGGGAAACGATCTCTTCCTTAAGGGCCTAAACACGCTCAACGCCGACACCGCCCAGGCACTCGCGGAATTCAAGGGCGAAGGGCTGCACCTCCACGGTCTGACGGCGCTCGATGCCGGCGCTGCCAAGGCACTCGCGGAGTTCAAAGGCGAGCGGCTGTTCCTCACTAGCCTGACCCCGCTCGACATCGCTACTGTGAAGGCACTCGTGGGGTTCACGGGCGAGCTGCTCCTGCAGGACCGTGTAGCAGACCCGCTTTTTATGGACAAACCACTCACGCCAGAGACCGCTCTGGTTTGGGCGGCGGTTTCGAAGGGCGACCTCTCCCGCATCACCGCCTTCGAATCCCCGGATTCCGTCGAGATCGCCGCCGCCCTCGCCACAAGGGAAGGCCCGCTCTCGCTCCCCAATCTCAAGAAAATCTCCCCCAAGACGCTCACGGCGCTGATCGAGAAGCGAGACGTCGAGATTCCCTTGATCGAGAAGCTGGAGTTGATCACCGAACCGGACGGCAGCGGCGTAGACGACTTTGTGATTCCGGAGTGGCTTGAAGTGCGGGAGCGAGCGAGAAAATCAAAAAAGCCGAACTAAGCAATCCAGCGGACTCGCGAGAAAATCGGTCCCGATGGAAAGTCCAAGGCCGCGAGCCGCTGATTGCCCGCGTTCGCCGACAGCGGATGACCTGAGGATCGAGTCGGCCGAATGACGGGATGAAAATCCAGCATCCGAATACCGGAACCCGACGAATACCCTCTCGCCGAGGTGGCGTGCCACCGGCTGATTCGGTTTCGTCTCTAATGCACCTATTCCGTAGAGGAATCCTGAATATGAAATCGTTCTTGGCTCGGATGTTGATGGTGGCAGTCGTCTTGGAAACTTCGGTGCTCGCGGGTGCCGAGGACAAGAAGGACATCGTGGACACTGCGGTCGGTGCCGGCAGCTTCAAGACATTGGTAGCAGCGTTGAAAGCTGCCGACCTTGTTGAGACGCTAAAAGGCGAGGGGCCGTTCACCGTATTCGCACCGACTGATGCAGCCTTTGCCAAACTGCCCAAGGGTCCGGCGTTCGACACCGTTGGCGAATTGCTTAAGCCCGAGAACAAAGACAAGCTTGCGGAGCTCCTCAAAGATCACGTCGTTTCAGGCAAGGTGACGCTGGGCAAAGCCCTTGATGCTGGCGAGGTAGCGACGGTCCAGGGATCAAGGATCCCTGCGAAGTTCACCGATGGGCGGGTTCTCATCGGCCCTGCTGGACTGATTGAGCCGGACATCGCGGCTGCCAATGGCGTCATCCATGTGATTGATCAGGTTTTGCTACCAAAGACGTGGAGCGATTCCAATGTGCCTCGATTTGGGCCTTTTCCGTTCCGCTACGGCAAACTAACGTCCTCCCGGTATGCCTACTGCCCCGCGACCGACAAGGAACAACAAAATGCGCAGAAGGTAGGGGCTGCCCAATCATGTAATGCGTGTCACGTGCTGCCGGCAGCAAGCTTTCCGGAGATACGTCGGAATCTGGACGTCGGTTTCAACGCGGGTAAGAAAAATGCCGAACTCGTCAATCCCAACCTCTTCCGGTGGGTAAAGGCGGGGAGGAACGCAATGTTCGGCAACATCTACGCGGTAATGGATCTCGGCCAGAAAGTCCCTGCTGCTCCGGTGACTGTAAAAGTCGGCCAAGCGTTTGACATAGAACTCTACACCTTCATCAATCAAGAGGGAGCTCGTTGGCATCCAGGCGCTAGGCCGAGGATTTCCGGAGAGGAAGAGGAGGGGTTCAGCCCATACGGTCCAAACAAGTCCTTGCCGGAGATCACCGCGGAAAGCGTTGTTCGTGAGGGCGAAATCTCCAGACTCCCCCTGAACGGGAAAGCCGGAGAAACCTATGACGTCTGCTACTCAGACTCAAAGTTCGGTGCCCCCGCAGCTGGGGCCTTCTTCAGCCCGGATGAGAAATTCGGCACGCAAACCACGTGCGGCAAGTATTTGGTGCGTTATCGGGCGGTCAAAGCCGGTGTGAGTGAGATTCGTTGGCAACTTTACCGCCCACGAGAGGACGGCAAAGGAGTTTACGAACCCGGGCTCGATTACTTCGCGGAGTATGTTCTGCCTGTAAAGGTTGAGTAGCCGGGCTTTTCCTTTCCCGAGAAGAAGCCACAGATCGAGCGACATTGTCCCGCGAAACTTCCGGGGCGTGGTGCGTAAGCGAGAGCGGCGCGAAGTGAAGAGGTGTGCCAACGAGGTTTTCCTGGACGCCCCAGCCACCACGAAGAAGCCACCTTCGATGAGCCAACAAAATGATTAATCGGCGAACGAAGCGATGCAGCGGACTCGCGATAAAATCCGGCGTGATGGATAATCCCTTGGTCGCGAGCCGCTGATCGCGAATGTTCTGCTACACCAGCATGAAAAGAAATGAATCAATGAAATCCGCTGTACGCACCGTGTCGTTCGTGGTCGCGCTCGCTGTCCCGATCCTGATGGGGCTTGGCGTTGTTCTGCCATCGTGGGCGTGGGGCGGTATGCTTATTTTGGCGGGAGCAGCGATGGTGGCTTCTGTCTTCTTGCCGGATCGAGGGGCATCGAAGGCGGCGTGAGCCGTCTTGATGTCGTTCTTCGCGTCATGTCCTTCCACAGCAGAACAACGCAATGCAGCGGACTCGCGATAAAATCGGTCCTGATGGAAAGACCAAGGTCGCGAGCCGCTGATCGCGATCGTTAGAGCAATGAATGGACTCATCCCGCGATGATGCTGTTGCCGAACTGCGGAGCAGTTGTGACCGTGATGCTCGGCTGCCTCGGCCTGCTATTCCCAAAAGCCGTCGGCCGTGTCCTAGGCATCGAGCCGGATAGGCCCCTGGGCATCTCCGAGTTCCGTGCGACCTACGGCGGCTTTTTTCTGTGCCTTGGAATCGGATGCCTTGTCGCCCAGTCCGTGCAAGTCTTCACCGTTGTTGGAGCGGCTTGGTGTGCGGCCGCTTTTGCCCGCATGATGTCTTATGCCGTTGATAGCAGCCGGACCGCGCATAATCTGGCCGGAGTGGGAGTCGAAGCAGGCATAGGCCTAGCAATGTTGGCAACGCCGCTCTAACCACGCAATGCAGCGGACTCGCGATATAATCCGGCGGCGTGGTCCGCGTAAGGTCGCGAGCCGCTGATCGCCACCGTTAGGCGATTCCACCCGTCCCTAAATCAAATGTCCAGCATCGCCACCTTCTACATTCTTTCCGAAGCCAATCGCTCAGCGTTTGCCGACGCTCAGCGCAATCAGAAGACCGTCACCTACAATCGCGGATTGTTCGGCACCAAGGAAATTGTGACCGGAGACCGGTTTCTCTGGGAGTATTTGGACTCCGCAACCACAGGTA
>JBAXUW010000171.1:0-6905 GCA_037129495.1 Planctomycetota bacterium | reverse complement strand
TGCCAGGCTTGATCTTTTCGGGGTTGGGCTCAATCACACCGTAGGTCTCGTGGTCGCCGGGCGACTGGCTTACCACATCGAGCATCTTGAGATCGACAAGCGCCGTGGCGGCAGCGGCGAGTTGGTCCTTCGCATCGGCCGGATAGTTTTGGTGGGCAGGCAACACCCAGACGCCGCCCGACTGCATCACCTTGAAGGGATGGAGTGTGGAGAGTTCGTCGTCATACGACACAATCTCGAGGCTGGCTGCCTTCGACGACTCGGAGAGTTCGGGAAACAGCACCCGCTGCTCCTCAGGCTCGACCTTCGCACTTTGAAACCGTGGCTGCGCGGTGATACCCACCGCCAGCATCGCCAGCCCACCGAGCAAAAACATCGCGGTACGAAGCAGCGCAGACGACTGGCTGCCTCTCGACTCATGCGCATCCGTCTCGTGCATCTCGTGAAAACTCCTCGCTGATTGGTCGTGCTGATTCATACTCAAGGCCTGACTGTTGTGTTCATTGTGTTCGTTGTGGCAAACCTATCGCAGCCGTGATTTCGCCACACCTTCCCGCTCGAGTGCGCGGCGGCGGAAGTACACGAAAAACGCGACTACCAGCGGTGGAATCGGCGGCAGCAGCACCGCCAACCACTTCTGCCTGTCCTGCTCCTTTCGGATTTTCCCGTCGAGCTGCCGCTCCACAGACTCGACCTCGGTGTCGCGCTTCCGCTTCATCTGTTCGATCTTCGTGTCGAGCCGCCGCTGTGCGAGACGCTGCCGGCTGGCAAGCTGCTGCATCGCCTGCATGGCCGCCTGCGGATCAGAGTCGCCGCTGGTCTCCATCTCCTTAATCTTCTTTTCAAACTCCCCCACTTCTGACTGCATCGATTCGTTGGCAGTCCGCTCCGCCTCGTCAAACTCAGTGATAAACTTTTGCCGCTCCGCATCGGCCCGTTCACGAGCGGCGGCCACGGTGTCTTCGATCCGTTCCAGCGTGCGGTGCTTCGGCTTCCGCTTGCGGATCTCGAGAAACCGGTCGTCGTTCGCCAGCGAATCGAGAATGTTGAGCACGAAGGTGACGTTGTCAAAATTCAGGCCGAAGACCTCGTCGGGCCGGTTGCGGAGGCCGAAGATCCGGCCATCCATGAGGTCGATGTCGGCGACGACGACGGCCCGGATCGGCTTGCCTGCCGCAGCGGCCCCCTGGCTGCCGGCCGCTTCACGAGCCTCCTTTAACTCCGCCGACTGCCGTTCAATCGCCACCGCCAGCACCATCGTCTGCTTCGCCTGCTTCTCAAAAAGCTGCAGCTGCCGCATGTCGCCGCGATTACCCATCACCTGCTCGACCTCGATCGTGCCGGTGCGGAGGCCCGTCTGGGCGAGCGGCGTCCACGTGATGTCGGCCTTCTCGTCCTTGACGACCGCTCCAGGGAACGGAAAGAGGACCTCCTGGAGGCCGGCCGTGATCGGCTGGCGGGGATTGAAGCCGGGCAGCTTGCCCCCAGCGTCGGTGGTCAGATCGGCATCGATAAAGACAAACTCATCCGGTAGTTCAAGCTTCGGATGCGGGTTGTAGTCTTGGCAAACGATGAGCGGATTGGAACCGGTCTGCCCCATAGCCGGCCGGCCGCCGCGGGCCATAAGCTTGACGCCGAGCGTCTGCCAGAGCTGACCGATATCTCCCTTGGGCTGCTGCTGTGGCTGAAACATCGCCATCGGCCCGCCGGGCCCCCGCTTCGGCTGCGCCGTCCCCGGCACGCCCTGCATCAGCACCGGCAGCGGATCCTCAAACACCGCCACCGGCTGACCCGCGCGGACAGCCGCGACCAAGTGGTTCATCTGCTCCGGCCCGAGCGATGACGGCTGGACGGCGAGCAGCACGTCGTAGCTGTCAGTGATCGGCGCCGAGGCGTCGACCTGCACGAGATCATACTGCTTCTCCAGCTCCTCCAGCACCGGCTGCCGCGGTCGCTGCTGGCCGGTCGCCATGTCGAAGCCGCCAAAGAGATCCGCGTCGGTCGTGAGCACGCCCAGCCGCTTCCGCTTTTGCTGCGCGGCGGTGCAGATCGACCGAATCAGCTCGTATTCGACCGGCGTACCCTTGTCGAAAAACGGCACCACGACCTTTTCCAGACCGCTCGTAAAGGCGCAGCCGAGAAAGATACTCTCATCGCGATAGGCACCGCGCACTCGCGACAGCACGCTCACCGGCTCGATGCCAAACTGCTGCACAGCAAGCGCGGCGGCTTCCGTTTTCGGATCGGTGGGAATGACCTCCACGTTGATCTTGCCCCGGCCCAACTGCTGAAACTGCCGCAGCATGTTCAGCAGGTTGAGACGCGTCTGTGTGTAGTCTTCAGGCACGGTCGGACTGACGTAAGCCTTGATGTCGATCGGCCGGCTGGTCTGCAGTTCGCGCAGAAGTTTGCGGGTGTCGGGGGAGAGCGAGCTGATTCGCTCCTCCGAAAGATCAGCCCGCACATCCACGCCGCGGAAGAAAAGCACGGCCCCCACCGCCGCCGCTGCCAGACCGAGCGTCCGCGCCATGAAGTGCACCCCCAGGCGGGCCCCATCCCGGCGGCTGGCCCAGTGGCGTCGACCGATCAGGACCATCGCGATATAGAGGCAGACCGCTACGATGCCCAGGAAGTAGGCGATACCCGACAGACTGACAATGCCGCGGCCGAAGTCGGTGAACTGTTCGGCGAGGCTACACGGCCGCACCCACTTGGCAAGCCCTGTCGACATCACCGACCCCGCCTGGTCGGCCACGACCAGTGGCGCGTTGAAGGCGAGGCCCAGAATGAAGGCGACAGTGAGATTGTTGGTGAGAAAGCTGGCCACCACGCCGATGGCGATCATGGCGATGCCGACAAACCAGTATCCCAGGTAGTTGGAGAGAAACAGGCCCGCATCGGGCGTTCCCCAGAGCAGCAGGATCGCGAGGTTGCAGATGCAGGAAAAGATCAGCGCCACGGTGTAGATCCCCACGGCGGCAAGATATTTACCAAACACCACCTCCCAGTCGCTGGCGGGAATTGTGAGCAGCAGTTCGTCGGTGCCCTGCCGTCGCTCTTCAGCCCAGACGCTCATCGTGATGGCCGGGATGAAGACCAGCAGGATGTAGGGCAGGTAGCGGTTGAGTTGGTCGAGGTTAGCGAGGTTTGAATTGAAAAACTCCGGCGGCCAAAACGCCGCCAGCGACCCCAGCAGCACAAACACGCAGATGAAGACGTAGCCGGTGGGATTCGAAAAGTAGGCGACGAAGTTTCTCTTGAACACCGCGTCGAGCACATACCACTTCATAGGTTTTGGTCCTTCATAAATCTTGGTTCAAAGGATTGATTGATCGATCGGCTGAAGCAGCGGTGGAGATCGCAACCGGCCCACTGTCGGGCCGCCCACGCCGGTCGCCGGCGGGCACGCGCCCCATCACACGCCTCATACGGAGACGCCTCGCGTCAGTTCATGAAACCGCTCGTCGAGGCCGCGGCCATTGAGCCGAAGTTCTTGCGGCGTGCCGTCAAACCGCAGCCGGCCCTCCGAGATGAGAATCACGCGGTCAGCCATCGCTTCCACCTCTTGAAGGATATGGGTGGAGAGCAGAATCGTCTTCTGCGTACCGAGCCGGCGGATCGTCTCACGAACCCCGCGGATCTGGTTAGGATCGAGGCCGCTCGTGGGCTCATCGAGGATCAGCACGTCGGGCTCGTGCAGCAACACCTGCGCCATGCCCACCCGCTGCCGATAGCCCTTGGAGAGCTTGCCGATCGCCTTGCCGATCACGCTACCAAGTTCGCACTGGTCGACCACGGCGCCGACCCGCTCGGCCTTGCGGGCGCCCCTGAGCCCCCGGGCATCGGCGAAGAATTCCAACAGGCTGCGCGGGGTCATGTCGGGATAGAGCGGACCGTTTTCAGGCAGATAGCCCAGCCGGGCAGCCCCCAAGAGCCGGTCGGTCGACATGTTGTAGCCGGCGATCCGCGCGGTGCCGGCGGAGGGGGCCAGATAGCCGGTCAGCAGTTTCATTGTCGTGCTCTTGCCGGCGCCGTTGGGCCCCAGGAAGGCGACGATCTGGCAGCGTGGCACGCTAAACGTGATGTCTTCGGTGGCAATGAAGGAGCCGTAATACTTACAGAGGCCGTCGGCCTCGATCATAGCGTCCCGGTCAGAAGCGGAGGGTGTAGGCATTGATCGTGCTCAGGTTGATGCGAATGATTCGGAGAAAATGCCGAAGGATAGCCCGCGGCGTTTGACCGAGACTCTATTTTTAGAGCTGCAGCGATTTCGGCAATCCCTATCGTAACGACTCTGCGGCATTTAGCCCTACCCCTGCCGGTCCAGAAGGCATGGAGATCACGAAATCCGGCCGCTTTTTTCCGTCCACCGCAGGGCCCCTCGGAAGCCAACCGCTGCCACTTCGCCAGCGCGGCTGTCGAGATAATCATGGTTGGGGTGATAGGCGTGGAGGGCGGCACGCGAGTCTGCCGAACAGGATCGCCCGGTCTCTCAGGATTCCCGCGCAGTGGCGGCAGCCTGCAGGGGGCTGACAAGCGGCAGCGGTCGGCCGCGCTGCCAACTGATGTGCGCTCGCCAGTCGGCACTCGTCTCTGGAAAATCGTTGCGGAAATGCACGCCGCGGGTCTCTTGACGGTGAATCGCCCCCCGGATCATGAGCCGTGAAACCTCTAGCATATTTTGTAACTGCCAACCCTGCGGCTCGGCAAACTGTCGGGGAAGCACATAGCGACACCAGCCCTCGACCGTCTCAAGGGCCTCAGCCAGTGAATCTCCCGTCCGCTCCACGCCCACATGCCGCCACATCAGCGCTCGCAGCGAGTTGCGAATGTCGGCGAGGTCGAGCGACCCGTTGATCTCGCCCCCCTTGCCGACGCTCTCAATCAACCGCGGATTCGCAACGACAGGCACGTGAAACTCCTGCCCGTCGCCCCGTGCTTCCGCGAGGATCTCAGCACTGGCCGATTCTCCGGCACGGCTGCCATAGACGAGGCCCTCGAGCAGGCTATTGCTCGCCAGTCGATTCGCGCCATGCAGGCCACTGGAGGTGACCTCACCAGCCGCGAACAAGCCCGGCAGCGACGTGCGGCCGCGGTCGTCGACGCTCACGCCACCAATCATGTAGTGCGCACCGGGTCGCACGGGAATGCGGTCTCGCGCGAGATCGAGGCCAAACTTCCCGCAGATCTCCGCCATCCCGGGAAACCGCCGCCGCACCATGGAGGCATCGAGATGCGACAGGTCGAGATAGACATTGGCATGGTGCGTGCGGTGCATGACGACCGTGATCGCGCGGGCGACGATATCGCGTGGCGCGAGTTCCCCGCGCTGGTCAAACTCCGGCATAAACCGCCGGCCGTCGCGATCGACGAGCCATGCCCCCGCGCCGCGAACGGCCTCCGTGATCAGGCTGCGGGCACCGCCAGCGATGTAGAGCACCGTCGGATGAAACTGCATAAATTCCATGTCGCGGAGTTCAGCACCAGCCCTCCATGCCAATGCCATGCCATCGCCACTGGCACCCGACGGATTGGTCGACTCGCGATAGATTTGCCCCGCGCCGCCGGTGGCGAGGATCGTGCGGCGGGCCCAGACGAGCGTCTTGCCGTGCGCCGGATTCCAGACGAGCGCTCCGCGGCAGGCGCCTTCGTGATTGACCAAGTCGATCGTGAAGGTCTCGGGCCAGACTTCCAGGTTTTCCAGCATCTGCGTGCGTTCGATCACCGCCCGCATGACCTCGCGGCCGGTCGCGTCACCCAGCGCATGCACGATGCGGTGGTGGCTGTGCCCACCTTCGCGGCCCAGTTCAAGGCTGCCGTTGTGAGAATCAAACCGCGTGCCCCACGCGATCAGTTCGGCAATCCGCGACGGGGCCTCCCGCACCACGGAATCGACGACGTCTTCATGGCAGAGACCGCCGCCGGCCGTGAGTGTGTCGGCGACATGATTGTCGAAGCGGTCTTCGGGATCGACGACGCTGGCGATGCCTCCTTGCGCCCACTGGCTCGAGGAGCTCTGCAGATCGTCCTTCGTGACCACCGTCACCGCGAGCCGTGGATCCACGGCCAAGCTTGCCCGCAGGCCAGCGAGTCCACCGCCAAGGATCAACACGTCGGTGAAACAGTGCTGCACCCGCTGCGGGCCGAAGGCGGCAAGATAGCGCGGGCCTTCAAAGAGATGGCCAGCCTGACTCGGGTCGCTCATTCGCCGCTGGTGCCCTGCATGAATGCCTTAAACCGCTCGGAATAATCGCTCGGCGGCCGACTACGGCGGCCCTCCGCCTGCCCGCCTTTGGCATCGGCGGGCACGTCGCGAGAACTCTGAACGCCACCGGTCCGCAGGCCAAGGCTGCGAAGTTCGCGTTCAAACTCGCCCCGCTGCTGCGGATCGGCGCTCTCGGCCTGCCGCCGCATCGCTTCCCAGCGATCGAGAAACGCCCGGGCCTGATCGCGTGTCCAGCCCAGTTCATCAAGCACGTCTGTGCGACCCGACTCTACCGACGTGCGGAGATGTTCGATCGCGAGGTCGGCCGCATTGCGGGCGTTTTCCAACTCTTGCCGTCCCCACTCGGTTTCGCGTGACGGCGGGAGGCCCTGCGGAGCAGTTCCGCCCTGCACCGGTTGCGCGGCGCCTTCCGACTGGCCGCCGCCGCCCACTGGGCTCGACTGGCCGGACCCCGGCGGTGGTGGAGGGCCCGCCGCCGGCTGATCGCTCGGCTTATCGCCCGCCTCGCCCGACTGACTGGGATCGCCCGGGGCCGCTCCCTTGCCGGGCTGACCAGCAGATGGCTTGCCACCCTGTGCGCTGCCATCGCCCTCCGCAGCCGGGCTGCCGCCCTTCTCACCCTGACCCTTCTCACCCTGACCCTTCTCACCCTGACCCTTCTCACCCTGACCCTTCTCAC
>JBAXUW010000170.1:0-7038 GCA_037129495.1 Planctomycetota bacterium | reverse complement strand
ACGTTGTACCGGTGAAGGAGACGGTCCCCGGGACGGAACGGAGACATGGGTCAGGCTTTGCTTATTCTGGAAATTTGCTTATTTTCCGGGGAATAAGCAAATTTTCCAAATAAGCAAAGCCTGACCCCTTCCTCGAGGAGTCCGGGGGTCCGTTCGCGCAACACGTAGCGGGCCCTCACGGCGGGCCTGCGGATCTTCAGGACGCGGGTCAGGTCGATCGGCGTCCCGACGACGACGACGTCGCAGGGAGTCGCCTCGATCGTCCTCTCGAGCTCGGCGACCTGTTCGTCGCCGTACCCCATCGCCGGGAGGATGCCGCGCGCGTTCGGGTACTTCTCGTAGGTCGCCGCGATGGACCCGACGGCGTACGGGAACGGGTCGACGATTGTCGCCACGGCGCCGACGAAGCCACCCCGATTCTGGTTGAGCAAAACGCCGACGGAACAGTTGCTAGCGTTGGCGACGGCCACGTCGGGCTTACCATCACCATTCACGTCGCCGACCGCAACCGAATAAGAACTTCCCGCGCTGAACTGTGTCGGTGTAGCGAACGACGGCGTCGTAGCGCCAGTCGTGGTTTTGTTCAAGAGCACGCTCACAGCCGAACCGTCGCTGGCTTTGCTCACGAGGACAATGTCGGGCTTGCCGTCCCCGTTGAAGTCGCCAAGTGAACCCGATCTAGTAGAGAAGTAGGTGGAAGCGAACGTCGCTTTCGCAGCGAACGAAGGCGTCGTAGCGGGCGACGCGGTTGTATTGAGGAGGACGCTTACGGAATCCGATCCTCCGCTTGTGATGGCAACAGTGAGGTCTGGCTTACCGTCGCCGTTGAGGTCTCCGATCGACACGGACTGAGGCGTCCCGCCCGTGGCAAATGTAGTCTGGGCGGCGTATGAAGGCGTGGTGCCTCCCGTGGCCGTTGTATTCAAGAGCACACTCACGCTACTGGAAGACGCATTCGCTACGGCGAGATCAAGCTTGCCGTCGCCGTTCAGATCACCAATCGCGACAAATTTGGGACTACTGCCTGTAGCGAATGTGGTCCGTCCGCCAAACGAAGGTGACGTTGATCCCGTCGTCGTTGTGTTTAACAGCACGCTCACGCATTTGGAATAATCATGAGCGATGACAAGGTCGACCTTGCCGTCACCATTGAGATCGGCCAGTGAGACGAACCGAGGCCTGGCCCCAGCGGTAAAAGTTACCTGCTGAGCCACATATGTCGGCGCGGTGGAGGCAGTAGCCGTTGTGTTCAAAAGCAAATTTACTGTGGAAGAGCTTGTTTCGGGGCTTCCGCCCGAGTTGTAGTAGAAGTTACCGATGGCGAGATCGGGCTTGCCGTCGCCGTTTAGATCGCCGATCGAGACAGAACTGGGCGCTGTCGCAGTAGCGAACGATGCTGGGGGCGTGTACGTAGGCGTTTGGGCACCCGCGGGCGTCGTGTTCAACAGTACGCTCACGGAGTCGGATTGAAAGTTTGCGACGGCGAGATCGGGCTTGCCGTCGCCGTTCAAGTCCCCAACGGTGACCGCATCAAATCCGCCGGTACTAACTCCAGTGGCGAACGTAACCTGAGGCGCGAACGCCGCGGCGGCATTTGGAGTAGTGAGCGGATTGTTGGCCTGATCGCGAATCGTTCCATCGTCCACGAGGTTCAGGCCGATCGTGCCGCTGCCTGAGATCTTATTCGCGGTCACCGTGTACGTCGCACCACTTCCGGTAACCGCGAGTGGTAGTGTAGCTGTCACACCCGAGACCACGAGTGCGAAGTCGCTGGCATCGACGCCGGCCACTGTTTCGCTGAACTTGACATTCCAACTGACGCTCGTGCCGGTCGACGGAGACGACCCCACAAGACTGATCGACTGCACGTAGGGGAACGGATCCGCGGCCAGCATCCGCCGCGATTCCATCGGCTCCCAGCCTTTGAGCGATTGCCACAGCGACTTTCGCCGCCGAGGACTTCGGATACGGCGACACCAGCGATTCGGCCACAGTTGCAGCTTGATCATGCTTCAGCTCTCTACGGTCAGGATGCGGGCACGGATCCAGAGCGGTGGCTGCTCGCCACAGCGAAATCAACGGCGGACTTTCGAGCCTCTTGAAGAGTGGGGAAGGGTCCCCCTCTGTGGACACCAACCCCCTAAAAGTACCGTCTTGTACCGTCCGGGTCAATCGTTCGGCCACGGTGGAAAACCGCATATTGCTCGGAAAAAACCAATGTACCTCGGGCAGGCTCAATCCCCCACCGTTCAGCACGCCTCGTCGGTGACGATCAGCTGCTCGATTTCGGGGCTTGTTAACCCCAAGGCCATCGGCTGCCGAACGCCGACGAGAACCACGGAATCATAGAGCTCCGTCACCGCAGCGGCCTCGATCCTCAGCCATTCCGCGACTACCCCGGTCCGCAAGTCGATCACCTGCAGGCCGCACTGCGGTTCCGCTCCCTTCGCTTGAAGGCGACCGTCGAGTTCAAGACCGCGGAAAGACTGATCCCGCGGCTTCGAGAGCGTGACGACGGCGTAATCGCCCCTGAAGGAAAGGCCGCGAAGATATCCTGGGCAAAACGCGATCGGCTCGAAACGGCCGCTTGAAAGATCGACGGTGCCAAACTCGCCCGTACCCGAATTGAGCAGCCAGAGCCGGTCTCGATACCAGCGGGGCGAATGCGGCACCGAAAGCCCGGAAGCCACAGTCTCGCCGGTGACAACGTCGATCACGCAGCCGCCGTCACGACGCTTGTCACGCCAGCCGTCCACGACGTCGCAGCGGCCCGCAACCGTCACGAAAGCCGGCCTCCCGTCCCGCATGGCCAGACCGTTGAGATGGCAGCGATCCTCGGGCACAAGCGCGCTTATGAACGGCGGCCGCCACAGGGGCGTGAAGCTGGCACGCTCGCTCAAGGTCGCCAGGCAGCCAAACATGGTGTTCACAAATACGAGCCGCCCGTCGGCATCGAGCCCCATGTCGTGAACGTCGATATAGCCGGTCGTGTAGGCGATCCGCGGCACATAGTTGAAGTCGTAGCCCTGGGCTGCCCAGAGCGGTGCCTCTGCGTCGACCGCGGCGTCCACGGAGCCCTGAACGCGGTAGGGCGCCGCGACGGCTCGCGTCCGCTCAAGCCGCCAGATCTGATACCGCGAACTCAACCAGATCGTTCTCGCATCAGCCGAGGCGCACATTCCCATGCAGTGCGGAAAGTTGCGGTTGAAGATCGAAAATGGCAAGGCCGCAAGCCGCTCGGCTTTTCTCCCCACCAGGAACAGCTTCCCGGATTGGTAGGTCGTGAAGGCGAGGCTGCATTGCTGCTCTTCCAGCCAGTCGCAAAAGCTCGGCGACGCCAACGCCGTCAGCCAAGGCTCTTCCGGTGTGCCGATTGTTTCGGCTTTCGAAGGAATGCTCGCCATGGTCACGCCTTGCTGAGGATGAATCGCCGTCATTCGGAAACCCACCCTGGCTCTTGCCAGCAGCGGGTTGGCTGAGCCTACGGCGAATTATGAGGAGTTGCCAGCGCTATGCACCATCGCGGAATGGCTTCCGATCTGCCTTGGCGGTCCAACCGGGATAAGGGTCATCCTCGAGCTCCGAGACATCGATCGACCGTGGCCGCTCGCCAGCCTCGTGGATCGCCCAAGCGGCACGGTAGCCCCGCTCCAAGTTGCGGACGAAGCGCGGCGTATCGAAAAGCGGGCAGGTGCCGCGGTTGCGGGCGAGCGTGTCGCGAAGGCGAGCCATTTCACCCGGCGCTTCGGCCATCGCCACGGCAAGACGTTCGTAGTGATCGAGACCCGAGGCGATCAGTTCGGGCAGTTCGGCCGCCGCCAAAAGGCTCGCACCCACGCGGCTGGCGAAGGTCGAACCCGGCCAGGTGAGCACCGGCAGTCCGGCCCAGAGTGCATCGACGGCCGTGGTATGGGCGTTGTAGGCGTGCGTGTCGAGGAAGAGATCAGCCAACCGCAGGCGGGCGAGATGGTCCGGCTTCGGAATATTTTCTCTGATGAAAAGCAGCCGCTCCGGCGACACGCCCCGATGCCGGGACTCACGTCGCAGATAGTCCTCCATCGTCGGCCCGCCGCTCTTCAGCCACAACACGCTGCCGGGCACCTGCGACAGGATCCGCATCCAAGCGCCGAAAATCACCGGCTCAAACTTGTAGGCGTTGTTGATGCAGGCGAACACGAAGCCCGTTTCCGGCAATCCGTGATCCCGTCGGCGGCTCGCGGTCGCCACGGGCTGCCCGTGATCGGTGATCAGGTAGGAGTGCGGCAGCCGGAGCAGCTGCTCGCTGAAGTCGGCGGCGTTCTCCACGGGAGTTGTGAAGCGGTCGCCGATCACATAGTCGATGAAGTTTGCCCCGGTCGTCCCCGGATACGCCAGCCAACTCATCTGGACCGGTGCCGGTCGGGCGGCCATGGCCTCGAACCGCGTGTAGCCGGAAAAGCCCATCATGTCGACGAGGATGTCGACTCGATCGGCGGCGATCCGGCGAGCCACATCCCCGATCCGCATGTCGCGGACATCGACGAAACGCTCGATTTCTTGCTCGATTCGCCAACGGTAGCGGCTGCCGTCGGCGGGGCCGTAGGAATATCCGTAGACCTCGAACTCGTGCCGATCGTGCTGGGCGAACATACCCTGCGCGAGATGACTGACCGCGTGGTCGTAGAAATCCCCGGAAAGGTAGCCGATTCGCAGGCGGCCCGGTGGCCGTGGCGGTCGCCGAGCCGCCAACTCCTGCCGAAGCGATTCATGCTTGGCCGAGAGAGCGCGCGATTCGGCCCGCGCGATTTCGAGCTGCCTGGTCGGAGACCACGCAAAGACGATCGAATAAAATGGCGGCACGCCGCTCAGGTTTCCTGCAGCCAGCCGGGTGTCGACGAGCGCTCCAAGGGCGTCGATGTCGGCCGCCCGGTTGCCCCAGTCGCAGAGCATCTGCTTGGCGTAAACCAGGTTGTTGTGGGGAGCTGTACCGGGGATGGCCAGCGGTTTGAGCACGTGGCGGACGCGGTCCCACTGGTTGCTCACCATCAACAGGAGCGAGAGCCGCTCGCAGGCCTCGCGGGAGTCCGGGTGTGCCTGAACCAGCGATTCGAAGACGGCCATCGCTTCGGCCCTCCGGCCGAGCGCGTCGAGCGCGATCCCAGCCTGCAGGCGGGCCTTGAAATAGTCCGGTCGAAGCCGCACGGCCTCTTGATAGGCTGCGAGGGCCGCCGCCGGGTCGTCCGCCGAGGCGAGAACGTTGCCGAGGTTGAAGTGCGCCTCGGGGTAGTTCGGAGTGATTTCGATCGCCCGCCTCAGCGGCACGACCGCCTCCGCAACTTTGCCCTGTGCATGAAGGGCTGCACCCAGATTGTTGAGGGCGATCGTGTACCGCGGGTCGAGCCGGAGCGCCTCTCGATAGCAGTCGATCGCGGCCTCGACATCCTGACCAACTTGCAGAGCCCTTCCGAGGTTGAGGTGCAGCCGCGCATAGTCGGGCCGCGCCTTGATTCCGGCGGCCAACCGCGCAACCGCGTCGTCGATATCGCCCGCGTCCAGGGCAATGATGCCCAGCGCGTTATGCGCAGCCGCGAGATTGGGATCGATCCGCACGGCCTCCCGCAACACCTCGGTGGCCTCCTCGAGCCGTCCAAGGGAGCGGCAGGCCTCGCCGTAGCCGTGCAGGAAGCGGGCATCTCCGGGCCTTAAGGTCCGGGCTCGGGCGAACGCGACGCGAGCGTCTTCGAACCGCTGCTGGTCGACGGCGATGACGCCGAGCAGAAACGAGGCATCGGCGTGGTGCTGGTCAGCATCAAGCGCTGCGCGGCACGCGGCACCGGCCGCGACTATGTCGCCGGCAGAATACGCCTCAACCGCTCGGGCATAGAGCTCGTTTGGATTGAATGAGACAAGCACGCTCGCTTCGTCAGAATCGCGGCATCGCCGGAAATTGGGCCTTCTTTGCCGAAACTCCAGCCGCCGGCACAGTTGAGAAGCCAACTGCCGCGAAAGCCTGTGGAGTAATGGTCTTACTTGACGGCGTCGTCGCCACAGCCGAACCGGCAAATGCCTGGGCCTGGATCGTCGCCGGAGCGAAGGTCCGCGGCACCCCTCCATCGTCGTTCAGGATCGTGCCAGTCGCCGAACCGCCACCCACGGCCAGGAAGTCGAGCCCATTCTTCGGATCCTGGAGCGTGACCGTGAACTGTTCGTCAAACTCCGCTACACTGTCGGCGAGCACGTTCACCGTGACCGTCGCGGTCTGCCGTCCCGGGGCGAACCAGACCGTGCCGGTCGGCAGAACGCCGCCGATGAAGTCGAAGCGGTCTGCAGGCCTCGCACCGCTACCGCTAACCTTCCAGGGCAGCATAACGTCACCGACCAGACTACCCGTGCGGGTAACGGTGAACGTGAACGCCGTGCGACCAGTATTTCCCTCGCTCTTCCTGGCGTCGGTCGCCGCGATCGCGATCTGCGAGCGAACATCGTCGTTCAGGATCGCGACCAGCCCTTCGGACTTTGCAATCGTGGCGCCATTCGGCGCCGACAGTCTCACGCCAAACGTCTCGTCCAACTCGAAGCTCGTGTCACCCTTCACGGAAACCGTGATGGTTTTCGAGGTCTCACCGGGGGCGAACGTGATCGTCCCGGTCGTGTTGACGTAATCGAATCCCGCTGTCGTCGCCGTTCTATCGAACGTGGCGTATGACACCGTGACCGGCACGAACGCGGGCCCGGAGAGCGTGACCACGAGCACCGCGTTCACCGTGCCCGAGTCGGTCTCCGTGATTCGTGCATCGC
Source organism: Planctomycetota bacterium (assembly GCA_037129495.1). Classification (GTDB taxonomy): domain Bacteria; phylum Planctomycetota; class Planctomycetia; order Pirellulales; family UBA1268; genus CAMCQY01. The sequence goes on along the minus strand of JBAXUW010000170.1, from coordinate 261 downwards.
CAATCGAGAGCACCGGCAGGTCGTCGTTGCGGATTGTGCCCAACGCGAATGCCGGCGTGCCGAGCGTGGCCCCGTTCGGCGCGGAGAGCGTGATCGTAAAGCTCTCGTCGGCTTCCACCGTCGAATCGGCTGACACGCTCACGGTGATCGTCTTCGTGGCCTCACCCGCCGCGAACGACACGCTGTCCGACGGCAGCACCGATCCTGCGAAGTCAGCCGCGATCGCCTGGTTTCCACCGCTGCCGGTCACCGCCCAGGAAA
>JBAXUW010000017.1:0-27719 GCA_037129495.1 Planctomycetota bacterium | reverse complement strand
TTGTCCAAATGCGTGTTGTTCCCTTGAGAGGCACTGCAGCGCCGGGCCGGCCAAGCCAGGTGGCATGCGTCACTTCGAGAAAGTTCCGTACACTCTAGGGATGGGACTTTCGTTCCTCACTCCGCTGCTGCTGGGCGGCGCGGCGCTTGTCGCCGTGCCGCTCGTGCTCCATCTATTGATGCGGCGGAAGCCGGTGAAGCGGGAGTTTCCGGCACTGCGGTTTTTGCGGCAGCGGGCGGTCTCTAACCGCCGTCGGCTCCGGCTGCAGCATATTTTCCTGCTCCTACTGCGGATGGCGGCGGTCGCGCTGCTTGCCTTGGCGCTGGCCCGGCCCGTGCTGCGGGGCGCTGGCTGGCTGGCCGACAGCGAGGGCCCGGTGGCGGCGGCATTCATCTTCGACACGGCGCCCCGAATGCTCCTGCGAGAGGGAAACCGCACACGCCTGGAGCAGGCAGCGGCAATGGCAAAGGTGCTCTTTGAGAAGTTGCCACGCGAAAGCAAGGTGGCCGTTCTCGACACCGGCGGCGGTCCCCAAGTATTTGCAGCCACGATCGCGGCGGCTGCGGCCCGGATCGACCGGCTCGCCGCGGCCGCGCCAGTGGCCTCACTCTCGCGGGTGATTGCCGACAGCCTCCGTCTGCTGGCCGGCTCAGGCATGGCCCGCCGCGAGATCTATCTCTTTACCGATTGCTCCCAGGGCGCGTGGGAGAACGCCGTGCCGCTCGATCTCGCGATGTCGCAACCCGACACGAGCCTGCTGGTCATCGACGTGGGGGCGACGGCAGCCCGCAACTTCGCGATCGAATCGGTCGAACTCTCCAGCAACAGGATTCCCGCTGGCACGCCGCTGGGACTCTCGGTGGCAACCAGCCGGGTCGGAACCGACGCAGGCCGGTCAGTGGCGGTAGACATCGTGTCGCCCGACGGCCGGACCACGCGGCGGGCCGTGAAGCCTGGCGTCTGGAAGAGAGGCGCTGAGAAAGGAACTGGGAGAGTCGCCAGTGGGCAGCTCGATTTCGAAATCACCGGCCTGGAACCGGGTATCCGGCAGGGCCGCGTCGTGATCGACGGCACTGATGATCTGGAGGCAGACGATTCCCGGGCCTTCACCGTCGAGGTGGGTGCCGCGGCCCGCGTGCTCGTGGCCGCGCCGGCGCCTGAGTCACGGACGGGCCTGTTCCTCACGCAGGCAATCGCGCCGATGGCGCTCAAGAAGGCGGGCAAGGCGGCCTTCGAGGTCACGCTCATCGACTCCGGGAAGCTGGAAACGACAGCTTGGGATGACTTCCGCGGCATCGTACTGGTCGATCCGCCACCGCTACCGCCCGCGGTGTGGGAACTGCTTGGACAATGGGTGAATACAGGTCGTGGGCTCGTGGTCTGGCTCGGTCCCCAGGCCGGCGACGCGGCCCGCTTCAACAGCGAGGCGTCGCAGCGAGTGCTCGGCGGCGGGATCGTGCGGGTCTGGCGATCGGCTGGCGGTGACAATTTCCTCGCGCCAGCGGCACTCGACCATCCGCTGCTTGCCGCGTTCCGGCGGGTAGGCGATGCCGTGCCGTGGCAGGACTTTCCGGTAACGCGGCACTGGGAGTTTCTGCTGAAGGAGTTCACGCCGCCGGTGACCGCAGCGGGCGCTGCCGCGGAACCTACGGCCCACGTGGTGACTGCCTACCGCAACGGCCTGCCTGCTGTGATCGAACACAAGCTCGGCCAGGGAATGGTGGTGACCATCACGACCCCAGTCTCACAGGCGGCCGATAATCCCGAGGCCTGGAACACGCTCGCCACCGGCTTTGAGCCTTGGCCGTTCGTGATGCTCGCCAACGAGGCGCTGCTGTGGGCGATCGACACGGCCGATGATCTGAATGTGGTGGCGGGCCGGCCGGCCTGCCTGCATGTGCCGCGCCGCGACGTGCCGGACGCCTTCGTCCGGCCACCAAGTGGTGATGAGTTTCCGGTCGCCATCGATCAGGCCCGTGGCACGGTCACTGTTACCGCCACGCAACTGCCGGGTAATTATGTCGTCCGCGCGGGCGGGATGGCCGCTGGCATCGCAACAGGTTTTAGCGCCACCCTCGACCCAGCCGCCACCGACTTCACCCGCGCTGAACCGGCGGCACTCGCCACGGTGTGGGGAGCCGGCCAGCAAGTTGCCCGCAATGAGGCCGAACTGGTGCGAGACGTCAATCTCGAACGCGTCGGCTCGGAACTCTTCGGCTGGATCATCCTGCTGGCCGCTGCGGTGATGGCGGCCGACTGGATCGTGGCCAACCGGTTTTATGCGCCGCGTGAGGAGACCGAGGCCGGGGCGAGCATGGCCGCAGAGTTTGCGGAAGCTGCTGCAGCGGCACCGGCAATACAACGGCCGCCACCGGTGCCGGGGCGACCAGCCGACACTGCTCCCCCGCCCCTGCCGGATGTGGTCGAACAGGAGGTGGGCGCATGATCGCGGTCACCACCCTGCAGCGTGTGGCTGTGCACTTTGAACCCGTCGGCTCATGGTTGCTGGTCGCCCTCGTCGCGGCCCTTCTGGCGGCGGTATTGCTGTCAACCTCACCCGATCGCTCTCGCGTAACTCGGGGCCGCGTACTGCTGCTCGTGCTCCTGCGGCTCGGTGCGTTTGTCGCGCTCGTGCTCTGCATGGTGCGGCCGACGTTTGTCTCGACTCGGCAGGCGCGGCAGCAGGGCACAGTGGTGGTGCTGGCTGATGCTTCGAAAAGCATGACGGTCGCTGACGGCCCCAACGGTCGCACCCGCTGGGAAGAATTGACCGAGGCGCTTCGGGCCGCACGACCGGCAGCGGAAGCGCTGGTGGCGCCGGCCGATTTTGACATCGCCACCTACGCGTTCGATCGCGAGCTGCGGGCTGTGGTTGCGGTCGGCGACGATCCGTTTCCGCTCTCAAAGTGGGTGGCGGGCAAGTCCTCCGACCAGACGGCGATTGGTGCGGCGATCGCCGACGCCACACGGGCCGTGGCCGGTCGACAGCTCGCCGGCGTGATCGTGCTGAGTGATGGCGGACAGCATGCCTATCCGCCCCGCGACGAGCCGCCGCAGTCGGCCGCCCGGATGGTCGGCGATGCGGGCACGCCGATTTGGAGTGTGACATTCGGCCAGCAGCTCGGGGCGGGGCAGGGGCGTGATGCTGCGGTCGTGAACCTGTCGGTGGGCGAGACTGTCTATCTGAAGAACCAGCTCGAGGTCGCGGGCCGCGTGCGGCTTGAAGGACTCTCTGACCGGGATGTCGTAGTCAAGCTGCTTGCTGAGAATGACTCGGACGGTATGGAGGAGGTGGCCCGCACGACGGTGAAGGGGGGCAGACAGACCGAGGAGGCGGTTCGACTCACGTGGACCCCACAGAGCCTCGGCGAGCGAAAGCTGTCGCTTGTTATCGAGAGTCAGGAGGGGGAAGTCGTCGTGACAAACAACGAACTCTCCACGTTCGTGCAGGTTGTCGACGGCGGCCTGCGGGTGCTCTATCTCGAAGGCAGCCTCCGAGTGGAGCAGCGGTTTCTGCGTCGAGTACTCTCCGCCAGCCCCGACATGCAGGTCGACTTTCGCTGGATCGATTCGGCCCGTCGAGCGAATTGGCCGATCGATCTCAAGCTGCCGCTCGACGTCAACTACAACGTCTTCATCATTGGCGACCTCGATGCCTCGGCCCTCCGCCGCGAGGATTTGCAGAGGATTCTCCGCAAGGTCCAGGCAGGTGCTGGCCTCGGATTGCTCGGCGGCTTTCATGCCTTTGAGGCCGGTGGCTGGAGCAGCTCTGCCCTCGCCCCCGCGCTTCCCTTCGAGCCCGACCGGCTTGCGCGGCAGCCGTTTAACGAGTCGGTGCGGGAGAGCCTCCACATCAAGGGGCCGCTCCAGATGCTTCCTGATGGCCGCTTCGGCAACATCTCGATCCTTCGGCAGGGGAAAACCGAGCAAGAGTCACGGGCGGCTTGGACGGCGTTGCCGACGCTTGAGGGGGCGAACGATTTCGGGCGGCTCGTGCCGACAGCGAAGCCGTTAGCGGTGACTGCTGATGGTCGGCCCCTGCTTGTCGGCCGCGAATATGGCGACGGCCGAGTGCTCGCCTTCGCGGGCGACTCCACTTGGCGGTGGGCGATGCAGGGGGCGGTCGAGCAGCATCGCCGGTTCTGGCGCCAGCTGGTGCTCTGGCTCGCCAAGCAGGATAACGACGAGGAAGACTCACTCTGGGTGCGGCTCGCACAGCGACGGGTCTCGCCCGGCGTGCCGCTGGCATTCGATGCCGGCCTGACAAAGCCCGATGGCTCCAATGTGAACGATGCGACACTGGAGGCGATGGCTGTCTCACCGACGGGACAGTCGCGGCCTGTGCGGATCGCGAGGCGGGGTGAGACTTTCACGGGCACGGTGGCCGACTTTGCCGACACGGGTGACTGGAAGCTCGTGGTGAAGGCGGCGCGGCCCGGAGAGGCGGCTCCGCGGGAACGCACTGCGCGGTTTACAGTGGTACGGCAAGATCTGGAACTGGCCAACCCGCGGGCCAACCCGCGGCTGATGCGGCAGTTGGCCGAGGGGACCGGCGGCGGCGTGCGGCTGCCTGAGGAACTGCCTAGCATCTTCGAGGAGATCGCCAACAAGCCGCCGGCATTCGAGACAACCGAGCAGTGGTCGTATGCCGTCTGGGACAAGTGGCCAATGCTCTTGCTCTTGATCGGCTGCCTCTGCACCGAGTGGTTTTTTCGGAAGCGGTTTGGGCTGGTGTAGCCGCTCACTCGTAATCCTTCCGCCGATCCCGGCTCCGACTTTTCTCTCCTGATAAAGCAGCGTTTGCAGCCACTATTCCCCGTTTGCCGCGGGATCGGCTTTTGCTATGTTCCCCCGTCCGCGCAGCCTGCTGGCTGCTGGCGGCGAGAGTCCGTGCTTCGTAATGAGAACACTTCGTGCGCCACTGCACTTCATGCGCCACTGCACTTCATGCGCCATTAGGGAGCTCAGGCATGATCAAGCGACGGCCGATTCGCAATAAGCTGCTCCTTGGCGGTCTCCTTGTCGGCGTCATGGTGGCCGTGCTGTCGGCCAGCAGCTTTCTCGGCGTCTATTCCTACCGGCGACTGGTGCGGTCGCTCAGCTGCCGCGCAGCGGAGCTGCCCCGTGCCAGCGAACTCAACGCCAGTGTTGGCAGCCTGCGGCTCGTCCATGCCCAGGCGCTCTCAGGCGAGGCGGAGTTTGGTGTCGAATCTCCCGTGCCTCCTGCGTTTACGGAGGAGGATGACGAGGAGCCAGTCTTTGCCGAGTCATTTACAGGCCAGATCACCCGCACCCGCTGGACGCTCGACCGTTACTGCGACGAACTTGTGGAAGGTGAACTCGACAACATGCCGTTTCCCTTTGGCGACCGCAGCCGTGAACGGGAGACGGCCGCCGCCATCAACGTCTGCCTCAACAAGATCGACGTCATTGTGGCTGAGCAACCCCCGGTCGACGAGCCCAGCGTGCCCTGGCAACGCGGCCGTCTCCTCGAGAGCGGGCCACATCTCGAGCAGCTCGCCGAGCTGTCGGCGGCGCTGCCTACCTATCTGCAGGAACGGCTCCATGACCTTTCGCACGAGGTCCGCAGCGGCTATCGCACGCTCATCATCACCACCTGGGCCTCGGCCCTCGCCTCAGTGACGCTCCTGGCGGCACTCGCCATGCTCACCTACCGTTGGGTATTCCGGCCACTGCGGCTACTGGGTCATGGCTCCCGCCGCGTAGCAGCGGGCGATTTTAAGTTTCGACTCAAGATCGACAGCCGTGACGAAATGGCGGAACTCGCTGCCGCGCTCAACGACATGACTGAGCGGTTTGAGGAGATCCGCGACGACCTCGACCGACAGGTGCAGCTCCGCACCCGCGAGGTGATCCGCGGCGAACAATTAGCCAGCGTCGGCTTTCTGGCGGCTGGCGTGGCCCACGAGATCAATAATCCGCTCGCATCGATCGCGATGTGTGCCGAGTCGCTGGAGAGCCGGCTCGAGGGCTGTGCCACCAACGACGCTGATGGACGGATCATAAAACGCTATCTGGAACTGATCCAGACGGAGGCCTTCCGCTGCAAGGGGATCACCGAGAAGCTGCTCGACTTCTCCCGACTCGGCGAGGTTCGCCGGCAGGCAACGGCCCTCACGGCCCTCGTGGCTGATGTCGCCGACATGCTGCGGCACATTGGCCGGTTTGCCGGCCGCTCGATTGAGATTGAGGAAGGTCCCGACATGCTGGTGATGGTCAACCCGCAGGAACTCAAACAGGTCGTCCTCAACCTCCTTGTCAACGCACTCGACGCGGTCGATGAGGCGGGGCATGTCTGCGTGGGCGTGCGTCGGAGCGGCGCCGAGGCGGTGCTGACGATCACCGACGACGGCTGCGGCATGAGCGACGAGGTGCTTGAGCATCTCTTTGAACCCTTCTTCACCCGCCGCCGGTCAGGGCAGGGAACGGGCCTCGGGCTCTCAATCGTGCACCGCATTGTCGCTGATCACAACGGTCGGATTGAGGCCGCAAGCGCCGGCGTCGGACAGGGCTCGATGGTTCGGATCACGCTGCCACTGGCTGCCATCGGCGAGACCGCCGCGCCGCTGAGCCCCGCACCGGCTCATGCCGCATAAGTAATTTCTAATCCAGAGACGCACAGCCAACGATAGTCAGGGAATTTTAGATGAAGCCACATGTCAAGCCGATGCGAATCCTCTTCGCCGACGACGAGCTGTCGATCCAGGAGTTGATGCGGATCGAGTTACCGCGGCTCGGCCACGAGGCGACCGTCTGCCCCGACGGCCGTACGGCGCTCGCCGCGCTCGACCGCACCGCCTACGACTGCGTCATTGTCGATCTCGATATGCCGGGCGTCGGCGGGCTGGAGGTGATCGCACGGGTGCGGGAGACATCGCCCGACACCGAAGCGGTGATTATCACTGGCAAGTCATCGCTTGAGAGCGCCGTGACAGCAGTGCGGCAGGGTGTCTTTGATTATCTCACCAAGCCTTGCAAGCTGGCCGAGATCCAGTCTGTTTTGGAACGGGTGCGGAAGAAGCGAGAGCTGACCAGCCGGCTCCGGGCGCTGGAGCGCCGGGTGCGCCGGGCCGAGGGTACGAGCCAGTTGGTGGGGGCGTCTTCAGGCCTGGATCGCGTCAGGCGGCTGGTGGCCCGCGTGGCGGCGACCAACGCCAATGTACTGATCCGCGGCGAGACTGGCACGGGCAAGGAATTGGTGGCCCGCGGGATCCACGATGGCAGCCCCCGCGCCGCCGGCCCGCTCGTGGCGGTCAACTGCGGCAGCCTGCCCGAGCATCTGGTGGAGAGCGAACTTTTTGGGCATCGCAAGGGGGCGTTTACCGGTGCCGATGAGCATCGCGCTGGCCTCTTCGAGGTAGCTGATGGAGGCACGCTGTTTCTCGATGAGATTGGCGAGCTCCCCAAGCCGCTGCAATCACGACTGCTGCGGGCGCTTGAGAGCGGAGAGATTCGCCGGGTGGGTGACAACCAGCCGATCATGGTTGATGTTCGCGTGGTCTGCGCCACCCACCGTTCACTGGAGGAGATGGTAGTTGCCGGCGAGTTTCGTGAGGATCTGCTGTTTCGGATCAATACCTTTGAAATCGCCGTACCACCGCTTCGCGAACGGATCGACGATCTGCCAGAACTGGTTCAGCATTTTATCCGCCGGTCGCGACCCCAGACGCCACTAGGCAGCGTGGTGGTGGCGGCGGATGTGCTGGCCATTCTCGTCCAGCATCGCTGGCCGGGGAACATCCGAGAACTGGCCAATGTCGTTGAGCATGCGCTGGTGCTCTGCGACGATTTGCCACTGTTGGTTGAGCATCTGCCAGCCCGGCTCGGCGCTGCGGTGCCCCGCGACATTGAGAGCCTAATCGTTCACCCGCCAGCGGCCGTGCCGTCGCCACGGCGGCCGGAAAGCCTCCGCGATCTTGAGATCCGGGCGATTCTTGAGGGCCTCGAACGCAACCATGGCAACAAGGCTCGGACTGCCGAAGAGCTCGGCATCAGTCTCAAGACGCTCTACAACAAGCTCCATCAACTGCAGGAGTCGGCTCCGGCTGTGGGATAAGTTTTCCAACTTGTCCGTTTCACACAAAACACGATCATCGTGATCGTTTTTGCTTGGCGGGCCTCCGCCCGCTGGTGCTGTCGTCTCTTTTTTGTGGGATAAGTTTTTCAACTTGTCCTCTTCGGCAAGTTGGAAAACTCGCCTCCACGAAGAACGGTAAGCTTTAAAACTCGCCGTGTTCCAGCAGAGAGTTCGTCGATCTAGCCGGTTTTGCGAACGACTCCGACGAGCACGCCGAGAACGCGGGCATTTTTTACATAAATCGGCTTCATCGAGTTGTTGGCTGGCTGAAGTCGGATGCGGTCCCGCTCCGGAAACCAATATTTGAGCGTTGCCTCGCCGTCTTCTGTCTGTGCCACGACGATGTCTCCGGAATGCGCCGTCTGCTTTTTTTGGATCACCACCCAGTCGCCATCGGCAATCTGGGCGTCAATCATCGAGTCGCCCATCACCTTCAATACGAAATGGCTTTCTTTCTTGAAGAGGGTCTCAAAGTCGATCCGTTCGCTCTGCTCTTCGGCGGGCCGCAGCGTGCCGGCGGCTACCCAGCCAGCCAGCGGCAGGCCACGATTATGTGCCGGTTCAGCCACCAGTTCGATCGCCCGAGACATGTTTTTGCCACGGGTGATCAGTCCCTTTCGCTCGAGCGCCTTGAGATGGCAGACCACGCCGTTGGGTGAACGAATCTTGAAGGCCGAGCCGATCTCGCGAACCGTCGGTCCAAAGCCGCGGGTATGGATCTTGTTGCGGATGAACGCGTAGATCTCCATCTGCCGTTCGGTGGGCACGTCGTCTCGTTCAATGCTCGAATCAGCCCCACTCAGCATCCCACTGAACAGTCCGTTTTGAAGCGCGGCTACGCTCCGCAGGGCCGCGGCCGAGGCCCGCTTCACAACTGGTCGACCGGTGGATTTGGCGACGGGGGAGCGGCTCTTGTTTGGAAGAGTCTTGGACGAAGCTCGGGACGAAGCTCGGGACGAAGCTCGGGACGAAGCTTTGGACGAAGTCTGCGGCATGATTGACAAGCGGGTGGCCGCTTTCCTTTTGGACGAGGGTAGGGAAGTGGTCTATGATGGAGGCTGAGAGGATGCTGAGAGCTTGCTAATCACCACTGCACTATGCCGTGCGGCTTTCAGCCAGCGGTATGGATCGACTCAAATCATCGTGCACGCCAGTATCTTACTGTACGACCGTTCATTTTCAAGTCCCCCTCCGGAGGCACCGACCGATGCGTATTTTTTCTGACCGGGTGAAGAGTGTCGTTCGCAGGACGCTGGCCTGTTTTGCCGGGGTGGGATGGGTTCTGGCGGTGATTGCGGCCGAAGTTGCGCTGATGCCCGTCGTCGGCCGTTCGCAGCCCGCAACGGCCGAGCCACCGGCTGCGGAGGCGCCGGCCAAAGCTGCCAAGAAGAAGACTACCGTGATCGCCCAGATCACACTCGCCGGTGCGATTCCCGATGGCGTCGGACAGGGGGGCCTGCTGGCGGATGTCTCGCCGCAGCTTCACCGTGTTATTGAGCGGCTCGACAAGGCGGCCACCGACCCGCGGGTGAAGGGGGTTGTGTTGTCAATCGAATCGCCCAGCATTGGCCGCGGCCGAGCCGAGGAGCTGCGGGCCGCGATCGGCCGAATCCGTAAGGCGGGCAAGCCCGTGGCCGCCCACTTGGTCGGCTCCGACCCGATCCACTATCTGGTGGCGTCGGCCTGCGACACGATCTCGATGCCGCCGGCCGCGACGCTTGAAATCACGGGAGTGCGGACAGAGGTGACATTCTTCAAGGCGATGCTCGACAAGCTCGGCGTCGATGCCGAGATCCTGCAGGTGGGCGAGTTTAAGGGGGCGGGCGAGCCGCTGACACGCACGAGCATGAGCCCGCAGCTCCGCAAGCAGTATGAGGATTTTGTCGGTGATCTCTACGAACAACTCGTCGAACGGATCGCCGCCGATCGCAAGCTATCGGTCGATCGTGTGCGGGAACTTATCGATACGGGCGTCTTCACCCCGGAGCAGGCCCTTGAGGCGAAGCTCATCGATGCGGTCGGCTACGAGGACGAGCTGATCAGCGGGCTCGCCGGGCAGCTCAAGATTGACCAGCCAAAGGTGGCCCGCGACTATGCCGAGCAGAAGCTCGACAACGATTTCTCCGGCATCGCTGGGCTCGTGAAGCTCGTCGAACTGCTGTCTGGCCAGAAGCAGTCGGCGGCGGCCAGCAAAGACAAACAGATCGCGATTATCTATCTCACGGGCGAGATCAAGGAAGGGAAGGGGAAAGACGAACTCCTCGGCGGCGGCTCGGCTGGCTCCGATAGCGTTATCAAGGCGATCCGCGAGGCGGCCAAGGACGACAAGGTGGCAGCGATCGTGCTGCGGATCGATTCCCCTGGCGGGTCGGCGCTGGCCAGCGACCTGATCTGGCGGGAGGCGGAGCGGACGACCAAGCCTGTGGTGGCGAGCCTCTCCGATACCGCCGCCAGCGGCGGCTACTACGTGGCCGTGGCGGCCGACCGAATCGTGGCGGCCCCGGGCACGCTCACCGGATCAATCGGCGTTGTCGGTGGCAAGATCGCGATCGGCAAGGCACTCGAAAAATATGGTGTTCATACTGATGTCGTTTCCAAGGGCAAAAATGCCGGCTGGCTCTCGATGCAGACGCCGTTTACCGATGACGAACGGAAGGTCTTCCTGGCAACAATGAAGGATGTCTACCGGCTCTTTACATCGAAGGTGGCCGCGGGACGTAAGCTCGACATGGAAAAGCTGGCCACGCTGGCCGAGGGGCGGGTCTTCACCGGCCGGCAGGCGAAGGAACTGGGGCTCGTCGACCGGCTCGGCACGCTCGAAGACGCCGTCGACGAGGCAAAGAAACTCGCCGGCATCGGCGCGGATGAGGCGGTTGAGCGGGTGCTTTTGCCCGAGCCACGGGGGCTCTTTGACGACCTCTTCGGTATGGCAGGCGCGGGGGCCGATCCCCTGGCCCAGTTCGCATCAGCCGCATCTGTCGCGGGCTCGAGTCGGGGCGTGTTTGGGCTGGGCCGTGATGCCCTGCTGCGGGCAGCGATTCTCGCCCGGCTGGCGGGCCTGCCGGGGCTCGAGAGCTTGGCCGCTGAGGCTGATGCCCTTGTGCAGCTTTCCTCCGGTCGGCCCCTGATGATGCTGCCGATGCGGGTGAATGTTCGGTGAGCTTTTAGAAAATAGGGGCAGGAGAGGAGTGGGAACAGGAGCTATTGTCTTGGCAGCCTCACGGCGGCGAGCAACTGCGCCGGGGAGACCGTCATTGCCCGGGCGAAGCCGGCGATGAAACGGGAGGCGGCCGGTTCGAAGGCCACGATCGAGAAATCTCCCAGCTGAAACCAGTCGGCCGCGTGGGGGAATTTCTCGAGATAGGCCTGGCTGAAGGCGGCATGATCGGGATGCTCGCGATCGATAAACTCTGCCACCGTCGGAATCGACACGCGGGGCAGGGCTTGCGACAAAATCGCCGTAGACTCGCCGTTAGCCCCTGGGGAATATTCCTCGGCCGTGATCAGCAGACAGACCTGCGGCGACTCGAGCATGTCGCGGGTGTGGGCAGAAAGCCGGCTGACATGCGTGATAAACCGGAGTCGCTCACCGGTCTGTTTCGACGCCGTCAGTTCAAAAACAATCGGCTCAAGCCAGACGGCAAATGGGATCATCGATGCAAACGGCAGGCCATCATGCAGCGTGGCAATCGCTGCCACCGATCGGCCATGAACAATGGCACCCAGCAGTCGTAACGCTGCGTGATCCATAAACCCGATTTTGCTTGCCAGGTTGCGAGCTTACCAGGCGAAGTGCGCAAACGCCTTGTTGGCGTCGGCCATGCGATGCACGTTGTCCCGCTTGGTGACTGCAGCACCTTCGCGTTTGTAGGCGGCGATGAGTTCCTCGGCCAGCTTTTCAAACGTGCCCCGGCCTTTCTTCTCACGCACTGATTGCAGCAGCCAGCGGATCGCAAGCGACTGCTGTCGGTTGCGGCTCACCTGCATCGGCACCTGATAGGCGGCACCACCGACCCGCTTCGATCGGACCTCGACCGAAGGTTTGATATTCTCAATGGCGCGGTTGAAGATCTCGATCGGTTCGGCTTCGGTGATCTTCCCGGAAACAACGTCCATCGCCTTATAGAAGATATTCTGAGCGACGCTCTTCTTGCCATCTTCCATCAGGCAGTTGATGAACTTGCTGGCCAGCAACGATCCAAAACGCGGATCAGGACGGAGTTGCTCGCGGCTGGAGGTAATTTTTCCCATGGCTTTTTGTTTCGATCAACCCTTCTTGGCACCGTAGAGACTGCGGGACTGCTTCCGACCCTGCACGCCGAGCGTATCGAGTGCACCGCGGACAACGTGATAACGCACGCCGGGAAGATCACGAACACGGCCGCCGCGGATGAGCACAATCGAGTGCTCCTGAAGATTGTGGCCTTCACCCGGGATATAGACAGTGACTTCTTTTTGGTTTGAGAGCCGGACGCGGGCGATCTTTCGTAAGGCCGAATTCGGCTTCTTGGGCGTCATTGTCCGGACTTGCAAGCAGACGCCCCGCTTCTGCGGGCAGCGCTCAAGCACTGGCGACTTTGAAAACTTCCGCTTAGGCCGACGGCGGTTGCGGACAAGTTGGCTGATCGTAGGCATAGGCGAGGGGGAAATTCTGAGATGAAGGGCAGGTCGGAAGGTTTAGAGAATAGTAGAAACCGGTCGTCATCGGAAGCGGGGTTAGGAAAACCCGCGTTTTTTAGGACTCACGACCGAGACGGTGGAAAATTTCCCCACGGCCACCGGCCAGCAGATCGCCGTGCCACTGCTGCCAGACGCCCCCGCAGGCGTCGGCGGATAGGCCGCTTACGGCCCAGAAACCGGCCGAGAAACCGGCCCGGGCCAGCCGGCCGGCCAGGAGCGGTAGGAGAGTGGGCGACCAGGCCGCTCCCCGGGAAAACGTCGGCGGTAACTCCGGCGCATCCGACAGAGCGATCAGCGATCCCCGCCGCATACCCAGGCCCGACCGCGGCCCCACCCGGCCTGCCACGAGCACCGTGCCGGCCCGCATTTCAAAAGCCGCTGCCGCGCCGCAGTTGCCGCCGATGCCGAGCAAGCCCCGTCGCATTCTGGCCCCGGCCAGACAGCCCACATCGCCATTGATGACAATCAGACCACCGCGGACCCCGTGGTCGTGTCCGGGGAGTGCCCCGGCAGCGTTGTCGCCAGCATTGCCCTGCACAAGCACCTCACCGCCAGCCATGCCGGCAGCCAGCCAGTCGCCGGCGTCGCCGCCGATCGAGAGTGTGCCTCCAGTCATTCCATCACCGGCATGCCGGCCGACAGGCCCCGCGACCGAGATTCCGCCGGTCTGCATGCCCGCGCCGACGTAGTGCATGCGAGAAAAGTCGCCGACACAGTCGATTCGGCCGTCGCTCCCATTCCCCGCGATTGTGAAGAGGTCGCCAAGCAAAGCGGGCCGGCCGTCGGCCAGCACCGGCAGGCGGGCGATCGAACTGGGCGTCAGCCCGCGGATATGTTCGGGCACAATACCGGCGAGTCCGACTGACAGCGGACCGGCGGCAGCAAAAGATGGAGCAAGAACCAGTGGCATAAGGCAGGCACACCGGAGACGGTTTTGAAGCGTTGAACGCCGCAGGAATGAAAGACTCCTGCGGCTCAGAGCATACCGGATGAATTCAAGCCTGGATGAATTCAAGCGACGCCGGTAGCCCATGGCGGCTCACTCGGCTGCCTAACGTTGCGGACTGTGACAACTGCAACGGCTGTCAACCTGGCTCAGCGGCCGGTGGCCAGCGGAGAAGTCGCCCGAACGGTTGTGGGCGGGCCTTGATCTCTTATACTCAGGCCGCGTCCGAACGAATCAGCATTCAGAATGGAGTCGGCATGCGTTTCACCCTGCTCGATCGTGTGACCGCGATCGATCCCGGCAAGAGCATCACGGCCATCAAAACGCTCTCGCTCTCAGAGGAATACCTCGCCGATCATTTCCCCTGTTTTCCCGTGCTACCAGGCGTTTTGATGCTCGAGGCGATGACCCAGGCCGCCGCTTGGACAATCCGGCTGGGTGAGGATTTCGCCCACAGCATCGTTGTGCTGCGGGAGGCGAAAAATGTGAAGTACGGCGATTTTGTCGAGCCGGGTAGGGTTCTGACCGTGACGGCCGAGGTGCAGTCGCAGGAAGGGTCGCTCGTGAAGGTGAAGGCGAGTGGCACCGTGGGCGACCGCAACAGCCTTACCGCCCGCCTTGTGCTTGAAAAATACAATATGGCTGAGCGGGTTCCCTATGGTGACGCGGTCGATGCCCGGGTGCGGTCTGAAATGAGGAAGCTCTGGGCCCTGCTCCATCCGAGCGGCAGGCAGCAGGGTGGTGGTCGCCCGGTGGCCTACGGAACGCCGTCCCTCAGCGCGGCGGCGGGGGATTCTGCCCTGCTGACCAACGTTCGACCATAGATTTTAGGCGGGTCTGGCGGTTCCCGAGCGATTGCTAAGCCCCTTCATTTTCCGTAGATTTCGCCATTGTTCCCCAAAAAATGGGATTCGGGTTCCCATGCTGGCAAACCGACACTAAAACCTTCGTTGCAAGCGTGGTTGTCGGACCACAGTTTTCCTTTAAGAGATTTTTTCCCCCGTTTCCAAGGTGCCAGTCGATGCCGTCGCACGATGAAATTTACGAAAAGGTTAAGTCCGCTCTCGTTGACGCACTGGGTGTTGACGAAGAAGACATCTCCCCGAATGCGACCATGGTGGGCGATCTTGGAGCGGAGTCGATCGACTTCCTCGATATCGTCTTCCGCCTTGAGAAGACATTTGGCATCAAGATCTCCCGTGGTGAACTTTTCCCCGAGGACGTGCTCTCCAGCTCTGAGTATGTCGTTGACGGCAAGGTGAATGCCAAGGGCATCGAGACGCTCAAGGCCCGCATGCCTTTTGCTGACCTTGCCAAGTTCGAGCAGAATCCAAGCGTGGTGAACTTCGCGAACACCCTCACAGTCGAGGACATGGTTCGTTATGTGCAGAGCAAGTTGGCCGCCTGAATTTTGTTGGTAGCACGACCCCGGAAGAACGGCCTCGCCGACGAACGCTCTTATGCGCTGGTTTTGGATTGACAGATTTGACGAGTTTGTGCGGGGCAGCCACGCCACGGCCGTGAAAAACGTGTCCCTCGCCGAAGAGCATATGCACGATCACTTTCCGGGAGCGGCGCTGATGCCAAACTCGCTGATCGTGGAAGGCATGGCCCAGACGGCTGGCCTCCTGGTGGCCGATGCAATCGACTTCAACCGGCGGGTGGTGCTCGCCAAGGTAGCGCAGGCTGAATTTTACTTCGATGCGGTGCCAGGTGATTCGATCCGCTTCCGAGCCGAGGTCCTCGACCTCAAGCCGACCGGCTCGCTTACGAAGGTGACGAGCAGGGTGGGGGAGAAGGAGCAGGGGCATGCCGAACTCTTCTTCGCCCACCTCGAGCCGGGCGAAGGGGTGCCAAAGCTGTTTGAACCGCACGAACTGCTGCGGTGGCTCGACCAGATGCACATCTATAGTGTCGGCCGTGATCAGGCGGGTAACCGGCTTGCGCGGCCCGACTGGTGATTTCTTTCAGAAGTCCTCGTTGTTCGGAGGGTGGTGAATGGTGTCTGGTAGGCGGAGGGTGGTGATTACGGGCATCGGCTGCGTCACGCCGCTGGGCCTGGGCGTAGAGCCGCTCTGGAAAAATCTCATGGCCGGGGCGTCGGGCGTCGGCCTCACAACAGTCTTCGACGCCTCGCGGTTTCCCACGAAGATTTCGGCAGAAGTTCGCAACTGGAGCATCGCCGACGAGGGTCAGGATGTTTCGCGGTGGCAGTTTTGCGGCCGGCATACCCGGTTTGCAGCCGGCGCCGCCCTGCAGGCGATGAAGGATGCCGGACTCCCGCAAGGGCTGCCCGCCGATCCAACGCGGCTGGGCGTTTACCTCGGCAGCGGCGAGGGGCAGCAGGATTTCGACTCCTTCACACGCATGATGAACGCTGCGATCGAGGGGGATGTGCTCGAAGTGGCGAAGTTTACGAGGTCTGGTCTGCAATCACTCCATCCGCTGGCCGAAGTGGAGCAGGAGCCAAACATGCCCGCCGGCCACCTCGCGGGCCTGTTTGACGCGCAGGGACCAAACCTCAACTGCCTGACTGCTTGTGCGGCTTCAAGCCAGGCGATCGGCGAGGCAACCGAACTCGTCCGCCGCGGTGAGGCTGACGTGATGCTCTCCGGCGGCACGCACAGCATGATCCATCCCTTCGGCGTAACGGGTTTTAATCTGCTCACGGCGCTTTCCACCAGTAATGACGAGCCCACGCGAGCCAGTCGGCCGTTCGACAAAGAACGCGACGGTTTCGTGCTCGGCGAGGGGGCGGCCATGGTGGTGCTTGAGGAACTCGAGCACGCGAAACGCCGCGGCGCCCGCATCCATGGTGAGCTGATCGGCTACGGCTCCACCGCCGACGCCTACCGGATCACCGATACGCACCCCCAGGGTCGGGGAGCCTCGTCGTGCATCCGGATGGCGCTGGCCGACGCCGGTCTGGGGCAGTTCGATATCGACTACATCAACGCCCACGGCACGAGCACAAGTGTGAATGACCGGGTCGAGACGCTAGCAATCAAGACGGTGTTTGGCGAGCATGCCTACAAGATTCCCGTCTCCAGCACAAAGAGCATGATGGGGCACCTGATCGCTGCGGCTGGCGCCACGGAACTGATCGTCTGCCTACTGGCGATCCGCGATGGAATGCTGCCCCCGACGATCAACTACGAGCATCCCGACCCCGACTGCGACTTGGACTACGTGCCAAACAAGGCCCGGGCAGGGCGGTGCGAGCGGGCCCTCTCCAATAGTTTCGGCTTCGGCGGGCAAAACATTTCGCTGATCGTGGGCCGCTTCGAGGAGTAACAGCGGCTCGGCGATACGAGAACTCGGCGATACGAGAAATAGACAAGTTGGAAAACTTATCCCACAGAACGGGCGTTGACCCAGCCTGCCCAGATTTACAGCCGCAGGGTTTCTTCAACTGTTGCGGCCGGTACGACCGATACCGTTGGGGAACCGTGGTGGAGTGCGGCAGTGGTTAGCGGCCAGCACTCCCCGCCCCTCGGGAGCCCTCGCACATGAAACGCTCTGCCGGTTTTGCGCTGTTGATCGCCGTCTTTGGCATGTCAAGCGGCTGTTCAATCATTGATCGCCTCTTTTTGGCCAACTTCGACGGCCCCTATGCCCATCAGGCACGCAACCACGGTGGCGGCGCCGGCGGTGCCTGCCAGAACGGTGAATGCCAAGACGGAGCCTGCGAAAGCGGTGCCTGCCAGGATGGTGGCTGTGAAAACGGAGTCTGTCCCACGAGCGGTTGCAAGGAAGACTGTCTCGAGGGAGAAGCTTGCCATAAGCGGCATGTCGGTCGCTTCGGCGGCCTCGCCAAGCATCACCTCAGCCCCGAGGAAGAGGCGGCGCTTGAGGCCACCAACTACGGCGAGACCGCCCCTGCCGGCCCGCCCGCCGGCACCGTTGCCTACCCATATTATACGACCCGCGGCCCGCGCGACTTCCTCGCCAAGTGCCCGCCCTCGATTGGGCCATGATCGGGCTGTGATCAGCTGTCGATCAAAAATTTGATTGGCCCACTGGAGCGGAGTTCGCGGCTGGGGTGATCGCGGAGTAGGATTTCGCGGTCGCCACACCATCCGCATCCTGCCCGCGAGTGAGTCAGGTATGAATCGATCGCCCCCGCCGGCCCAACCCACTTCCAGGCCAGTGTTAGGGACCACGGCCGCCGGCGGCATGACGTTCACCGGTTGGCTCGTCTGCGCAATCGCCGCTATCGGTTTTGCGTTTGACATCTACGAACTGCTCATGCTGCCGCTGGTGATCAAGCCGGCGCTGGCAGCCCTGGGTGGGGCGACGGCGGAGGGCTTGCCCCTGCTCGTCCCCGGCTCACCGGAATATACGAAGTGGGCCCGGGCGCTGTTCTTCGTGCCGGCGCTGGTGGGGGGCGTTTTCGGTCTGCTCGGTGGCTATCTGACCGACCTGCTTGGCCGCCGCCGCGTGCTCACGTTCAGCATCTTGCTCTATGCGTTTGCAGCGCTGGCAGCGGGCTTCGCCACGACGCTCCCGCAGCTGCTCTTCTTTCGCTGTCTTGTCTTTATCGGCGTCTGTGTCGAGTTTGTGGCAGCCGTGGCCTGGCTGGCCGAACTCTTTCCGCAGCGCGAGCAGCGCGAGCGAGTCCTCGGCTGGACGCAGGCCTTCTCGTCATTGGGCGGACTGCTTGTCGGATCGGCCAATATCCTGGCAGCTCGCTACGGCGATCTGCTACCGGCGATCCAAGGCGACCATGCAGCCTGGCGCTACACGCTCATTTCGGGCGTGATCCCGGCGCTGCCACTGATCCTCATCCGGCCCTTCCTGCCGGAGAGCCCCGTGTGGGCGGAGAAGAAGGCGGCCGGCACGCTCAAGCGGCCCAGCATCCGCGAACTCTTCAGCCCTGCGCTTGTCCGCTCAACGGTGATGACGACGCTCGTGTTTGCCGCCAGCTATGGGATCGCGTTTGGCGCGATCCAACAGCTGCCGCAGATTCTCGGGGCGCAACTGCTCCCAGCCGATAAGGGCGGCCCCAAGGGGCACGCCGCCGTGATCGCGGCTGCCAAGGCGGCGCAGGGAGAGGCCGTGGCTCGGGCGAAGGAGCAGGGCAAGCCCCTGCCGCCCGCGCGGCTCAAGTCGATTGCTGGAAATGCGTCAGACGAAGCGGTGGCGGCCGTGACGATCTATCAAGAGGTTGGCGGCCTCGTGGGCCGCGTCTTGCTGGCCTTTGCGGCGCTGCGGATCGTGGGCCGCCGGCGGCTCCTGCGACTCTTTCAGCTGCCTGCGCTGATTGTCGTGCCGGCGCTTTTCTGGTGGATCTCAACGCAGCTCGCAAACCCCGGCTCGCTCCCTTGGATCAAGGCGGGCATCTTCGTGGCCGGCCTGCTCACCGTCGCGCAGTTCAGCTTTTGGGGCAACTACATCCCGCTCGTCTTTCCCACTCATCTCCGTGGCACCGGCGAGAGTTTCGCGGCAAACATCGGCGGCCGGGTGCTCGGCACTGCCGCCGCCTGGCTCACGATCACGCTGGCCGCCGCGACGCCCCCGGATCCGGTGCGGATCGCGCTGGTGGGGGCGGGCGTGGCCGGCGCTTATGCACTGGTGGGCGCGATCCTAACGCACTGGCTCCCAGAACCGGAATCGGTAGAGGACTAGAAAAGCCGCCCTCTCCCGTGGGATAAGTTTTCCAAACTGTCCAGAGAGGTGTTGCTACCGACTGTGGTAGCGCACCGCCGGGCCGGCAGAAGTCTCCTTCGCGAGGACTTTCGCCATTTGGGTCTGGTGGTAGTTCTGATCCTGGCAGGGCGAAAATCCGACGCTCGTCGAGCTTCCGCCGATCCCAGCTCTCCGGATTCCCGGTGGGATAATTTCGTCCACGCTTGCCCAGCCTGAGAGATAGAAGCAGACCATCTCGAAGTTTCGCTTCGTCGGCTTGCGGGCAGATCGAGGCGATTGGTCACGATCCGCACCGAATGGTCAGAGGAGCCGCCAAGCCGACGATCGTCGCAACGGGAATACGGAGCTCACGAATACAGGGCATCCCGTTCATCTGTTTTGGTTCGACAGTGCTTCGATTCATGGTGAGTTATGAATCTTTAGGAAGAGGCTTAGCCCAAGACCCCCTTTGAGGATATCCGCCGAATGGACTCTTGGTAAATTTGGAACGCAGCTCATTTGTCCATCCCTACAACGGCATGGCGCGATCAGAAAAGGCTTTCCGCAACTTGGCGTCCATCGTGACGAGCCTGACGCCGAGCGTTACCGCCAATGCAACGTATTCACAGTCATACGCGGAACAGTCGCTGTCCCGAACCAGCCCCAGCACCTGCCGTGAATCCACTTCGTGTTCGGCCCCCGCCATCAGACTTTCCGCCTCGGCCTGGAGGTTGAGGGCTGCGGCATGGGAGAGCATCCCGCGCCGCTTGCAGCCGGCGAGGATGTTTCGAAACTCGCTGCGCCACAGTAACGGGGCTGCCCAATCGGCATCACGTTCCAAGAGTTTCTCCGCCTTTGCCGTGTGAGCGCCCGGCAGGTAGAGATAAGCAATGACGTTTACATCCACAACAATCACGGCCGGCCTTCGCGTCGGAAAGCATTGATGTCCTGCAATCGGAACTTCTTTTTGAGAAGGGTGTCGCGGAGCGCACGAGCTCGCGCCAGTCGCTCACCTACGGCGACCCGACTCGGCAGGAGGATAGCTTCAAGACACACGATCGCCTCGCTGTTGAGGCTTCGCCGATGGGCCTCCGCGGAGGCCTTGAGCCGGTGGTAGATTTCGTCCGGAAGATTCTTGAGGGTCAGCGTCGTCGGCATACCCGGGCCTCATCTACGGTTGCGATATGGTTGCATTATGGTTGCGCATGCTGGAGTCGGTCAATGGCCAAAAAGGCCGAGAAACTTCAGACACACGTCCACGCTCCAGCGGCCTGAAGGCATGGCGACCGGCTGGGTGAATCTCATCGACGACCGCGGTCTGGCTGTTTCGTCTCTGCTGCTCGAGCCGGATGCCACACTGAAACATTGAGTTTCACAACACTGCGGCGGCCACGGGGGCGGTCCCCTCAATCAGCCTGGGCGCGGGGAGCGCGGGGCATGTCGTCGGGGAGCGTCGGCACGGTCCAGATCGTGTAGAGGCCGATGGCCACCGCCCCCATCGCGATATACCGCAGCCACCAGGGGAGGCTGTTGAGCAGCAGGCTGCAGCCCACGACCGCCACCACCATGATGATGGCCCGCCGCTTCATGCTCTGCCGGATCCCGTGGTAGTGGCCCCAGTCGTCCAGCGTGGGACCAAACCACTGTGAGCGGTGGAGCCAGGCATGAATCCGCGGGGAACCGCGGTAGAAGCACCAGCTCGCCAGCAGCAGAAAGGGTGTTGTTGGCAGGAGGGGAAGCACAGCCCCCACGACGGCCAGCCCCACGCAGAGCCAGCCGCCGGCGACGTAGAGAAAACTGCGGAGCGGATCGGTGACGGGGCGGAGGTCCATGCGGGCGGCGTCCGGCAGACGGGGATGTCAGTCGAAGGGGATTCTATCATGTCTCTTTTTTCCGTATGATCTTCGCTGAATAGGCGACTGTCCCCTCCTCACCCTGCCCACCTCTCCGGAGACTCTGTCATGCCGCTAGTTCCCCTGCGCATTCTGCTCGATCACGCTGCCGAGAATGGCTACGGTATCGCCGCCTTCAACGTCAACGACATGGAGCAGATCCAGTCGATCATGGAGGCGGCCAAGGAGACGGAGTCGCCGGTGATCGTGCAGGCCTCGCGGGGCGCCCGCAGCTTTAGCCAAGACAACTACCTCCGCCACCTGATGCTCGCCGCCGCCGAACTCTATCCGTGGATTCCGATCGCGATGCATCAGGACCATGGCAACTCGCCTGCCACCTGCGCCAGTGCCATCGACAATGGGTTTACCAGCGTGATGATGGACGGCTCACTCAAGGAGGACGGCAAGACGCCAGCCGACTTCGACTACAACGTCAAAGTGACGAAGGAAGTCGTGCAACTGGCCCATGCTCGCGGCGTGTCGGTGGAGGGCGAGCTCGGCTGCCTCGGGTCGCTCGAGAGCGGCCACGGTGAGGCCGAGGATGGGCACGGCGCCGAAGGGCAGCTCTCGCACGACCAGTTGCTCACCGATCCCGTCGAGGCGGCGGAGTTTGTGGCGGCCACCGGCGTCGACGCGTTGGCCGTCGCCATCGGCACCAGCCACGGCGCCTATAAGTTCACCCGGAAGCCCGACGGCGAGGTGCTGGCAATGAAGCAGATTGAAGAGATCCACCGTCGCCTGCCCAACTGCCACCTTGTGATGCACGGCTCGTCGAGCGTGCCGCAGGAACTGCAGGACATCATCAATAAGTTTGGCGGCAAGATGCCGCAGACCTGGGGCGTGCCGGTCGAGGAGATCCAACGGGGCATCAAGCACGGCGTGCGGAAGATCAATGTCGATACCGATTGCCGCATGGCGATCACTGGCGCCATCCGGAAGGTGCTCTGGGAAACACCGGAGAAGTTTGATCCCCGCGACTATCTCAAGCCGGCCCGCGAGGCGATGAAGAAGGTCTGCGCTGAGCGGATGGTGCAGTTTGGCCAGGCCGGCAACGCCCGCAAGGTGCCGGTGATCTCGCTCGACGAGATGGCGAAGAGATACCGGGCGTAAGGACGTGGGATAAGATTGCTATCTTGTCTTCTTCAGTGGGATACGTTTTTGAACGTGTCCTCTTCTGCTTTCGGCGAGCTTGCTTTCGGCGAGCTTTAAAACCGGCCGGGTGCTGCGGTGTCAACGTCGTAGTACCAACGGCTGGGACAAGTTGGAAAACGTATCCCACGAGGGCACTCGGCAAGCTTTAAAAACTCACCTTTACTGAAGACTTCTGCCGCCCGAGTGCTGCCAGAGCCTGGAAAAATAGGCGTTGCGGCGTTTGCCCAGTCGGCCTATAGTCCCGCCCCGCGCGGTGGTTTCGCGCGCGTGCCCTCTGGCTGGATAGACTCATGAACGCGCTCCCGTTGCTGCCGATCAACGACCGCTCCGCCCCGCGCGGGCCGACCGATGCCGATGTGCTCGAACATGGCCGTGACATCCTCCGAGCCGAAGGGCTGGCCGTTCTCGGGATGGCCGGCAGCTTGGACGGCTCGTTCTGCCAGGCGGTGCGGCTGATCGCGGGGTGCACCGGTAAGGTGGTCGTTACCGGCATCGGCAAGGCGGGACTCGTGGCCCAGAAAATTGCAGCCACGCTCGCTTCCACGGGCACACCCAGCCACTTTCTCCATCCAGCCGAGGCGATGCACGGGGATCTGGGTGTGCTCCGCTGCGACGATCTTCTGCTGGCGCTCTCGCAGTCGGGCGAGACAGAGGAGATCACACGGCTCCTGCCGCATATTGCGGCGGCGGGCGTGAAGATCATTGCCCTCACGGGCCGGACCGATAGCACGCTCGGCCGGGTAGCAGAAGTCGTGGTGGCCACGGGCGCTGTTCGCGAGGCCTGTGTGCTCGGGCTTGCGCCGAGCACGAGCACATCCATTCTGTTGGCTCTTGGCGATAGCTTGGCGCTCGTGACAAGTAGCTTGCGGCAGTTCACCCATGAGGATTTCGCCGCCCGTCATCCCGGCGGCAGCCTCGGCAGGCAACTCATGCGGATCGATGATGCGATGCGGCCGCTGGCTCAGTGCCGAACGGCCGGGCCGGCTGAGACGGTGCGGGCCGTCTTCTCCCGGCCACTGCCCACGCGGCGGACCGGTGCTGTGATGATCATCGACGCCGACGGAATGCTGGCCGGTCTCTTTACCGATAGCGATCTGGCCCGCCTCTTCGAACGACGAAACGATGCCGCCCTCGATGGCGCAATCGGTGCGGTGATGACGAGTCGGCCCACTACCGTCGTCATCGGCACGCGACTACGGGATGCTGTGGCGGTGCTTGAATCGCGGCGGCTGAGCGAACTGCCGGTGGTCGATGGAGAAGGTCGGCCCGTCGGCCTGCTCGACATTGTCGACCTCGTCGGCCTCGTGCCGGCCGATGCGTCTGCGACGTCGGTCCCAACGGCTACCTTGATTCCCGACACTGCGGCGTGAGCCACCGAAGAATAGCCCACAGACACTGAGCCCACCACAGATACCGACGCATGACCGCTGCCACCGATCTCGACTGCCGTCTCGCGACCGTGCAACTTCTCCTGCTCGACTGCGATGGCGTGCTCACCGACGGCGGTATTACCTGGGGCGACGATGGCGTCGAGCAGAAGACGTTTCACATCCGTGACGGCCTGGGTATCCGCGCCTGGCAGCGGGCCGGTGGTCGGACGGGCATCATTACAGGCCGATCGAGCCGAGCGGTTGAGCGGCGGGCTGCAGAACTCGGGATCGAGTTTGTGCGGCAGGGTGTGCATGACAAACTGACCACGGCTGAGTCGATCATCGACGCTTGCGGGCTGTCCTGGGAACAGACCGCGTTTGTGGGTGACGATCTCCCTGATCTGCCCGTCGTTGTGCGGTGCGGTGTGGGCGTGGCTGTCGCCGACGCCTGTGCGGAACTGCTTGCTGCTGCCGCGGTGGTGACGAGCCTGCCCGGGGGCCGCGGCGCAGTCCGCGAACTGGTGGAACGAATGCTCCGAGCCCGCGGTGGCTGGGAGACGATCGTCAGCGGCTACGCCACGCCGGCCGCAGACATGAGTACCGGACAGGCATAGCGGCCTTTGCTGTCAACCGGAACCTTTTATGGAACATCGCGTTGGACGCACGTTGCGGGTGTTTCTGATCGTCCTCGCGGCGGCCGGGTTTCACCGGCTGACCGTGGTGCCGCTGGTAGAGCCGCGTGTCCACGATGCGATCGCCGCCTTTGAAATGTCACCGGAGCAGGCCGCGGCGCTGCGGACCCGGGCCGACCGCCGGCTGGCGGCGCTGGGCGATATCTTTCCCGCCGGGTCGTGGGAACGCGATGACCCGATCATGCTGGAAAGCAGGCAGATGCGGCTCCTTTTTAAGCAGTATCAGGCACTGCCCGACGGCCGGGTGAATCTTGTGCCCTGCACACTCGTGATCTTGCCTGATCGCAACCGTGTGGCCACTGACGGTGGCGCGGGCCGCACGCTTGTGCTGCGGGTGCCTCAGGGCGCGGTGCTGGAATTTGATGAGCCGCTCGACCTGCGGCAGGGCCGGCTCGCGCGGCTCATCGGCGGAAGTCTCCGCGGCCAGGTGACGATCCGGGGCACACCTTCAACGCCCGGGGCCGACGACGACATTGAGATCGTCACCCGCGACGTGGAGCTTGAGGAGCTTGAGGTCCGGACCCCCGAGATGGTGCAGTTTCGTTACGGCCGGTCCACTGGCAGTGGACGGTCGCTGCTGGCCAGACTGCTCCCACGATCAGGGGGAAGTGAGAGTGGCCCAAGCATCGGTGGCATCGACTCGATCCGGCTCGAACGCGACGTGCAAATGCGATTGGAGGGCATGGAGGGCGGACTGCTGCCCGGGCCGAGCGGGAGCGTGGCCGCAGCAGCGAAGACAGCGGCCAGTGACGCCGCGCCCGTGCTTGTCAGCTGCCGTGGCGGCCTTTGCTTGAACGTCTCGGCCAACGTGATCACCTGCGAGGATCAGGTCGAGGTGGTGCGGACAACTCCCGGCGGTTCGACGGATCAATTGGCCTGTGAACTCTTGGCGATCGTGCTCGGCCGTCATTCGCCTGCAGCCGGTAGCCGAACCGAGCTTCAGCCGATCGAGATCCAGGCGAAGGGCACACCCGTGGTGGCGCGTTCTAGCGGCTCCGGTCTCGAGGCCCGCGCCGCCCGGCTGGGTTATGAAATCGCCACGCGAAGGATCTTACTCGACGGTGAGGAGCCGGTGTCGCTGGTGGCTCGCGACACGGAACTGGAGGCTCGGTCGATTGACTATGTGCCGGGGCCAGACGCGGGGCCCGGCGCCCTGATGGCCGTGGGCCCGGGCTGGCTGCGGACCCGTTCTGCAGGCTCGCCACCTGTGCAGGCGCGGTGGAAGAAATGGCTGCGGATGCGGCCCGATGGAGCAGGGCACGTGGCGTCGATTGCCGGTGATGCCGAGGTAGCTGTTGAAACGCAGGGCCGGTTGAGCGGTTCGGAGATGCATCTCTGGCTCGATCTCATCAAGCGGCCAGGGCAGGCGGACGGTTCACTGGCGGCTGCGGCGGAGAAGGGGGGCGCTGGCCCCGATCTTTCGGGAGTGCGACCGACGCGGATGCTGGCCCGCGGCATGGTGGAGGTGGAGGCAGAACAGTTAGCCGCCCGGACCGACCGCATGGAGATCTGGTTTCGTAGTCAGGATCCTGCTGCAGCACCAGCGCCAGCATCGGCTGGCGGGCCTGCGGGCCAGCCCGCCATGGCGGCGGCTGCGCGATCGACCGCGCAGACTCCTGCCGCTGCGGCGACTGTGCCGCAGCCATCCGGCCAGGGAAAGCCAGCCGCCGGCAGAATGGTGGCCACAGCGGCGCTGGTTCGTGGCCTTGTGATAATGGGTGGACAGCGCGGAGAACTTGAAGAGATGTCGCTTGAGGGACAGGTGCATGTTGTGGAAGAACAATTGGAGCAATCTGCAGCGGCGCTCGCTGTTGGTGGCCCTCGAGATGCCGCCGAGCCCGGTATGGAGATCTGCGGCGACCAGATGCAGTTGACGCGTCCGACGCGGCTTGATGCCCGGGCGATTGTCTCGGGTCGCCCGGCGGAGGTGCGTGGCCGTGGCCTCGATCTCCAAGGACCGCTCATCGACTTTGATCGTGGTAGAAACCGGCTCATGGTCGATGGCGCCGGCAGACTCAAGGTGCCACTGGCCGCCGGCACGGCCGGTTTTGAGTCGTTTGGTATGACTGGCAGCATGGCAGCGCCGCCGGCCGCTCTGGCTACGGCCGCGCCGGTCGCCGCTCAAGCTGGAGCACTCGACGTGACCTGGCAAGGAAGAATGGACTTCGATGGCCTGACCGCCCGCTTCGTCGATCGTGTCGTCACCGCCAGCGGTGGCACGAACGTCCGCGCCGGCTCGCTCGATGTCGTCTTTAATCGGCCGTTTGAATTCGCCACGTCTCAGCCGCAGCCGGCTGTTCGGCCCGACATCGCCCGCATCGCCTGCGGCAGCGGCGTGCGGATCGAGAGCGAGTCGGCGCAAGACGGTGCGAAATCGGTGGAGCAACTCTTTGTGCGGGATCTTGTCATCGACCGCACCACGGGGAATGTCACCGGCACCGGCCCAGGACGCCTCTCCAGCACCCGGTTTGGACAGGCTCCCGGCATGGATCTCTCGGCCACGCCGCAGGGGCCGGGAACCGCGGCCGCTGCAGTAGCCCCGCCGCGGCCTGATGAGCTGACATACCTGGGCGTGAATTTTCAGCGTGGCATGCGGGGCAACATCAACCGCCGTGTCATGGAATTCCACCAGCGGGTCGAGGCGATCTGGGGGCCGGTCGCGCGGTGGGGCGATACGCTCGATCCGCATGCTCCGACGGGCCTGCCGCCACGGGTTGTCACGATCTCCAGCGACGTGCTTGGGGTGGGCCAGGCGCCGCCGGCGCCAGGTCAACGGCGCAGCACGATCGAACTGGCCGCGGGCGGGAACGTGCTCGTGGAGGGAGACTCATTCACGGCGCGGAGCGCCCGGCTCACCTGGAGCGAGGCCAAAGACCTACTCGTCTTTGAGGGAGATGGCCGCAGCGATGCGCAGCTTTACCGGCAAGTGAAGGTGGGGGCGGCCACGTCGAGCGCATCGGCGGGGAAAATCCTCTACTGGCGGGCGATCAATCGGATTGATGTTGATGATGCCCGCTATCTCGATATGGATCAGTTGGGCGTTGGGGCCGCGGGCCTCCGTGGTCCGGGGGGCGGATCGGCCACACCGGCAATGCCGGTGCGCCGGCCGGTGCCCGGGACTTGAGTGTCGCATCCATGCGCCGCAGTCTTCTGTCTTGTGTGGGATAAGTTTTCTAACGTGTCCAATCCGTTCTGCTGCCCGCTGTAGCACTGCAGCGCCGGGCCGGCAGAAGTCTCCTTCGCGGGGACTTTCGCCGTGGG
>JBAXUW010000169.1:0-7057 GCA_037129495.1 Planctomycetota bacterium | reverse complement strand
ATCCCACGAAGCGAGTTTTTAAAGCTTGCCGGTCCCCTCTTATCCCACAGGGCCTCGTGGAGAGTCGTAGCGGAAAAAATGTCTGGTACCATAGGACGAATGAAGAATACCGCCCCATCCTGTGAGAATGACGTCCCGGAATGCGGCGGCCATCCGGTCGACCATGCCCGAATCGCGAGGGCAGTTCGCGAGATTCTGATTGCCGTCGGCGAAGACCCCGATCGCGAGGGATTGCTTGAGACGCCGGCCCGCGTGGCCCGCATGTATGCCGAGATGTTTTCCGGTCTGCACGTTGACCCAAAGATCCATCTGCAGAAGGCGTTCACCGAGAAATACGATGAGATCGTGCTCGTTCGCGACATCGCTTTCAATAGTGTCTGCGAACACCACCTGCTCCCCTTCATGGGTCACGCCCACATCGGCTACCTGCCGAATGGCCGCGTGCTCGGCCTGAGCAAACTGGCCCGCGTGGTGGAGGCGCTCTCGCACCGCCCGCAGGTGCAGGAGCGGATGACCGAACAGATCGCTGATCTGCTGGTGCACGACCTCGGAGCGAAGGGAGTGGCCGTGGTCGTCGAGGCTTCCCACACCTGCATGACGATCCGCGGCGTGCGAAAGCCAGGGAGCGTCTGTGTGACGTCGGCGATGAAGGGCCTCTTCCGTTCCAATATTTCCAGCCGCGCTGAGGTGATGTCGCTTATTTATGGCAATGGGAACCGGGCGATATGAGGGGAGGCTGCTGGCAATGATCGCAGTTGCGTCTGTCGGGGGGGCTGCCCGATGAGGCTCCTCATCGACTTTCTCTGTCGCTTCGGCTGGGGGCTCTCCGCAGCGCTGTTGATCACGCCGGCGGCGCTTGTGCCCGCCGGCTTCTTTCGCGTCAACATGCTGGTTGTGCTCGGACTCGCCACGTTTGCGGCGCTGCTCTCCGGGCAGGCGTTACCGGCTTACGGCTGGCTGCTGCCGGCGACGGCGGCCGTGATCGCCTGGATGGCGAGCATCGCCTGGTTTGCTGAGCGGATCAGGCCGGGCAGGCTGCTCTGTGCGGTCGCGGCGGTGCTGCTGGCGGCTGCAACGGCGGTCGTGCAGATCACGCCCGGCGGCTCTGGCATGATGGGCATGATGGGCACGGCGGGCGTGGCAGCCGCGCTTCTCTCCGGGCTCGTCACGGGGCTCACGGTGCATGCGATGCTGCTGGGACACTGGTATTTAAACGCCCCCGGCATGCGGGTCGACGTGCTGCGAAGCATGATCGACGCAGCGTTTGTGGTCTGGGGAATTCAGCTTTTCTTGGTGGTGGCGGCAGCGATCGCAGCCAGCAATGTCGCGGTGGCTTCCGAACCGATGGCCGTCGGCTCCACCACCACGGCCCTGCTTTCGTTGCGGTGGCTGGCTGGACTGGCGGGGCTCCCCGTGCTCCTCTGGATGAGCCGCAAAACGCTCGAAATCCCCAACACCCAGAGCGCCACTGGTATTCTCTACGTGGCCTGCCTAGCCGCAATCCTTGGCGAACTCACCGCCCAACTCCTGTCCGCCACCGCCTGACTGGCTGGCTCGCTGACCAACTTGTTCGCATGGTATCCAACGAGAAGCTCTCGATGCGCATCACCTACGCCTGCCCTGCCTGCCAGACAACAGCGCAACTTGACGGCATTGAGTCACGAGACACGCTCGAATGCCCGGCGTGCCACGCGGTGCTGACAATCCCGGCCGGGGCGATCGACCTGACGGCCCAGGGGGGACCGCAGCTGCAGCGGTGTCTTGTCTGCCCGAGTCAGGAACTTTTTGTCCGCAAGGATTTCCCACAGCGGGTGGGAGTGGCGATCGTTGTGGCGGGGCTGGCGGCCAGCTGCGTAGCCTGGGCCAACCGCGAACTGATCGCCACGTTTGGCATTCTCTTTGGTACAGCCTTGCTTGATGTCGTGCTCTTTTTCGTGATGCCCAACTGCCTCAGCTGCTACCGCTGCGCTGCCCGCTACAACGGGGCTGGCGTCGGAGCGGAGCCCGAAAAGTCGCCCTCCGGTGGTGGGCAGTTTGGAAGCTTTAACCTCGAGACTCATGAAAAACATCGTCAAATCGTCGCCCGCACTCCACTCGCCGTCTCCGAGCCGAACACTCCCACGAGTTGATGCCCGCTGCGGCCGGTGAGTGGGCCGCAGTATTGGCAGAAAAAGTGTTGAAAGGGAAAAAGCATATGCATCACTCACGGTCGCAGCAGCCCTCTCACACTCCCGCGAACACCGGCAGTCCCGCGAACACGGTCAGCATCAGCCTGTTTGCGGGGATGGCCGCTGCGGCTGGAGGTCGCTCCCTCGAACTCGCCTGGGAGGGGGGCACAGTGGCCACCCTGCGCAGCCGTCTGGCCGCCGAACTGCCGGCCATCGCGCCGCTGCTGGCCCGCAGTGCCGTCGCAATCGGTGCTACTTATGTGGCAGACACGATGCCGGTGGCGGCCGGGGCCGAGATCGCCATCATTCCCCCGGTAAGCGGAGGCTGACATGGAACCTGGTCAGGCTGCTGAGGCTGCTGATGCTGCCCTGCTCATCTGGGAGCCGATCGACTCCGCCCGCCTGCTGGCGGCAGTCGCCGATTCTGCCGCTGGTGCCAATCTGCTCTTTGTCGGCACGACGCGGGGCGTGACAGCTGGCCTGCTGACGCGGCAACTCACCTACGAGGCCCATGAGCCACTGGCCCGCGCTGTGCTGAAGCGGCTCCGGGATGAGGCCGTGTCAAGGTTTGGCCTGTCGGCCTGCATGGTCTCTCATCGGCTGGGGGCGGTGGACGTCGGTGTGGCGAGCGTGGCGATCGCCACCAGCGCGCCGCACCGTCGCGAGGCCTTTGCCGCGGCCGAGTGGCTGATGGAACGGATCAAGAGCGAGGTGCCGATCTGGAAGTGCGAAGAGGGGGTCGATGGCAGCCGCGACTGGATCCATCCTGGCGGCTGGCCGGCAGACGGGACCACTGCCGAAGCTGCAGGCCGCGGGGGAGGTGGGGACTGATCGATACCGTGAAAAACAGCAGCGTCGCCGTCGCGAAGCCATCACAACTCGTCGATGGCTTTGGCCGCGTGCATACCGACCTGCGGATCAGCGTGACCGACCGCTGCAACCTCCGCTGCACCTACTGCATGCCACTGGATGTCACCTTCAAGCCACGCGAGGAGCTGCTCTCATACGAGGAGATCTCGCGGGTAGCCCACGTCGCGGCCAGCCTCGGCATTCGTTCTATTCGCCTCACGGGGGGCGAGCCACTGCTGCGCAATGGCCTCGAAAAACTCGTGCAACTGCTCGTGGCCGTGCCCGGCATTGAGGAGGTGTCGCTCACAACCAACGGCATACTTCTGGAGTCGCAGGCGGCCGGGCTGCGGCAGGCCGGATTGAGTCGGCTCAACGTCAGTCTCGATGCGCTCAAGCCTGATATCTTTGCGCGGGTGGCGCGGCGGCAGGGGCTCGATCGCGTGCTCGCGGGCCTTGCTGCCGCCAAGGCCGCCGGCTTTGCATCGATCCGCATTAATGCTGTCTCCATCCGCAGCCTCACCGAAGACGAGATTGTGCCGCTGGCCCGGTTCTGCCGCGGCGAGGGTTTTCACCTGCGGTTCATCGAGTTTATGCCGCTCGACGGCGAGACAGCCTGGTCAGACGCGCAGGTGCTCTCGGGCCGCGAGGTTCGCGAGATCCTCGAGCGGCACTTTGGCCCGCTCGTAGCCACCGTGCGCAGCGATGCAGGACAGCCAGCGATCGACTTTTCGTACACAGATGGCAGCGGCCCGGCTGGAACGACTGCGGGCGTCGGCTTCATCGATCCGGTGACGCAGCCCTTCTGCGACCGGTGCAACAGGCTCCGGCTCACCGCCGACGGCCAGTTTCGCAACTGCCTCTTCTCGACCTCGGAGTGGGACGCGCGGCCACTGCTGCGCAGCGGTGGCTCAGACGACATGATCGCCCGATTGCTTCACGAATGCGTGGAATCGAAGCGGGCCGCCCACGGCATTGGCACGCCCGATTTTCAGCGGCCCGCCCGCGCGATGTATCAGATCGGAGGCTAAAGATGACCGTAACCCTGCCCGTTCGCCGGTATCTCGACAACGCCGCCGCCTCGTGGCCGAAGCCGCCGGAGGTGGATGCGGCCTGGGAACAGGCTGGCCGCACAAACGGCGCCGCGGCTGGCAGAGCGGGCTATCGGGAGGCGGTCGCCGCCGATGCGATCCGTCAGCGGTGTAGGGCCGCGGCGGCCCGCCTGCTCGGCGGCGTCGATCCAGAGCGGGTAGCATTTCCTGCGGGAGCAACCCTCGGCCTCAACATGGCGATCCACGGCTTGCTCGTCGCCGGAGACCACGTGATCGCTACTGCTGCCGATCACAACGCCACGCTCCGTCCGCTCCACTGGCTTGTGTCGCGCGGTGTGATCACGGTCACCGTTGTGCCCTGCGATGCGATGGGCCGCGTCGATCCCGCTGCGGTGGCCGATGCCTGGCAGCCGACCACGCGGCTGGTGACCTGTTCGCATGCCTCCAACGTCACCGGCGCCGTGCAGGATATTGAGGCGATCGGCAGGATCGCCCATGACCGCGGCGGACTCTTCCTACTCGATGCTGCGCAGTCGCTCGGACAGCTTCCCTGGACAGGCTCCGCCGGTACGGCCGACATCGTGGTTGTCCCCGCCCACAAGTGGCTGCTCGCGCCCTCCGGCGCCGGCATTCTCTGGGTGCGGCAGGGAATCGATCTCGTGCCGCTCGTGCAGGGGGGCACGGGCTCAGCGAGCGACAGCCTCTCCATGCCAGACCGGTTTATTGATCAGATGGAGCCGGGCACGCCCGATCTGCCGGCGCTGGCTGGTCTGCTGGCGGCCCTATTATGGCTCGAGAACCATTCGATCGACACCATCGGCCGCCGCTGCCGCGAACTCGCCGCCACCACTGCCGCTGCGCTGACCGATATCCAGGGCGTGAGGGTGATCGGTAACAGCGCACATGCGATCGCGGCGCCGATTGTGAGTTTTACGGTTGAGGGCTATGATCCGGCAGAAGTTTCCGCCTTGCTCGAACAGTTGGCGGGAGTGCAGGTGCGGTCGGGCTTCCACTGTGCTGCGTGCGTCCACGCCCAACTGGGCACGCAGGTCGGCGGCACCGTGCGAGCGAGCTTTGGTCCGTTCAATACTTCCGGT
The DNA here is from genome assembly GCA_037129495.1 of Planctomycetota bacterium. Taxonomy (GTDB): domain Bacteria; phylum Planctomycetota; class Planctomycetia; order Pirellulales; family UBA1268; genus CAMCQY01. The sequence continues at coordinate 1,894 of JBAXUW010000169.1, read as the reverse complement.
GACGTCGAGGCACTCGTGGCGGCCGTGCAAAAGCTGAGGTGATGATCATGGCGGGAATCCCCAAAGACGCTTGGTATGCCGGCGGCCTACGGTTTGAGTGCACGCAGTGTGGGGACTGCTGCTCGGGCTCCGAAGGCTATGTCTGGGTGAATCAGGAGGAGATCGACGGTATGGCAGCCCGCATCGGGATGACGTCGGTCGACTTTGAGGCGGAGCATGTGAAGCGGGTGGGTATTCGTCGGTCGCTGAAGGAGCGATCTGGTGGCGACTGTGTGCTGCTCGACGAGAAGACCCGCAAGTGCACTGCCTACGAGGAACGTCCGCGGCAGTGCAAAACATGGCCGTTTTGGGATTCCAACATCCGCTCACCGGAAGCCTGGGCGGAGGCGGCAGTGGCTTGCCCGGGCTGCAACAAGGGCAACCTTGTGCCCCTGGAGCGGATCATCGAACAGGCCAGCAAAATCAAGATCTGACTGCCCAGCCGAATCCCGGCCTAGAGTTCTCAGCTCTAGAGCACGCCGCCGTGCGTACGGTAGAGAGTCATGTGCGACGGCTGGTCGAGAAACCAGATGCGTTCCCATTCGTCGGTGATCTGGCGAAGATCTTCCGAGGTGTAGATCAACTGCTCGGCCCGGCGGACCGGATCGCCGGAGTACATCGGGATCAGGCAACCGGTGCTGGCGGCCATCACCATGGCGGCAAAAAGCATCCACGTTATTTTCAGGATTGTGCTGCCGGTGGTTTCGTGGGCCTTCATGGCGTTCATGGCGTTCATGGCGCGAGTCTCCCTCATCCTGTGCATGATTTGGTCCCTGCTTTGACCCCTGCCGCCCAACGCAGGCTACGCTCTAAAACCTGCGGACCGTCCTCGCAGTCGCTAGTCCTCAGGCTGGTGGCGGGGCGAGTCGAAAAGGTACCTGACGGCGAGCCCGTGTCGCGACGTTGATTTTTCAGACAAGCCGACTCACGAGCCGCCGCGAGTCGGGGCAAATCGCCTATTTTATCTCGGCTACTTAGCCCGCAGGCCTTGCTTCTGGCCCCGAGACGAAATCGTCCTGTGAATGGTGCACGACTGGCAGCGACTCGTCGGAAAGCTTCGCGGTCCGCGTCTGATCCACGTGCCGCACCCGAGCTTCCATCTCTTTGCCAGGTTTGAACGTGACGACGCTTTTCGCTGCCACTGACACATCCTCCCCAGTCCGAGGGTTCCGGGCGATCCTGGCATCGCGTTTTTTGATCTGAAAAACGCCGAAATTCCGCAGTTCGATCCGGCCATCCCGCACGAGGGCTTCGATAATCGCATCGAACGTCTTCTGAACCAGTTTCCTGGTCTGAAGTTGCGGCAGATTGATCTGCTCGGCGATCGTTCGAACTATGTCTTTCTTCGTCACGATTGAGACGCTCCGCACGAGAGGTGCGATTTGTCCTAAGTCTATGGCTGGTAAACAGTAGTGTCAACGATCCACCTTGCCGGAGCGGCCGGCTGTTGGGAACTCTTCCGCAGGTTGTATCGGCGGCATAATCGGTAAACTTGACAGAATCGGAGCTTTTCAAAGAATTCTGATGCTGTTCTCAAAAACAGCCTCGGTCCCGGCAGACAGGGCCGCGACCTTGGGGTGATCGAAAAACTCACTACACTCCAACAGCCGTTGAACGGGACGTTTTTCTGAAGAACAGGCCCGGGGTTTTCCCGGCAATCCCATGACGTTCCCGGCCCCTTTTGGTCATCCCCCGTATTTCCAGTCAGTGGCTCAGACCAACAGGGAGCCGAACAGCCAGTTTCAAGCCATGCCCCCATCCGAGCCATCGTTACCACCCCAGCCCCTCACCGCCGCCCCTGCAGCCAGCAGTCTGACAGCGGCTCCCGACCTCTCGGTGGCGTTGGGCAGGCTCC
>JBAXUW010000168.1:0-7143 GCA_037129495.1 Planctomycetota bacterium | reverse complement strand
GAGACGCTCAAGGACAAGGTGACTGAGACGCTGAAGGGGGCGTTGACGGGGCCATCTGACGACGATTCGAAGGAAACTGCAGTTGTGCTGCGCATCTCGAAGGAGTTTGTTCGCCAGCACGCGGCCCCGGCCGTTGAGCATGTCGCTCCGGTCGATAAATGCCTTTTCGGATCGCGGGTCACCGGCACGGCGTTTACGAGAGGCCAGCCTTCGTTGACGATGGCCGCGGATCACAGCAAGTCCGAGTTCACGCTGCACTTCACTGGAACGACGACCACACGAACGGTGGCCGTGAAGCATCCCGTCAAGGCGTACAACATCGGAGCCGCCGTCTTCGACGTGCACCGGCAGATCAGTTTCGATGGCATGCAATTCATCGAAGGCCCCGAGTCGATCGAGGCCTCGTACTCATCCAAACTCAACGGCTTGTCGACGCCACCGGGCCTGCGCGGTCGCATCGTGCGGAGACTTGCATTGCCGCAGATTGAGGCACTGAAGCCGCGGGCCGATGCGGTCGCGCTCGCTGACACCAAGGCCAACGTGCTCGAAGCCTTTGGCAAGCATACCGACGAGTTGGTGAGCGATCTCAATGCCCGGCTGCCGTGGAAGCAGACCGTGTCGCTTCTCTTGCCGCAGGCGACCCAGTGGGTCGGGCATTTTGCCAGCACGAAGGACTGGATCCTCGCCAGTCCGGGGCCGAAGGATGCGGAAATTCCACAACTGCCGGAGGAGTCGGCACGGATGCAGGCGCCGATCGAGCTCTGGGTTCACGGCAAGCCCGGAGAGGTGTCCGCGGCCAAGGTGGTCGCGATTTGGAGTGCCGTGCACGTTGGTTTGAATCAATTCCGAAAGACTTCGACGTCGGTTGCCGAGAGGATCCAGGACATCAAGCCGGTCATGATCGACGACTGGTGGGTGATTCACGTGGGCGCCGACCTGATCGATGAACTGACCGATCAACTCAAGCAGGACGAGAAGGGGTCGTAGGCTGACCCGCCCTTTGAGTTGCCCTGAAAAAAGTCATTCAGGCCACGGCCGGTCATCCCGGTCTGCAGCACAGGGGCCTGTCGTAAACACCGTCTATCCGTCGGGCGGTCAGGCCGGGCAGGCCGTCGAGGTGACCTTGGCAGGCGAAGGCATCGAAGGCGTTCATGCATTGCATTGCAACGCATCGGGCGTGACCTGCGAACGGTTGGGCTCCGGTCTCTTTCGGCTTGCTCTTCCCGGCGACGTGCCGCCGGGCACAGATGATCTCTGGGCGGTGAGCGACGCGGGCATCAGCGCACCGCGGACTTTTGCCATCGGCACGCGGGGCGAGTTGCTCGAGTTCGGTTGCTGAAGGTTGGCCGTGACCGGTCCCCATGAATGACGCCAGTTTCTAAGGTTAGGTTTTTGGTTAGGTTTTTGCCCGCAGCCTGATGCACGAGCCGTCGTTCAACCACAACCGCCTTCGCGTGGGCTGCGTTGAGGCACTTTCAGTCCTTTCTCACGCCAACCTAAGCCCCGAAAAGAGGACACGTTGGAAAACGTATCCCATGTCGGAGGGCAGACTGGCTTTGACGCGGGAACTGATATCCCGCCGGCGGGCTTGTCATACCGCCGCCGACCGTGGTAAACTCAACTGCGTCGAGGGGCTTTGCAGGGAGTTCAACTCATGGTCACGCGGCGAATGGCACGCCGGCCTCGTCCGGTGGTGTTTCGTGCGAGTGTCGAGCAACTCGAGCCGCGGTCGCTCATGGCGGCGGATGCCCACATGGCCGTGGGGATGAACCTCGAGAACGTCGTCGACTGGTCGCCTGCCTGGACGTTCACCGATGCCTTCAAGGCCTCGCGGCCCTGGATCGCCCATGCCTTCAACAGGGAAACCTGGGCGACGTCGTGGGATGATTCGGCGACCCCACCACTGCCCCTCGATGCCGACGGCAACGTCACGCGACTTGCCACGTGGACCAATGCTGCCGGCCAGACGATGCAGCAGCGTGCCGGCACCCTCATGTTCCGCGGCCTCGGTGGCGGCTACGCCGGTGGAACGTATCGCGCCGAATGGGATGGTGAGGGAAGCGTCACGTTCGGCTTTGATGCCCAAGTGATCGCCGGTGGCCGCACAAACTCCGGCCGCTCGTATGCCGACTTAAGCGTGACGCCGACCGATGCCGGCATGTATGTCGTGATCGAGTCGACAAATCCTGCGAACCCAGTACGGGACATCAACGTCTGGATGCCCGACTGGCAGGGGCAACGATTTGCCGGCCAACAATGGCAGCCCGGGGCTGCGTTCTCGCCGTTTCATCCGCTCTTCCTCCAGCGGCTTGCCCCCTTCCACGCCATCCGCTTCATGGGCATGCAGGAGACGAATACATCCGACATCCGCACGTGGGCCGATCGACGCGATGCGTCTGACATCCGTCAGGGGTCCGGCCCCCAAGGCACCCAAAGCGAGCCGATCGTCAACGGACTGTCGGTCGAATACATGGTGCAACTCGCCAACGACCTCGATGCTGATCCGTGGTTCAACATGCCGCACCAGGCCGACGACACGTTTGTGCGGAATTTCGCCACGTACGTCCGCGATCATCTCGAGCCAGGCCAAACCGCCTACGTCGAATGGGCCAACGAAGTCTGGAATTTTGGGTGGGGATTCGAGGCGTCGCAGTGGGTAGCCCAACAGGCAGCCGCACAAAACCTCGACCCCGACTACGGGCAGTGGATCGTCGCCGGTCGCGAGGCGAAGCGAGACATGGACGTCTGGTCGAGCGTGTTCGCGAGCCAGGCCGACCGGATCGTCCGCGTTGCGGCAGGCTGGGCCGCGGTCGATTGGGTGACCGGCCAGATTACCGAAGCAATGGGCGGCTCATTCGACGCGATCGCGATCGCCCCCTACATCACGCCGACCGATGGGCAGCGGGCGAACTATTCGGCCGTGACGACCGTCGACCAGGTGCTTGCCGAGACACGGACGAACATCGCCACGAGCGTGGAGTGGACCGCCAACCACGAGCGGCTGGCGCAGCAGTGGAGCACCCGGCTCGGCCGGTCGATCCAGCTCGTCGCGTACGAAGGAGGGCACCACCTCGATGGCCGCGGCGGGCCGTACCAAGGGGCCTTCTACGCGGCCACGAATGACCCGCGGATGGGAACCATCTACCGCGACTACCTGAAGGCGCTCGACGTTGCTGGCATGGATCTCTTCATGGATTTCCAGTTCACGGGCCCGTCGGGGGCTTCCCCGTGGGGCGACTTCGCCAAACTCCATCGCATGGATGAATCCCTCACGACGGCCCACCGCTACACGGCCGTCGTGGCCGCAGCCGACGGCTCACTGTGGCGGGACATCACTCCGCCGACACCGCCCGTCGTATCGATCGGCGCGGCGTTCGCCCTTGAGCGCCATACGGGCCGGGCGTGGATGACATTCACGCTCACGCTTTCGGCGTCGACCACGCAGCCAGTCAGCGTGTCGTGGGCCACGGCCAATGGCACGGCCACGGCCGGACGCGACTATGTGCGAGCCGTTGGGCGGGTAACCTTCGCGGCTGGTCAGACCACGCAGACGCTGCGGGTGGCTGTGATCGGTGACCGGGTCCGCGAGAAAAACGAGACGTTTCGAGTCACGCTGTCGAACCCGGCCGGGGCGACCGTCTCCAAGACTGCCTGGCGGGCCATCGGAACGATTCTGGAAGACGACACTCCGGCCCAGCGTGCCGTGGCACTGCGGTTCCTTGCAGCGGCAGCCGCCGAGGTCGAAATGAAGAAACGCTCCTAGGTCGGTCGCCATTCCAAGCTGAAACGTGGTCGCGGTTCGTGATCAGGGTCAAGAATCTGTTCGGGCCCAGATGTGGTGGCTGGCAACTTTTTCCTGATATATTTCTGCCGATCGCTCTGATCACCCTCCGGACCATCACGCATGCCGCTCCCGCTCGCCGCCCTCCTGCAACTCGCCCGCTGGAACACACCCACGATCAGCAACGGCTGGGAGCAGATCACGGCCCACGATGCTGCCGCCGAAGGCTTCAATCTCGAGGAGACCCGCGACTTTATGCCGCAGATGGGGCCGATGGCAGGTGTTGCGGTGACGGTCGTGATCGAGCCCTCGTCGCCGGCCCACAAGGCGAATGCCTCCGCCTGGGACGACTACCGCCGCTACGTGGCTGGCGTCGCCGGCCCGAAGATCGTGGTCGTGCAGGATCTCGACAAGCCGCGGACGATCGGCTCGTTCTGGGGCGAGGTGAATTCAAACATCCACCGGGCCCTCGGCTGCGTGGGTACGATCACCGACGGCGCGATCCGCGACGTGGACGAGATGACGGCCGCCGGATTCAAGGCGCTCGCCCGCCGGCTGTGCGTCAGCCATGCGCACGTCATGCCGGTCCGGTGGGGCGTGCCTGTAACGGTGTTTGGCCGCGAGGTGCAGCCTGGCCAGCTCGTCCATGCCGACAAGCACGGCTTCCTGGCGATCCCGCCGGAAGACGAGGAGCGGCTGCTGGCCGCCGCTGCGTTTATGGACGCCATTGAATGCCACACCGTGATCGAGGCGGCCCGAAGCACGACCGGCCTGCCGGCCGATGCGATCCTCGCCGGCATCAATGCCGCAGCGCAGCGGTTTCGCGAGGCCGCCGAGCGGGAGTTTCACCGGTCCGGCGAGTGGTAGGAAGCGAAAAGGTTAACAGGATTGGGACGCAGCTCTTTACGTCCGCGGTGGCGTTCGATCCGAGAATGAAGCTCGGCATGAAGATCTCCGGATCGCTGCTCTTCTTCATCTCGGTGAGCAGCGCTCTTAGGGCGTTTTTGAATTTCGCGGCGTCGAATGACTCCAGCGGGATATTTTCGCCAAACTGCAAGACCACGATGTCGGGCTTCGAGGCAAGCTGTTTCTGGTTCCTGACCCGATCCCAGGTGTCGTAGTTGCGCTCGAAGATATCGGCGATGTTAAGCAGAACGCCTGCAATCAGCGGCTCGCGACCGTACGCGAACCACTCCGCTCGATTGTATCGCGAGTCCGCTGCATCGCGTGTGCGCCCGTTATGGGCGTGAATGTATGCCGCAATGGGATGCGATTCGGCAACAGCTTCTCGAGGGGGCCTGCGAGCCGGGCCGCGGTCGCGGCACATCGCCGGGCGGGGGAGCAGGGATTGGCAGCAAGGGAGCAGCGACCCGCCCCCCTTCAACGGCACCACTTCCAGAGAGAGCATCTGATGAAGTGAGGCTGCGTCCAAGCGGATGCTCGCTGCTGGGATATCCCCTCGGCCACAAACGCTTTGCTGCGTTTTGCAACGCACCCGGCAGGCGGCCGTTGCAAAATGCGGCAGTGCCGAAGATGGAGCTCGTGCTCCAGAGCCCTCCCAGACCGCGATACCGGCCCCGTTCCCTGCATTCCGCGTTTCTTGGGCATTTGGCACGACATGTGCAATAGCACGCCGCTGCGGTCTCTTTCTGTTGGCGTGGGACGTATTTACAAGCCGCGTCTAAGGCACGGCACGTCAGGGCAGTCGGGACTATAGGAGAACACACCATGATTGCGGCAGCGCGATTCACCGTCGATGAAATCACCGAAGAGGTCGCCCCGGTTGAGTCAGGGGCCGCCACAACGGCAACCGACGAGTCACTGATCATGAGGGCCTGCGGCCAGGATGGCGCCGCCGCATTTGAATCGCTCGTACATCGCTACGAGCACTCGCTCTTTGGCTATCTCCGCCGTTATCTCGGCAGCGCCGAAATGGCGGAGGATGTGTTTCAGGCGACGTTTCTGCAGGTCTATCTCAAGCGGATGAGCTTTGAAGAAGGCCGCCGGTTTCGCCCCTGGCTCTACACGATCGCTACCCATCAGGCGATCGACGCCCAGCGTCGCAACCGCCGCCACCGGATGGTGAGCCTCGATCTCCGCACCAAGGGGAATACTGAGGGCGTGGCGATTGGGGATCTGATTGCCGGCGACAACCGAATCGCTATCGACACACTGCTGACGATGGAGGCGAGGGCTTGGGTGCGGTCGGCCGTCGAGCAACTGCCCGAAGCGATGCGGGCCGTGCTCACGCTGGTCTACGACAAGGGGCTTAAGTATTCCGAGGTCGCCACCAGGCTCGGCATCCCAGTGGGCACTGTGAAGAGCCGCGTGAGCACTGCGATCCACCGGCTCCATCAGGCCTGCTGACTCCCCTGCGGGGGGCAGGGGAACCGGTAAGCTTTAAAAACTCGCCTCCACTTCAAGAAGACCGGCTTTGTCTTCCGGGGGATAAGTTTTCCAACGTGTCCTCTTTTCGGCAGGCTGTAAGAACTCGCCGCCACGTCGCTAGTCCCTGGCTCGGCGATACCAGCGGATGAGGGAGTTTGTGGAACTGTCGTGGGCCAACAGCGGCTCTGTAGGGGCCTCTAGTTCCGGCATGATCCGGTTGGCCAGCACCTTGCCGAGTTCCACACCCCACTGGTCGAACGGATTGACGTCCCAAATGCAGCCCTGCGTGAAGACACTCTGTTCATAGAGAGCCACCAGGCTGCCGAGCAGGCGGGGCGTGAGTTCCTCGGCGAGGATTGTCGTGCTCGGCCGGTTCCCGGGAAATGTCTTGTGCGGCACGAGGGCCTCCGGCACCCCTTCGGCCCGCACCTCGTCGGCCGTCTTTCCGAAGGCGAGCGCCTCGGCCTGCGCGAAGACATTCGACATCAGCAGATCGTGGTGGCGGCCGATCGGGTTGGCCGACCGGGCGAAGCCGAGGAAATCGCAGGGGATCATTCGCGTGCCCTGATGGATCAATTGGTAAAAAGAATGTTGGCCGTTGGTGCCGGGCTCGCCCCAGAAAATTGGGCTCGTTTCGTAGTCGTCGATGATCCGGCCGTCGAGCGCGACCCGCTTGCCGTTTGACTCCATCGTGAGCTGCTGCAGGTAGGCTGGAAACCGCTTGAGATACTGCTCGTAGGGGAGAATGGCGATCGTGTGGCCGCCCAGAAAGGTCGTATTCCAGACGGCCAGCAGGCCGTGCAGCACGGGAAGATTCTGTTCAAACGGGGCCGTGCGGAAGTGGTTGTCGACCAGATGGAAGCCGGCCAGCATCTCGTGGAACAGCTCCGGGCCGATCGCCAGCATCGTGGAGAGGCCAATCGCCGAGTCCATCGAGTAGCGGCCGCCCACCCAGTCCCAGAAGCCAAACATGT
>JBAXUW010000167.1:0-7146 GCA_037129495.1 Planctomycetota bacterium | reverse complement strand
CTCAAGGCAATAACACGGATTGGAAAGCTCTCGAAACTTATCCCACGATGACCGTTGGCCGTTTGGTGGGATCAGCGATGGCGTCGTCGAGCAGGTCGACAACCCGGTTGGGCACGTCGCCCCGGCCGAACAGCAGAAAATCGAGCGCCAGCCGGAGCCGGTGGCCCTTGCTCCAGCCGAAGACGATGTCGAGCGGCGAGCCGTTTTTCGTCATGTCCATCGCGAGCTGCGCGATCGTGTGCGACACAGACACGCAGTCGTGCGCTGTGATCACGAAGAAATCCCCCTCCTGACGAACACCGATGATCGGGGCATTCTCGAAGTCGCTGGTGTCGCCGTAGTGCACCTCAAGAAAAACGAGCGGCACGCCCAGGGGAATCCGGTGCTTGCGGCGGATTTCGGCTTCTTTCTCCGCCAGTGAACGCTGGCCTGGACGGTGGGGCACGAGCACCTGAAATGTGCCGTCGAGGCAGATATCGGTCCAGAGCATCCGGGCAGAGTCGTCGGCAAACCGAAACTCCTTCAGTCGCATTTCGTCGGCCCGCCAGGCCCGCGACACGATCGATAACGATAGCACGCAGCCGATGAAGATCGAGGCGATGATGATGCCGTCGGGCCGCTCGATCATGTTGGCGATTGTGGTGTAGAGAAAGACGAGGCAGACCACGAAAAAGTAGGCGGCTGCTGCGCGGCGGCGGAGCCAGCCCCAGCCGCTGATGGGGGCTGGTCGAAGCTGAATATCGATGAGCGTGGCGATCGCGGCGCTGGTCATAAGCACGAGCACGCCGGTGGCGTAGGCGCCGCCCTGCGCCGAGACATCAGCCTTGAAGGCCCACGTGACCAGCAGATTGATTCCCGTGAAGGCGATCACGAGCGGACGGTAGGCCGAGGCCCATTCCGGTGCCATGCCGTAGCGCGGCAGATACCGCGGCACCATGTTGAGTAGCCCCGCCATCGCCGAAGCCCCAGCGAACCAGAGAATGAGGATTGTGCTGATGTCATAGACCGTGCCAAACACGCGGCCAAAGAGTGGGCAAATCGGGTGCGGACTCTCACCGTGGGCGATGTAGGCCAGCGCCCGGTCCATCGCCTTCCCCTTCACCGGCTCAAGCTGGAGCTCCGCAGCTGGAATGAGCGTGTCGGTGCCAGTGACGAGTGATGAGCCGATCAGAAACACCGACATGATGAGCGCGGCGGTGAAGAGCAGCTTCTGCGTGTTGGCGATCCGGGCAGCGGGGTCGTTGGGATCGTCCTTCGTGCCTTCCATGAGGTGAATCTGCAGCACGCCGGTCTCGAAGCCACTCATGCCGAGCGCCAGCTTCGGAAAGACAATGCAGGCGATACCCAGCACCACCCAGAGGCCGCTGCCACTCAGTGGGGCATGCTCGAGGTGGTAGTGGCCCGAGGAGATCTCGCTGAACCAGTGCTGCAGAAGCGTGGGGTGAGTGACAAGATGAAAGAGGCCGGCCCCGACCACGATCGCGGTCATACCGAGGTAGCCGACGACGAGCACAAGCGCCAGTCCGATGACTTCACTGAAACCTTTCATGAACATCGCACAGAGCAGGAGCAGCAAGAAGCAGGTGACGACGCTTTGGCTCTCAAAGAAGGCCGGCATCTGCGCTGCGTAGACTGTATTGCTGATGAGGTGCGCCGCGGCGTCGGCCGCGGAGAGCGTCTTGGTGATCACGAAGTCGGTGGCCGCGAAGCCGACGAGCACGAGCACGATGATCTTATTCCACCAGCCATGAAAGAGCCGCTCGATCATGCCGATCGAGCCGACGCCGTCGGGCGTCTCCCCCGCCACATGGGCATAGACTGGCAGTGCGCCGAACAGCGTCACCAGCACCAGAATCAGCGTGGCGATCGGGGCGAGCGTGCCGGCCCCTTCAAAGGCGATCGACGGCTGATAGCCCAGGGTGCTGAAATAATCAACGCCACAGAGACACATGATCAGCCACCAGGGGAAGTGTTGGTGCTGATGGCTCTCCGAACCGCTCGGCGATCCGTCAGGCGGCTCGCCATCCGATCCGTGTGGCGATTCAACAGCGGCAGGTTTCGTCATTCGCGCTTGGACCCAATGAGCGTGCCGATCCGTTCACCCGCGACTGCCCGCTCAATGTTGCCTTCCCGGCGGTAGTTAAAGACAAGAATCGGCATGGCATGCTCCATGCACTGCGAGATCGCGGTCGCATCCATCACCCGCAGGTTTTGCTCCAGCACCTGTTGGTAGGTGAGGTCGCGGTAGAGCATGGCATGGGGATTCTTTTCGGGATCATCGGAATAGACACCGTCGACCCGCGTGGCCTTCATGAGGATGTCGGCTTCAAGCTCAAGCGCCCGCTGGGCGGCAGCGGTGTCGGTGGTCACAAACGGGCTGCCAGTGCCAGCGGCAAGGATCACGATCCGTCCCTTTTCAAGATGCCGCTTGGCGCGGCGGCGGATGTAGGGCTCGGCCACGCCGTCCATGCGAACAGCTGTGAGCAGCCGTGTCTGCACACCGAGGCTCTCGATCGCATCTTGCAGGGCAAGGCCATTGATCACGGTGGCCAGCATACCCATGGAATGGCCGGTCGCCTCCTGGATGCCTGTATTACCGGCAGTAAACGATGCCCCACGCAGGATGTTGCCACCGCCGATGACAACGGCCAGTTGCGTGCCGCGGGCCGCCGCCTGCACCGATTGCCGCGCGATATGGAGCACCTCCTCCATCGAGATGCCGCGTTCGCCCTGGCGGGCAAAGCTCTCGCCCGAAAGCTTGAGGAGCACGCGACGGTAGGGACCGGCGTCCATAATGTTGATGGGAGCGGGAGTATTGATGGGGGCGGGACGGGGCGCCCGCGAAAATGACGGAATCAGCCGCCAAGCCGCCAGTTTTCCAGCCGCTTGACCTGCAGGCCGGCAGCGGTGGTCAACTGGCCGACGGTCTGCTTATCGTCCTTCACAAACGGCTGCTCAAGGAGCACGCACTGACTAAAGAAGTTGCGGAGCCGACCGTCGATCATCTTGGCGATGATGTTTTCAGGCTTGCCTTCTTTGCGGGCGGCGTCGCTTAAGATCTCGCGCTCCTTGGCCACAACGGCCGGATCGAGGTCTTCCTTCGAGAGTGCCTGCGGTGCGAGGGCCACAGAGTGCATCGCGACGTCCTTGGCCACCTCGGCAGCCTGCGGTCCGTTCGTGTTGCCGGCCACTTCCACCAGCGCCGCCTTTGAGCCGTCGTGGTGGGCGTAGCCGCCACAGGGAGCGTCGATTCGGCAGATTCGCGAGAGATCAAAGACTTCTCGCATCCGATTGAAGAGGTCGTCTTTGATCTCGCCGAGCGTGCGATCGGGATGAGCCAGGCTCTTCTGGGCCAGCAGTTCGGCTGGCGTCTTGGCGCCCGGACCAAGCGCGAGCGTCTTGGCGATGTCGTTGACAAAGTCCTTTAAGTCGGGACTGCCGGCAACCGGAGCGCTCTCGCATTTCAGTTCGATCATCGCGCCCACACCCTTGGAAATATCGGTGTAAACAGCCAGACGGCCGGTCGAGGTCTCGCGGTCAACCCGCGTGGCCTGTGTCTTCACGCCCTGCTTTCGGAGCCACTCAACGGCCTGCTCGGTGTTGCCGCCAGATTCCTGCAGTGCCTTCTTGCACTCCATCATCGGCAGGCCCGTTTTATCGCGGAGGGCCATCACGGCCGCGGCGGTGATCTCAGCCAAGATCTTCTCCTCTGTGCTTGATGAATGCGTGTTTATTGGTTTGCAAAGTGGTACGTCGTCGCCGCTTGTGGGAACCTGATCCAGATCTCGATACGGCAGCTACGAAGTGAAAAGGTGAACACTTCCACGCCGTCATCGCCGGGTTCACACTGCGGCGGACCGAACAAAAGAGATCAGGCAAAAGAGATCAGGCCTTCGCAGGGGGCTTTGGAACAGCTCGCTTCACGTTTGCCTTGGCCTTTGGAGCCGGCTTGGCGGGCTTGCCACCTTCCTCGCCGGCCGAAGTACCGACCTCGGCACCCTCAGCCTGCACTTGCGTTGCGGCCGCGGTCAACGCCTTGCCTTCAAGGATCGCGTCGGCCAGTCGGGCGGTGACCAGTTCAATCGAGCGAATCGAGTCGTCATTACCCGGGATCGGCAGGTCGATGACATCGGGATCGCAGTCCGTGTCGATCAGCGCCACGGTGGTGATGCCCATCTTCCGAGCCTCGTTGACGGCATTCTTTTCCTTCTTGGGATCAAAAATAACCAAGCACTCCGGCAGTCGCGAGAGCGTGCGGATGCCGCCCAAATTGCGGAGCATCTTGCGATGTTCGCGGCGGAGCGACGACTGCATTTTCTTGGAGTAGCCACCAAAAGCATCCGACGGAATCAGGACGTCGAGTTCCTCGAGGCGTGCCAGCCGGTTGCGGATCGTCCGGAAATTCGTGAGCGTGCCGCCGAGCCAGCGGTCGCTGACATACGGCATTCCGCAGCGGGTCGCCTCGCGGGCCACGGCTTCGGCGCCTTGCCGCTTGGTGCCCACGAAAAGCACAAGCACACCAGACGACGCCACCTGCTTGAGATATTTCCTGGCCCTCAGCAGGCCACGGATCGTCTCGCGGACGTCAATGATGTGGATCAGGTTGCGACGGCCGTGGATGTACGGCCGCATTTTGGGGTTCCAACGGCTCGCCCGGTGGCCGAAGTGAACACCCGCTTCAATCAACTCTTGGGCCAAAACGTTCGACACGCGCTCGTTCTCTCGCAGAGGGAAGTGGAAATAGATTGCAGGAAATGGAAATAGATCGCTGCTGGCGGGGGCAAACCTCTCCGCCGAGCACCACAAACTATCGGCTTTTTCGGTCCCGTGTCAACGCACACGCAGCAGCCCCGGGCGCCGCCGTAAACCTGGGGCCCGCCTGCCACCCGCGCTGGGCAGACCGGCTTGAATCCTGCCAGCGGCCCACACTAGACTCCATCTCTCGCGATTTACCGGGTTTCCCGCCCGTTCGCCTGAGGTTCTCCTATCCCCCTGAGCCCGGCATTTCCTGCCGAATGCACTGATGCGACATGTCCTTTCGGCCACCGTTCAGAACGTCCCCGGCGTGCTGGCGCACGTGTCGGGCATGCTCGCCTCCCGCGGCTACAATATCGATAGCCTGGCCGTGGGCGAGACCGAAGACCGGCGGTTTTCCCGGATGACGTTCGTGCTCCGCGGTGACGACCGGGTACTCGATCAGGTCAGACGGCAGCTGGAAAAAATTGTCACGGTCGTCCGCGTCGACGACATCAGCGCCCGCAATTATGTGGAACGCGACCTCATGCTTCTCAAGGTGGCGGCCCCCGATGGCGTCGCCCGGTTGCAGGTGAAGGAACTCGCCGAAATCTTCCGCGGTCGGATCGTCGACGTCGCGGCCGACAGCGTGGTAGTCGAGATCTCCGGCACTGAGAAGAAGATCGAGGGCTTCATCGAATTGATGCGGCCGCTCGGCATCCTCGAACTCGTCCGCACCGGCCGCATTGCGATGGTGCGAGGGGGGCCGCCGACCCGCGAACTCACCGAGGCCGCCGACGGCGCCCGGCCAGCCGACTCGGCCCCCGCCAGCGAATCGCTCCCCTAACCCTCACGAGAGTCCTCGGCAGACTGCTGCCGGCCGGGTGGTGCATCTTGAATAAAGTCTGAACGTATCCTGTTTTTCATCTAACTCGGAGTGAACCGTGCCCGCGACAATCTATTACGACACCGATGCCGACCTCAAGAACCTCGCCGGCAAAACCATTGCCATTCTCGGCTACGGAAGCCAAGGACATGCCCAGGCGCAAAACCTCCGCGATAGCGGTCTGAAGGTCGTGGTCGGCCAGCGGCCGGGCGGCCCCAACTACGATCTCGCCAAGAGCCACGGCTTCGAGCCGATGAGCGTGGAAGATGCGGTCAAGCAGGCCGATCTGATCAACATTCTGCTGCCTGACGAACTGGCTGGGGACGTCTACAAGACGTCGATCAAGCCGCACCTCAAGAAGGGTGCTGTGCTGATGGCGAGCCACGGCTTCAACTTCCACTTCGGTCAGGTGGAGCCGCCGCCGGGCCACGACATCATGCTCGTGGCGCCCAAGGGCCCTGGTCATCTGGTCCGCAGCGAGTATGTGAAGGGGGGCGGTGTGCCCTGCCTGATCGCCCTCGGCCCCGGCGCTTCGGCTGAGACGAAGAAAATGGGTCTGGCCTATGCCAAGGGTATCGGCGGCACCCGTGGTGGCGTGATCGAGACCACGATCGCGGAGGAGACGGAAACCGATCTCTTCGGTGAGCAGGCGGTGCTCTGCGGCGGTGTCTCGGAGCTGATCAAGGCCGGCTTCGACACGCTTGTCGAGGCGGGCTACCAGCCGGAGATGGCCTACTTCGAGTGCCTTCATGAGATGAAGCTGATCGTCGATCTCTTCTATCAGGGCGGCCTCGAATACATGCGCTATAGCGTGTCGAACACTGCCGAATATGGTGACTACACGCGGGGCAAGCGGATCATCACCGACGAGACCCGCAAAGAGATGAAGAAGATTCTGGAGGAGATTCGATCCGGCGAGTTTGCCCGCGACTGGATCCTTGAAAATCGGGCTGGCGCTGCGATGTTTAAGAGCACGCGTCGCCGCGAGCGGGAGCACCAGCTCACGGAGACGGGCCGCGGGCTCCGCAAGATGATGAAGTGGATCGACAGCAAGGAAGTGTGATCGCATGACGCCGGATGAATACCAGTCGCGCAGCCTCTACGAGCAGCTCCAACCGGGCGACCGGGTGGAGGTGGTGCATGGAGTCACGGTGGGGTCGAGCGCCAAGTGGAGCACGACGACTGTGGGTCAGTTGCTCCGCCGGGAGCGGCGGCGGCACGGCCTTCACTTCCGCCGTAATCCCGACGACAAGGTCTACAGCGATGTCTTGATCCTTTCCCGCGACGACGGTGAACTCACCACCGTAACAATGGATGAGTACACGCGGCTGCGGAAGCTGTGAATCTCCCAGAAGTCGCCATGGAGGATTCGCGTCACGGACGGCGGGGGGTGCCCCAATCCTGTTCGGCACAGCGATTGCTGCCCCCCGTGGGATAAGTTTTAGAGCTATCCAATGCGGCTCGCTACGCCTTATGGCACTGCAGCGCCGGGCCGGCAGAAGTTGGTTGTCTTCACGCAGCACACG
>JBAXUW010000166.1:0-7203 GCA_037129495.1 Planctomycetota bacterium | reverse complement strand
GCACCTGCTCCCTCGGCACCTGGGGGAACTGCTGCTGCCGCGGACTGACCGTCGGCCGCTACGATGATCTCATCGATCGTGACTGCCGAGATCACGTGCTGGCCCCAGGCATGCATTCGATACCGCTCGAGCAGGCCGATGTCTCGCTTGCCGTTACCGTTGGGATCGTTGAGATCCAGCCGCAGCGTAAAGGCAGTGTCTGAGTCTGTGTCGAGGTAGGGTTCGCCCTCGTCGTACGTCTTGTTGCCATTCAAATCGGCGAAGGGCTCGCTCGCCTGCGGTGGAGGTGGTGGCGGCGGGGGAACTTCAGTCGCCGGCTTGACTTTCTTGCCAGGCTTGTCGGCACTCCCCCCATCCTGGAATTCGACCACAGGTGAGGGCGGCTGCGGGACCGATCCCGGCTCGCCGTCCAAGAGAATCACGCGTTTGGCATCGTCTGGCTCGACGCAGCGGGCAAATGTCTTCAGCATCTTTGTTCCCAGGTCATACCGCAACTTTGTCCCATCGATCTGGAATTCCGCAGGCACCGGCTCAATCGAGGCGGCGATCAGCATGGTGCCGGCGACCACGATCCCCGCGACCGCACCCACGAGACCGCCACCAAGTTTATCGATCAGGGGCGCAAACCGCAGCACGTCCTGCGGAACATACGCGCCCATTGCCAGCCGGATCCCGAACGCGGTGCCGATCAGAAGCAGGCCAAAGGCGGCGGGGAACGCGTACAAAACTGGCAGTTCGACGCCCACCAGCCCACCGGCCAGCAGCTCTGCAAACGCCAGCGCCACCACCAGCGACACGAGGGCATGCATGCCGGCAATCACAGCCAGAAACAGGCCGTTTTTCCCGCCATAGGCCGCCAAAGCCAGCACGATCCCGCCGACGAGCAAGTCGCCAAAACCCTGGAGCATGCCAGCGGCTAACAGCGGCGGCACGTGGGCCAAAAACGTGAGAGTGAGTGCGAGCGAGAGCGTTAGCATGAGTGCCTCGCCTGCCACGCGGCCGGGGTGAAGATGTCTCTCATTTAGTCACCCGCACGATCTCGTTAATGCTCGTTTTACCTGCCAACACCTTGCCGATCCCCGCCTCCTGGAGGGTCCGCGTGCCCGCCTTGCGAGCTGCCGCCCGGATGGCCTGAATCGACGGGTGACCCACGAGCAGTTCGCGAATGGCGCCGTCAACGATGAGCAGTTCGTGCACGCCGGTGCGGCCCTTGTAACCCGTGCCATGACAGGCCGGACAGCCCTTCTCGCGGTAGATTGTGACCTCTTTCTCGGCGGGCACGCCGAGTTTTTTGCGAAAGTCATCAGGGGCCGGATACGGCTCCTTGCACTTCGGGCAGAGCACGCGGACCAGACGCTGCGCCAGCACCGCCGTGACGGCCGATTGGAGGAGCGTGGCTTCGATGCCGATATCGAGCAGACGCGTGACGGTCGTGGCCGTGTCGTTGGCATGGAGCGTCGTGAACACGAAATGGCCGGTGAGGGCCGCCTGCATGGCGATCTCGGCGGTCTCCTTGTCGCGAATCTCGCCCACGAGGATCACGTCCGGGTCCTGTCGCAGCACCGACCGAAGAATCTTCGCAAACGTCAGCTCTGCGGCAGTGTTGACGGAAGTCTGCGAGATGTTGTCCAGTCGGTATTCGATCGGGTCTTCGATGGTCACGATGTTGCGGGAGAGGACGTCGATCTCGCCAAGCGCCACGTAGAGGGTTGTCGTCTTGCCGGAGCCCGTGGGCCCACAGACGATCAGCATGCCGTGTGGCTGCTGGACAATCGTCTTGAGCGTCTTGAGCATTGATTCCCGCATGCCGAGCGAATCAAGCCCCCCCTGGATGACGCTCGCGTCTGCATCAAGCAGCCGCAGCGCCACCTTTTCGCCAAAATTGGTGGGGCCCGAGGCCGCGCGAACGTCGAACTTCCGGCCCGCCTTGAGCAGGGAAAATGTGCCGTCCAGAGGCCGGCGCCGTTCCGCGATGTCCATGTCGGCGCAGACTTTGAGCGTTGACACCAGGGCTCGGCCGGCCGATCCCTTGATCATCAAAACGTTCTGCAAGATGCCGTCGACGCGGTAGCGGACCGCCAGCTCCTCGGCTGCCTTCGGCTCGAGGTGGACGTCGGTGGCACGCATCTCGATCGCTTTCTCGAAGATCTGCTGCACGGTCTTCAGCGCTTTTGACGATTCCCGATCGAGCCCATCTTCGCCCTGTCCGTCGATAAGAGTACCGTCCTTTTTGAGGATCTTCACCGACGATTCGGCGTCCGCTCCGGCCGACCCGGTACCCTTCTCCGGAAACCACTTGAAGGCCAGTTCCTCCATACCGAGTTTTTTGGCCGCGGCGAACACCATTTTGCGGGCAAAGCGGCGGCTGAGAATTCTGCGGGTCGACGGGGCCTTCTGATCCCGAAACACGAGGTAGCCCATGGCACCGGCTGGAAGGAGCAGCAGAAACAGCGGGAGCAGGCCGAGCCCGTACTGGTAGGTGACGAAAAACCAGACCGCCCCCGCAGCGACAGCGGGGAGCGACCACGGAAAATCCTCGCCAAGGATTTCTCGAAAGTCGCTGTCGAGCCAGACGCAGAATGCCGCCCAGGCGGCGGCCAGGATAATCCAAGCCGACCCCAGCCATATCAAGCGGTCGATCATGGCCGCCGAGAGCATTCTTATTCCATCTCCCTGGCACGCGGCCAGTTTTCTTGCAAGGTCGGTGGCGGAAGGAGGCCAGCCGTGGGCACAGAACCGATCTGTCCCCGCAACCCTTAGTATTCCATATTTTTGCAGACGAAGCGAAAATTCTACCGGTTCGGCCGCTGGGGCGGCGTTGCCCAGCGGCCGAAAGGGGCTGGTGTCTATAATGGAGCGATGATCGCAAAAGCTCCCGCCGTCTTCCCCACGCACGATCCCGTCCCGCCAGCGGTTCCGCCACGGCTGGCCAAAAAGCAGTTCCTGCACGACGCGGCCGAGCATGTCCGCGACACGGGCCACCGGGCGTTTGTGAGGAAGGCGCTGGGGGGATATTACACCAGCCGCGACACTCAGAAGGCGAGGTTTCGCGACTGGGAGCATGCCCGTGACGCAGCCAGCCTCGCAAAGTGGTCGGCCGTCAACCGGCTCGACGAACTGCTGCCCCGGTTTGTTGCCAACTTTGAGTCAAACGGGGGGCAGGTGCACTGGGCCCGCGATGCCGAGGAGGCCCGGAAGATCGTGCTTGATCTGGTCCAGGCGGCCAAGGCGAAGGCGGTCATTAAAAGCAAGTGCATGACAAGTGAGGAGATCCACTTAAACGCGGCGCTTGAGGCCGAGGGCTACGGCGTCGTAGAGAGCGATCTGGGCGAGTTCATCCAGCAATTACGCGGCGAACCCCCTTACCACTTCGTGTTTCCCTGCATGCATGTCCGCCGCGAAGAGATCAGCGACCTGTTTGGGAAGCATCTGGGCACGCCTCCAACAGATAGCCCCGAGGAGCTGACGATGATCGCCCGGCGGCATATGCGCCGGCTCTATATCGATGCCGATGTGGGGATTACAGGAGCGAATTTTCTCGTCGCCGAAACAGGTCAGATCTCGATCACGGAAAACGAAGGGAATGCCCGGCTGACGGCGGCACTGCCACGGGTGCACATCGCGATCTCAGGAATTGAGAAGGTGGTGGAACACCTTGATGATCTGGCGGTGCTCCTGCCGATGCTCGCGACGGCCGGAGCGGGCCAGCAGATGACCTGCTACAACACGCTCTACGCGGGCCCCCGACAGGCCGGCGAGGCCGACGGCCCCGAGGAAATGCACCTCGTCTTGCTCGACAACGCGCGGACGGCGATCCTCGCCGATCCCGAGCAGCGCGACAGCCTCTACTGCATTCGCTGCGGTGCCTGCCTGAATGTCTGCCCGATCTTCAAAAACGTGGGCGGCTTCACGTACGGCACGACCTACCAGGGCCCGATCGGCTCGGTGATCACGCCCCATCTCCGCGGGGTGGCCAACTGGAACCATCTCTCGGCCGCCAGTTCGCTCTGCGGAGCCTGCACCGATGCCTGCCCGGTGCGGATTGACATTGCTCACCACCTGCTCCAGAACCGCCGCAATGCTGCGAAAACTGCCCCCAACGCCGTCGAAAAAATCGGGCATCGGCTGTTTGTGATGGTGGCCTGCCGCCCGTGGCTCTTCGCCCTCGGCGGAAGCCTGTTTCGCCGCACTCTGCCGCTGCTCAAAATGCTTCATCTGCCGCTGCTGCGGGATTGGCTGGCATCGCGAGACCTCCCCGCGGCTCCAACGCAGAGCTTCCGCCGGCAGTGGCAGCACCGGCCACGCAAAGAGGGCCGACAGTGAGCGGCATGTCCTCCCGAGACGTGATCATGGCCCGCATCGAAGAGGCGCTCCGAATGCCTGCGCCGCTGCCGCACGGCTTGTCAGAGCGATTGCTTGGCCAAGACGCCACTCTCACCACGAGTGGCGCTTCGTCAGCGGCGGTGTTGGCCCCGCACGCGGGGGGCGACTGCCCTCGCTCACGATCCTACCCGAGGAGGTGGCCCGGCCGTGGCTGCCCGACGGTGGCGAGACGATGCCCGAGCGGCTGCGGATTCTCACCGAGAACCTCGTGAAGCTAAGGGCGGTCGTGCAGCAGGTGCCCGACCTGACGGCAGCCGCCGACTATCTCGTCGCCATGGCGCGGGAGCGAGACTGGCAGCGGGTGGCCTGGCATGCCCATCCGCTCGTGGAGTCTCTGCTGGCCGGCGTGCCTTGCGCGACCCAGCGGGTAGACACCGCTGACTTCGACAAAAACGCTCTCGAGGCCTGCGACGCCGGCATCACGTCGTGCGAGGCACTGGTCGCTCAGACGGGCTCAATTCTCGTGTCGAGCGCCACCTGCGGCGGCCGGGCGATTTCGATCCTGCCCCACGTGCACGTGGTCGTCGCCACCGTCGACCAGATCGTGGCCACGCTTGCCGATGCCCTCCACGCTGCCCGTGCCCGATACGACGGCCGCATGCCGAGCATGCTCTCCTTCATCACCGGGCCCAGCCGCACAGGCGACATTGAGCGAATTCTTGTGCTCGGCGCCCATGGCCCAAAGGAATTGATTCTGATCCTCGTGGGATGACGTGTTTGGTCTGCTGGTTTCACCCGCTGGTTTCGGGCTGTTGGTATGGCTCTTTCCGAGAGCGGCCGCCAGCACCACCAGCACCACCGGCACTATCCGAAGAAACTCGCGACGGCTGAGTTTTTCGAATGGGAAAGCTCGATCATCTAGTGTGAGTTTGCCTGTCGCGCAACTCTTGGCGATCGCGGTGAAAGGCCACGTACGGCTCCGCGGGTCGTGAGGAGTGGGCAACGGGAAGACTCAGCCGGGCTCGATTGCGGCGAAGGTCACCGACTGGGGGTGGCCTCCACGTGATGCCTGGAGGGCGTCTGACCAAAACGTTTTGCCTGTTTTTTAATCCTCTGGAGGTTCCTGTGAAGAAGCGATTGACGTTTGGCTTCCTGCCGTGGGTGGCCGCTGCCGGCGTGTGTATGGCTGGTGGTTTTGTGCGTGGCGAAGATGCCGCGACGAGTGTTCCGGCGGAGGGCTCCGTGCTGGTCGGCGGTGCCGATGCTGCCGCTCCGGCTGCGGCCGATGCTGGTATCGCTGGCGATGCCGGCATGAAGACGGTGAAAACCTGGAAATGGGTGCCGGAGATCCGCGAGGTGGAATCCACCGAGATGACGACCGAGGTTCGTGAGCGTTCGTTCACGGTGACCAAGAAGGTACCGCGGATCGAAGAACGGACCCGTAACTACACCGTGATGGTGCCGGAGGCGCGGTCGAAGACGGTCAACTATACCGTCAACGTCAATGTCCCTGAGCAGCGGACAGCTGAGTATAAAGTGGCTGTTCCCTACACAGAGAGCCACGAGCAGTCCTACACTGTCTGCGTGCCGGTCAAGGAAGAGCGAAGTCGGAGTTGGAAGGTGAATGTGCCCTACACCGAGCAGGTCGAACAGGCCTACACGGTGATGGTGCCGGTCAAAGAGGAGCGGACGGCGACCTACAAGGTCAACGTGCCCTACACCGAGCAGCGGACGGCGACCTACAAGGTCAACGTGCCCTACACCGAAGAGCGGACAGCGTCCTATAAGGTGAACGTGCCTTACACTGAGCAGGTCGAGCAGTCCTACACGGTCAAGGTGCCCTACACCGAGCAGATGACTGGCTCGCGCACGGTCACCAAGCGGGTGCCCGTCAAGAGCACCAAGACGGTGACTATCCGTGGCGGCTGCTGGAAGACCGACGTCAAGGAGATCTCTGCCAACGGCAAGTATGACGCCAATGGCAATCCTTGCTGTCCGAAGACGGTCTGCTGCCGCACATGGGTGCCGAGCTGCGAGACCCGCGAGGTCGAGACCACGATGTGGAAGTGTGAATCGGAGCAGGTGCCCTTCACCTACTGCGTCAACAAGTGCCGCACCGAAGAGCGGACGCGGATGATCTGTGTGAACAAGAGCCGCTGCGAGGAGCGGACCCGCACCTACTGCGTGAAGCTGTCACGCTGCGAGGAACGGACCCGTAACTACTGCGTGAAGCTGTCACGCTGCGAGGAACGGACCCGTAACTACTGCGTCACGAAGATGGTTCCGGAGAACAGGACCCGGACGATCTGCGTGAAGAAGAGCCGCTGCGAGGAGCGGACGGGTAGCTACTGCGTCACCAAGATGGTTCCGGAGACTCGGACCCGTACTGTGTGCGTGAAGAAGTGCCGTCACGAGACCCGCACCCGTGAGTACACGGTGATCAAGTGCGTGCCTGAGTGCCGGTCGAAGGAAGTGGGCTACACGGTGATGGTGCCGCAGCAGCGGTCCAACACCTACAGCGTGTGCGTCAGCGACAATGTCTCGGAGACCAAGACCGAGAAGTACATTGTCTGCGTTCCTGTGAAGACCACGAAGACCGTGTGCACGAAGGTTCGTAAGTGCGTCGAAGAGCAGGTCCCAGCCGACAATGGCTGCGGCTGCTCGAACGGCTCGGCCGGCAACGGCGGTAGCAAGGGTGGCCTCCTCGGCTGCAAGAAGGGCTGCTAGTCGCACGACTTCCGACCACCGGTCGGGATGATGCGTCATGAAGCAAAGGCGGGCCGGGCGTGAAAACGCCCGGCCCGCCCGCTTTTTTGAAATGGTGCCTGGCACCGAATCTCGGTAGTTTGGGAAGATTGCTGTCCCAGCTTGCCTCGATTT
>JBAXUW010000165.1:0-7216 GCA_037129495.1 Planctomycetota bacterium | reverse complement strand
CCCTAAACCCTAAACCCTTATCAGTTTATCGCTTGCTAAACTGCGTGCCGCGACGAGCGCCCCGAAGGCCATACTTCTTCCGCTCCTTCATGCGACCGTCGCGAGTGAGCATGCCGCTGTGCCGCAACTGCTCCTCCAATGCCGAGTCGAAGGACTTGAGGGCCCGAGCAATGCCCAAGCGGCAGGCACCAGCTTGTCCATTCAGACCGCCGCCGTTGACCCTGATGTCGACATTCACATTCGTCGCGTGGCCCATCTGCTCCAAAGCACCAGAGACAAGGACACGGTCCTTGATCGAAGGAAAATAGGCCTCAAGCTCACGGCCATTCACTTTAATCGCCCCTGAACCGGCCCCCAACCGAACGCGTGCCACAGCTGTTTTTCGGCGTCCCGTGGCGATCACCTTGCTTGCAGCTCCGCTCTTTTTGCTCGTTTCAACGGCCATCATGTTCCTCGGTTCGATTCTTGCTCTGAAGTGGAAGTGTTTTGAGTGATGGATCAATCTTGCTTGCTTGCTTGATCCGGCCTGATCCGGCCTGATCCGGCCTGATCCAGCCTGTTCCGGCGACGCGACTACGCCACGCCCATCTCCCGAGACCCCAGTTTGATGGCCTTGGGTTCCTGAGCCTGATGGGGATGCTCCGCGCCGGCATAGACTTTGAGTTTGTCGGCCATCACCCGGCCAAGACGTGATTTTGGCAGCATGCGACGAACCGCCTCCTCAATGATCAGTTCGGGTCGTCGTTCGAGGCGATGTTCCGCGGTCTCAGACCTGAGCCCCTGATAGCCGGTGTACCAGCGATAGAGTTTCTGCTGCCACTTTTTGCCAGTAAAGTGAATCTTTTCAGCATTGATCACGACAACGTAATCGCCCGTATCGACGTGCGGGGTGTAGGTCGGACGATGTTTGCCCATCAACACCATCGCGATGTCACTGGCGAGGCGGCCAACCACTTTGTCACTGGCATCAACCAGCCACCAGCGGCGCTCTACCTCACCAACCTTGGCCATAAACGTCTTCATGTGAGCTTCTGCTTGGGATTCTATTAAGTACTGTTTGACAGATAAAAACCGTTCCTCAAGAGAACGGATTTCAGACGCTGCCTGCGTGTCCGAACGGCGAAAAAAGCCGTCTCTCGCAGGTTTTTATGTTATCAGCCCCCTGATCGAGCAGCAAGGGGGGGGAACCTCGGCACAGAGGTTACCGCTTGCCAAGCCGAAGTGTCTCGATTCAAGCGATTCTCGGCGGTTCGCCGGAGAGTACATCCGCCCACAGCGAGTCCGAAATAAGCAGGCCATCCCGCGTGAGTCGCACCCGTTCGCCATCGTCGGTGGCAAGGCCACTCGCCGACCAGCGGCAGATGGCGGCTCCGGCAACCTTGTCGAGTTGAAAGCCGCTGGCGGTTAGAAAGGCCGATCGCTGGAGACCGTCTCGCCGCCGGAGCCCGAGTACGACCCGTTCCTGGGCGGCCTCGAGCGACGTCATCGACTCCCGGTCGCCGGTGCCATCTTGGCCGGCCAGCACCCTTCGGATCCAGGTCGTTGTGCTGCGGTGGTTTGTGATCCGCTCCCGGCCGTCGAACCGGGCGGCACCGGGCCCAAAGCCCTCCCAGGGCCGGCAGTCCCAGTAGGTCTCGTTGTGGCGGCAGCGACCACCGCGCCGGGCAAAGTTGGAGACCTCGTAGTGCTCGAAGCCCGCAGCCTCAAGAATGTCGATCGCGCGCTCAAGCAACACCCTCTCGAGCGATTCGTCGGCCGACTCGAGCCGCCCCTTGCGGCGGAGCGAATCGAACTGCGTGCCCTTCTCCCAGGTCAGGCAATAGACCGACAGGTGCTGCGTGCCGAGGGCAACAACCGCGTCGAGATCGCGATCGAGCGCTGCGAGCGTCTGCCCCGGCGCGGCCGTCATGAGATCAACACTCACCGTGAACCCGTGCTCCAAGAGGATTGTCACCGCATGCCGCACGTCGTCCGGGGAGTGATCACGGTCAAGCGCCACGAGCGTCGCGGCATCGAGCGATTGCGCCCCGAGGCTGACCCGCGTGATGCCACATTCCCGCGCCGCCGTTGCCAGAGCCTCCGAGACATCGCTGGGATTGGCCTCGATCGTCACCTCGGCATTGGCCTGCGGACGCAGACCACCGGCAGACAAGAGGTCGAAGAGTCGCCGCAGGCCATCAGGTCCGAGGTGGGAAGGCGTGCCGCCGCCAAGATAGAGCGTGTCAAATTCGAGCGGGCCGGACAGACGCTCCAGTTCCTGGGCAACCGCCAAAAAATACCTGTCGAAGAGATCGTCGCGGTTGGCCACGAGCGCGAAGTCGCAGTAGCCGCAGCGGTGACGGCAGAAGGGCACATGCACATAGACGGAGCGGGGCGGTGTCGTCGTTCCCTCGGTTCTCATGGGATTCGAGCGTAGCGGAAAAAGGAAACGGGATCAGCCAAGGTCGACGATCTTCTGCTCCCGTGGGATTTTCCAACTTGTGAGCTTCATTCGGCACGCTCGAAAACTCGCTTCCACCGAGAGGCCAGCAGCCTTACAGCCAGATTTGGAGTCGGCCGTCGAGCATGTCGGGAAGCCTCTTGCTGAGGATTCGTCGAATTCGATCGTCGGTGTAGCGGGTCGAAAAGTGCGTCGCGATCACCACTTCGTTATGAAACCGCTCCCTGCGGGCCAGGAGATCGTCGAGGTGCATATGGCCGAACTTGTGGATTTTCTCCTTCCGATGGCTGTGAGCCACGAAGGTGAGCTCCGTGATCAGGATCATCGCCTCGTACATCGCCGGGCAGCGGTCGAGCCCCTCAGGTGAGCTGTCGCCGAGATAGGCCACCAGCGGCGTGCGAACCTCGTGCGTCACGTCGATGCCCGAGAGCCGCAGGTCGCGGATCTTCTCCCCCGGCAGGCCGTGGTATTCGTGCCTCAGTTTTCGGCGGCGATCCCAGACGACGTAGCCAACGCTCGGCAGCGTATGGGTCGTGCCCGAGACGCTCACGATATGTTCCCGCGAGAGTTCGATCTCGTCGCCGGGCCGCGCGGGCAGAAGCGTGCAGGGCAGCCGGCCGCGGTCGAGGCGGGAGACGGCCTTGAGCAGCTTCTCAATCGGCTCGATCGCCGACTCCGGCAGATAGATGGTGGGTGGTTCCATCTTCATCATCCGCCGGCGGGCCACATAGACCGGCAGGGCCGCGATGTGGTCGAGGTGGGTGTGGGTAATGAACCACGTGCTCGTGGACATGAAGTTCCACGGCTGGCCGCCGAGGTCGAAGCCGAGTTTGAGTTCGGGAATCCGCCAGTAGCTCTGGACCGCGGCGCGGGAATAACCCTCGACGGTGAGCCCCTTGTGGACAAAGCTGCGAACCGGTGCGTTGTCGATCATGCTGTCTCTCTGGCTGTCTCGTGGGACGGGCCGGCTGGGGAGGCCGGCTCGAGCCAGATCTCTTCGAAGATCCGGTCCTGCCGCGTGCGCAGCCTGCCGCGTCGCACCAGTTCCAACACAGCTAGAAAGATACCCACGATTTTGGTCCGCGGCATATCCGCGTCGAAGAGCGCCGAGAAAGGCAGCTGTCCCTGCTCTGCTACCAGCGCCTCAACCCTGTCAATATGCACCTCGATCGGCGTCTCGTCCTGAACGATCTGGCGGGGCCGCCGCTTCTCCCGCTTCCGCATCACCCGAGCCAGCGCACCGACGAGATCCCAGACGTGGACATCACCAATCGTGACCTCGGCCGGCCCACCGCGGAGCCCGCTCTCATCGACTGCAACGCGGGCAAACCGCAGCTCCCATTCCCGGGCTCTGTCCTCGAGGAGCACGGCAGCGTCCCGGTATTGCTTGTATTCCAGCAGCCTCGCGACGAGCTCTTCGCGGACCGGCTCGACTCGCTCCTCTGTCTCCTCGGGCCGCGGCACGAGTTCACGCGACTTGATCTCCAGAAGCAGGCTGGCGAGATCGACAAATTCCCCGACCTGGTCGATGGCGAGATCCTCGAGCACGTCGAGATAGGCGATAAACTCTTCGGCGATCTTCGCGAGCGGCACCTGTGTGATGTCTACCTCGTGCCGCTTTACGAGGTAGAGCAGCAGGTCCATCGGCCCGGCGAACACGTCGAGGGAGATCTTGAATTCCACGCCAGGCTTTCTCCGCCACGATCGATCAGACGGGCCACAGTCTTGACCCACCGCCATCCTAGCTTTTCTCCTCCAGGCGACGAAGCCGGGATCGAGTACTATTCTGTCATGGCTGTGATGAGCATGGAGAGCATGAAAAACATGGAAACCCTCTGGGCACCGTGGCGGCTGGGATACGTGCAAGGGCACGAGAATGGCAACCCGCCCGAACAGGTGGAGGCGTCCCGATGGCGCGATGGCGCCGAACCCGACTGCTTTCTCTGCCGGGCCGCGGCGGCCGCGGCCCATGACGACAAAACCCTCGGCGTGGTCGACCGAACCGCCTGGAGTGTGGTCGTGACCAACCGCTTTCCCTACTCCAACGGCCACTTGCTCATCGCCCCACTCGATCACCGGGCCACGCTCGCCGCCCTCGTCCCGGAGCAACTCCTCGACCTGCAGTTCTGCCTCGTGAAATGGTGCGGTGTGATGGAGCATTCGATGCAGGCCCACGGCTTCAACATCGGGCTCAATCTCGGTGCCGTTGCCGGCGCGGGGCTGCCGGGCCACCTCCACTGGCACATCGTGCCCCGCTGGCCGGGAGATATAAACTTCATGCCGACCGTGGCGGGCGCTCGCGTGCTGCCGCAGTCGCTTGACACCCTTTGGGAGCAGCTTGTGCAGGCGTCTCCTCCCGCCGCCCGTCATTCCGACGGGGCAGCGCGATGAGCCGTGCCGAGCCTGCCGACGGCCACTCGATAACGCCCGATTGGCGGCAGCGGGAGTCGCTCCTGCTGGCCCCGTGGGCGATGCATGCCACCGCTTCGGCCGGCCGGGTGCATGACGAACCGCCGCATCTGTTTCGCAGCCCGTATCAGCGTGACCGCGATCGCATTGTCCACTCGGCCGCGTTCCGCCGTCTGGCTCACAAGACACAGGTCTTCACTGGCTACCACGGTGACTACCACCGCAGCCGCCTCACGCATACGCTGGAGGTCACGAGCATTGCCCGCACGCTTGCCCGGGCGTTGGCAATCAACGAAGACCTCGTCGAAACGCTGGCGCTCGCCCACGACATCGGCCATCCGCCGCTGGGGCACGCCGGCGAAGACACGCTCCGCGAGTTGCTGGCCGATGAGGGGGGCTTCAACCACAATGCCCAGGCGCTCCGCATTGTAGAGCAGCTCGAAATCCGCTACCCGCACTTCCCCGGCCTGAACCTCTCGCGTGAGGTGCTCGAAGCCCAGGCCAGCCGTAAAAAGGACGGCACGGCGGCGGCCCCGCTCCTCGAGACACAGGCCGTTGATGCCGCCGATTCCATCGCCTACGACACACACGACGCCGACGACGCCGTCGAACTGGGGCTTGTCACGATGGACGAGTTGCTCGAGATCCCGCTCATCGCCGAGGCCGCCAACCGCGCCCGCGATCGCTACGGACCGCTCGACGGCGTTGACCTCCGGCGGGCGGCACTCCACGAGGTGGTGGAATTCGAGATCGCAGAACTCGTTGCCCGGAGCCAGGCCGCCATCACGGCGCTCGGCATCGAATCGACCCAGCAGGTCCAGGAGGTGTTTCGCGGCCCCGGTGGCCAACCGGGCGTGCGAGTCGTGTCTCATGCCCCGGCAGTTGCCGCCATGAAGCGGGCCCTGGAGCAGTTTCTCTTTCAGCGGGTCTACCGCTGCGACCGGGTGCTGGCGGTGCGGGTGCCGGCGCAGCAGAAGCTCACGCAACTCTTCGAGTGGTATTGCGGCCAGCCCGGCGAACTGCCGAGCGGATTTCGGGCCCGTGCCGAGCAGTTCGGCACGCGGCGGAGCGTGGCCGACTACCTCGCTGGCATGACAGACCGCTTCCTCGATCTGGATCACAAGCGGCGATTTGGCTCAGACTGACCTCTTCCGGAGGGTGTATGGTAGCATCGCAGCAATAATAGCTTGCCGCCGGGCCGTGATCCCTCCCAGCCCTAGTCTCAACCTTTAGCCTTAATCTCCTATGGCTCTCATTATTCTGCGGGTAATTTTCCTGCTGGTCTCGGTCGGGATTGCCGTCCTGATGTTCAACTCCGCTGCCATGCGGGAGTCGTCCGCGTGGCTGCCGGGGGCCGTACTCACCGGCATGATCGCGCTGCCGCTGGCGGTGATCGGCATCGACGCGTCGCTGCGGCAGAAGGATTTGACGATCATTACGTCGATCTATTTTGGTCTCTTGATCGGTGTCTTTCTCACCTACGTTGCCATCCTCGCCCTCACTCCCCTGCTCGCCACGTTGTCGGCCACGCCGCTGCTGACATGGGTGCCTTCGATCATGGGAATGATCCTCTGCTACATTTGTACGAGCCTGCTGCTGCAGACGCGGAACGACTTTCGATTCCTTATTCCGTATGTCGAATTCGCTCGCGAAGTGAAGGGGCTGCGGCCCAACGTGCTCGACGCGAGCGCGATCATCGACGGCCGGATCGCTGATCTCGCCGAATCGGGGCTCTTCCAGAGCCGATTTGTGGTGCCCTCGTTCGTGGTCGACGAATTGCAACAGGCCGCTGAATCGGGAGACAAGTTCCGCAGGATCCGCGGTCGCCGGGGCCTCGACGTGCTGGGCCGGCTCCGGGCCGGAAAGACGCTCGAACTGGAGGTTATGACTCCTGGCAGAGAAGAAGATATCGACGCCACCACCGAGTCGCGGGTGGTGGGCATGGCCAACGTATTGGGCGGGCGAATCGTGACGGCTGATCCCAACGTGATGAAGATCGCCGGCTTGCGAAGCGTGCTGGCCATCAACATCAACGACCTCGCGATCGCGTTGCGGCCGGTGTTCGTGCCCGGTGACTTACTTGAGGTACGGCTGGTGAAGCCCGGCGAGGAGCCCGGTCAGGGCGTAGGCTATCTCGACGACGGCACGATGGTGGTGGTCGACAACGGCCGCGATCAGATCGGCCGCTCGATGCACGTGAGTGTTACAAGTACCCTGCAGACAACAGCCGGCCGGCTTGTCTTTGCCAGGCCGGAAATGCACCGCGGATAGGCCGCAATGAACTAGCCCGTGAACGTGGAGCGGTTCGTCGTCGATGCCGGTCATGGCCCAGTGCCCGTGCAGGTGAGCTGGGATTCGCTCTCCGAC
>JBAXUW010000164.1:0-7251 GCA_037129495.1 Planctomycetota bacterium | reverse complement strand
GACGATTGGGAAACAGAACGCGCCTACCTGAACATGGAAGCCAGATGACCCACCTCTGAAACCCGCGATTTACAGAAGGGGTGTTGCTTTATCCGCACCCGCACTGGACTCAATGGCGAACCCGTCATCTTCACCACAAGAAAGAAAAAGGGTTTCGAAGCGACCCCGAAACGCCCACATAATGCTGGTGGGACACACGATGACATGATCAGTGCGTTGGCATCGTTGGGTGTGTCTGCAACCTCAGAACAGATCGAGCGAACCATCACAGAGCTGCCGACAGGACTCAATGAACCAGAACTGATCCGGCAGCTATTCCTGGCACTGCGAAAGCAGGGCTAGCCGGCACACAGATCCAACGGTTCCGAGCTATACCCCGCCATAAACCTATTTCGCAGAACACACAGAACACGCCATTGAACCCGCCTTTCGAGACCCAACGATGCCAGAAGCACATGAAAACCCGTCCAATGACACCACGCAAAAAGAAAGTGCGAAATCACGATTGGTTTCTAGGATCAGCCGACTCGTCCGTCGTGCAGGGCTCGACTACGAAGGCTGGCGGTACGTGAGCCAGAGAGTGCGGAAGGATTGCAGCCTCAAGCCGGCGAAGAAGGGACGGCGGCTGCCCAAGGTTCTCACCCAGGATGACTTCCGGCGGTTCTACGAAGCCGTAGATCGAGCAGATGACGCCCAGCACAGTTTGATGCTTCGGCTGCTTTTTTATACCGGCGTTCGGGTGTCAGAACTCTGCAATATGGAAGTGGGGCAGGTAGACCTTGAAGCCTGCAAGATACGGATTGAGCACGGCAAGGGTGATAAGGATCGGTACGTGCTCTTTGGAAAATCGTTTGCAACCGCCCTGCGAACCCACATCGCAGCTCACCCCGATAACCGTTGGCTGTTTCAGACCAGGAGGAACAGCCGCTACAGCACTAGGCGGGTGCAGCAGATTGTGGGGATGTATGCAGAGGCGGCGGGCGTAAAGGCATCGCCCCACACCCTCAGACACCAGGCGATCACCTATCTCACAAGGCACAGTGGTCTAGCTGATGCCGAGCTGCAACTGATCACCGGACATGCCCGTAGGGAAACGCTGGCTATCTATCAGCATGTGGCACTGGACGGAGACCTACAGAAGAAGTATGAGGAGGCGATGAAGGGGAGTGGGTTGTGATGAGACGCATGGTCTGAACTCGTAGCCGCATGAGTCCCAGTCACGCGACTCGCTAGCCCGCCTTGGGCACAAGAATAATAAGGGGTGGCTGGGGGCGAACATAAATAGCATTCGACAGCGTTGAAAAGGGGCCTTGTCCAGCATCATTCAGGGCAGCTACGCGGAATACATAGGTCCTACCGCTCTGCAGTTGCTGGATCGTAAGTCTTGTGGCGGCAGAAGCTGCATGTGTGTAGGTGATCCACGTCGTGCCGCCGTCGCTGCTCAATTGAACCACATAGTCCTTAATCGCAGCATTGCCGTCCGACGCCGGCGCCGACCAAGACAGTTCCACCCGTCCAGTACTGACGGTGTTGACGGATGGCCGCATAATGACGTTGCTGGCAGTCCCAATCAGGTTGGTAGGAGCGGTTGCCGTAGTTGCAGTTGGAACTCCTCCAAGTGTTGTTCCCCAGCCGCTCGTGCCGCGAACGTAGTAGGCGATGGCCTTGACCGATGGATCAAATGATGAGCGAACCGTGGGAGCATTTCCCAGGAAGTAGAACGAGCGGAGGCTCGTGCACTTATCGAAGACCCCGTCCTCGATCAACGTCACGCTCGCCGGGATCGTGATGCTGGTGATACGATTACAGTTCTCGAAGCTGAAATATCCGATTGTCTTCACGGTCGGAGCGAGTTTCACATCTCCAGACTTGCCGCCTGGACACCAGTAGAGCCAGGTCTTGTCTTGGTTGTAGAGAATGCCGTCCTGGCTGGCGTACTTCGTGTTGGCTGGATCGACGTTGATTGACGTCAGGCTGTTGCAGCCCCAGAACGTCCAGAAGATCGGGATCGATGTGACACTCGCCGGGATATTCAGCGTCTGGAGCTTGCCGCACCAGATAAACGCACCACTCCCAATTTCGGTGACACCATTAGGGATGTTGACGCTGGTCAACCGATCACATGCGTTGAAGGCATCGCTACCGATGCGAGTGATTCCTTGGGGCAGGGTGACTCGGGTTATGTCCCATCTTCTTGCAAATGCACCGTTGCCAATCTCCGTGACTCCCATCCCGTTGATGAATTGTGGCACCGTCACGTCAGTGGCCACTCCCGTGTACTTGGTGATGGTGATCCCAGTATTGGTGATCGTGTAGGTGTAGTCGGCTGTTTGTCCAACAAAGAGTTGCGTCGGGACCCCGCCGAGCGTTGCCCCCCAGCCTGTCGTGCCGGACATGTAGTAGGCGGTGGCCTTGACCGATGGATCGAATGATGAGCGAACCGTGGGAGCATTCCCGAGGAAGTAGAACGAGCGGAGGCTCGTGCACTTATCGAAGACCCCGTCCTCGATCAACGTCACGCTCGCCGGGATCGTGATGCTGGTGATACGATTACAGTTCTCGAAGCTGAAATATCCGATTGTCTTCACGGTCGGAGCGAGTTTCACATCTCCAGACTTGCCGCCTGGACACCAGTAGAGCCAGGTCTTGTCTTGGTTGTAGAGAATGCCGTCCTGGCTGGCGTACTTCGTGTTGGCTGGATCGACGTTGATTGACGTCAGGCTGTTGCAGCCCCAGAACGTCCAGAAGATCGGGATCGATGTGACACTCGCCGGGATATTCAGCGTCTGGAGCTTGCCGCACCAGATAAACGCACCACTCCCAATTTCGGTGACACCATTAGGGATGTTGACGCTGGTCAACCGATCACATGCGTTGAAGGCATCGCTACCGATGCGAGTGATTCCTTGCGGCAGGGTGACTCGGGTTATGTCCCATCTTCTTGCGAATGCACCGTTGCCAATCTCAGTGACTCGCATCCCGTTGATGAATTGCGGCACCGTCACGGTAGTCGCGGTTCCCTTGTACTTGGTGATGGTGATCCCGGTGGCGTTCTGGGTGTATAGAAAGTCTTTCGCAGCCGAGGGTGTCGCCCGTACACTTGCTGCGATCCCACTACCTGCCGCATTTACTGCCGACACTCGAAAGAGATAGGCAACGTCATTGGCAAGTCCCGTGACGGTCGTTGTCGTGTTGGTGGATTGACCATCCTGGAACACCCTCCAAGCAAGTCCGTCATCCGTCGAATACTGCACAAAGTAGTCCGTCACAGGACTGCCGCCATTTGAGAACGGCGCAGACCACGACAACTGCACCTGTCCATTGCCTGGATCGCCGCTCAGGTTGATCGGTGCGGTGGGGGATGTCACCAGCACAGCGTTCGACACGATTGCAACCGTAGGCGCCAGCGTTGCCTGCAGAGTAGCCACGTCGGAATGTGGGGTTGCTGTCATGACTTGGCGCCGTTCAAGTAGATCCACACCGAGGCTCTCGACGCCGAGAGTTGAGTGGCTCGTGCGACGATTCGCACGAGGCCTACGACTGACACTGTGACGATTCCACAACTGAGTAAAGAGTCGCATCGGTATTTCTTTCCAAATAACTAGTTGTATAGGTCGAACAATTGAGTCGATCCCTGCTCTTCCTCAGCCGGCATCCTTAAAGAGCCCATGAATCAGTCGGGCCGTAACCCACTTGCCAACGTCTTTCCGACAGACAAGGTCATCGGGCCCCAGAAAACCTAGGTGCGCTGCCGCTAGCAGGTCAGTTCCGGAAACCGGCCCATATGTCTCACCACGATGCACATACAACCACTCACGATCCGCCACTGCGGGCGTAGGCTCGTTGGCGTTGGATGTATCCTCCATGCTGACTCCTCTACCTTTTGTGCCGGATGCGGCGGTGCCACCCGACGTAGACGTAAGTAACGGGGTGCATTGGGCCGCCTCAAAGGGACAGCGAGCGTGGCCCTCCCGTGGTGACAAATATTGTCCGCCGTCTGCCCGGACGGGTTTTTCACGCGGGTTTGACCGTTTACCCCCCCCGGGGGACAATCCCTTTGACGGAGGGCGCCGTGACAGAAGAAGGACCTCGGAGTTCGCTCTGATTAGCCATGCGAGATCAGGATTTATCTCCAGCCAGCAGCGATCCAAGCGATAGCGACAAGCGATTGGATGCCTGCCTAAAGCGGCTCTCTTCCGGAGATCTCCGGGCTCGCGAGGAATTGATTACCGTGGCTTGCAGCCGAATGAGAGGTATTGCCCACCGTATGCTGAGGACATTCCCGAGCGTCCGGCGGTGGGACGAAACGGACGACATCGTCCAAAATGCGGCGATGCGGCTTTACCGGGCTCTTGCTGAAGTGCGCCCAGTAGACGCCCGTGGCTTCACGGGCTTAGCCGCCGTCCAGATCCGCCGCGAATTGCTCGATTTAGCGAGGAAGCACGCTGGCCCGGAGTCATACGCTGCAAACCACGAAACCAATTACCAGCGAGCCGACGGCGAGTATCGGGCGAAGGTCGATGATGCGCCGGAGCCAGCCGGCATGCCCGATACGCTTGATCGCTGGACACGGCTTCACGAGGCGGCAGGGTCATTGCCCGAGGATGAGCGGGAACTATTCCACATGGTCTGGTATTTAGGGCTGACACAGGAAGAAATCAGCGGCCTATTGGACTGCTCCACTCGCACCGTGAAGCGTCGTTGGGAATCGGCGAAATCACTGCTCGCTGAAGCACTTCAGGACCGGCCGTCTGGCTGATCCAGTTTGCCGACTGCGATGTCGCCTGAGCAGGAAATACGAATAATGCCTGGAATCAACGGTGTTCTTAATGCAATGTGTCACCTCCGGCACTGTTTGCTCGCCTCCCCCTACGGGACCTACCCGGTGAGATTCGCGATACATCGCATTGGAAACGAGTGAGCCATGAGTGCCGAGGAACCCTTGGGGACGCCGTCCGGAAGCAGTGCAGATTCACCGAACAACTCGGATCTATCTGGTCTGACCGAAGCAATCGGAGGACTTGAGCCTGCCGTGCCAGATCGGGATCCACTCATTGGGTCTGTCATCGGTGAAGTCACGATCATCCGGCTGATCGCAGAAGGCGGTATGGGAAGAGTCTACGAGGGCCTCCAGTCGAAGCCTCGTCGCCCTGTAGCCGTCAAAGTCATGAGGCCGGGTTTTGTGTCGCGGGATGCGAGCCGCCGATTCGACCTTGAGTCAGAAGTGCTTGGGCGATTGCGCCATCAATACATAGCCCAGATTTATTCTGCCGGGATGTGCAACATCGTGGGAGCTCAGGTTCCGTACTTCGTTATGGAATTTATCCCCGATGCGATGCCACTCACTAAGTTTTCCTCTGAGAAAAAGCTGTCCACCGACGAGCGTATTGAGCTATTCCGAAAGGTGTGCGAAGCAGTTGCTCATGGTCATGAAAAAGGCATCGTTCACCGCGACCTCAAGCCTAGCAACATACTCGTCGAACCATCTGGGACACCCCAGATTATCGATTTCGGGGTGGCTCGATGTATTGACGCCTCGGCTGAAGCCCAAACGAACTTGACCGACATGGGGCAACTCATCGGTACGTTGCAGTACATGAGTCCCGAGCAATTCGATGCCTCCCCGAACGCTATCGACAAGCGGGCGGATGTATATGCACTGGGTGTCATTCTCTACGAACTGCTCACGGGCAAGCCGCCCTATGAAATCAGCAGAAAAGAAATCTTCGAAGCCGCCCGTGTGATCAGAGAGCAGAAGCCGCTTTCGCCATCACGCCTGAATCAGAACGTTCAGCCAGATGTCGTCAGAATCACCGGCCGATGCCTCCAGAAGGATCGTTGTAATCGATACAACAATGCCGCCGAGCTGGTACACGCTCTTGGGGAATACCTAGGGGGTCGGCCGGTCCTCGATTCATCCCCGAGCCCGTTCAAGGGCTCACGCCGACGACTTGGGCTGCTTCTCGGCGCGGGTGCAGTGACTGCCCTAGCAGCGATACTTCTTGCGGCATATCTGATGCCCGCCCGCACGGCTCGCCATTCCAGCCAGTCGTCCTCGATGGTGCCGCCGCAAACAGTTCCCGCTGAAAACACCCTGATGGAAGGTGGCGCAAACCCAATGGTAATCGTTCCGGGCAACGGGCTAAGCGGCGAGTCCACCGCGAAAGCTGGTACTGAAGTGAACTCGTTTCTCATCACCAAATACGAAACGACGTGGGGTGAATGGAGACGCGTTCGTGATTACGGTGTCGCACATGGATTCGAATTCGATTCGGGCACTGGTGATTCGGACATTCATCCCGTTAGGCTGGTGAATTGGTATGACGCCATAAAGTGGTGCAACGCGAAAAGCCTTATGGATGGGCTTAAGCCTGTTTACCACGTTCGGGAAGAGGTTTATCGCAATGGACAAGTTGCGGCGGGCTACAAGAGTCCTGAAATAAGCCAAGCCGCGAACGGATACCGCTTGCCAACACGCCTGGAATGGGAATGGGCTGCAAGAGGTGGAGAAGCCAGCCCGAATGAACAGTATGCCGGAGGTCAGATTATCGGCGAGGTGGCTTGGTTTAAAGATAATGCTGAAGGACGCACGCACCCAGTTGGGGAGAAGAAACCCAACAGACTCGGGCTTCACGACATGTCAGGCAATGTTTGGGAGTGGTGCTGGGACTCTTCCGGAATAGCCCGGGTTATTCGCGGGGGATGTTTTTCTAGCCCGCCCGAGGAGTGTTTGCCTGGCGGCGAACACGCCGGTGTCTATCTGCCCGACAGAACCAGCCAGGACCCATTTCCTGGTAACTTCGGATTTCGTTGTGTGCGTTACGCGGATGTCGTAGCCGAGCCAACTGATCGTGTGGTTGAGTAGTCCGCAACAACCAACACTACCCAGGTCACGCCGGCGGCGCATCTCCGTTCTTTGACCACATCCATCGGAATGAAGCTGATCGAGATCCCGGCTGGGACTTTCTTCATGGGACCTCATAATGGTCCCGCCAGTCGCAAGGTACAAATTACCCGCCCGTTCTATCTGGGGCAGTATGAAGTAACGAACGCACAGTGGGATAAGGTTATGGGGAGTGAACTGAGCGAGTTCAAACCGGCCGACCATCCGGTAGGGCACTTCAGTTGGGAAGATGGCGTTGAGTTTTGCCGAACGCTGTCGTCCCTTCCAGAGGAACGAGCGGCGGAACGGGTGTATCGCCTTCCTACAGAGGCAGAGTGGGAATACGCCTGCCGTGCGGGCTCTAAGTC
>JBAXUW010000163.1:0-7411 GCA_037129495.1 Planctomycetota bacterium | reverse complement strand
GTCCCCAGAACTTGTACCAAAGGCATGAGCGAATCCGCGGCTTTGCGGGCGCCTTCACCTACAGGCTCCACGCCAGCAACCGGGGCTGGGATTTCACTCACCCGCTGCACCAGTAATTCCCGGGGGTTTACCGGCATCTCCAGTTCAGGACAGCGTGTTGGCCGAATGCCTGCGGAGAAAGTGGGTGGCAGGGAGTTCAAGAAAGTACGGAGGGCCTCTTCAATCATGTCGGAATACGCCGTCGCAGCCTTGGCCGTATCCGTTCCGGGAGCCCGTTGAGACTTCTGAATCTGGTCGACGCCCTTGGCCACCAGCATGACGAACCGATTGGCCTGATTTTTTGCTCGGGCTTGGTCGCGACTCCGGTATGGAAAGTCCGGCGAGTCGGGGCGGGAAACAGTTACGTACCACTCAAAGAGCGTGGCGGCGTTGTAAACAAACAACGCATGTTTCAGCACACGTCGACCTTCGGTGCCTCTGAGGGAATTGCCGAGATCGATCTGCAACCAAGCTAGATGGTCGAGAATTTCGCTGATTCGTGATGATCCTGTCATACCGACGTCCCTTGCTTTCGCCACTTTTCCAACAGTCTACCAACGGCGCCGATCACCCGCCCACCTCCAGATACGCCCGCCAGACCCGTGAGTAAGCACAGCCCCAAGCCTCGTCATGGCAGGCCCGGTCGAACGCCGCAGGATCGACCCCCGGCATTTTTGAGAGCCGGTCCAGCGAGTAATTCCAAGCTAGGGCGTGCGCCCACTCGTGGCAAAGCGTCTCGACCGCCATGGGCTCATCCATATCCCTATTGAGTCGAACTACAAATCTTTCCCTTCGCCGGATGCACTCCCCAAGTATTGTGATCGGAAGCCATGCCGTCCTGATGACCACGGGCTTGGCTGCCGGGCAGTACTCCCGTAGGGAAGCCACAGTGACACGAAAGGCATCCCAGCCCGGTCGCGTCAGAAAACTCCCACGGCGACGACCTGAACCCCCGACACTGTGAGCACAAGTCTCGAAAGACGGCGTCAGCATCCGGCAGCACAAAATCGGTGCAGTGCTGTCAGGCTCACTGGGCTCGGCAGACCGTGTCATA
Organism: Planctomycetota bacterium; assembly: GCA_037129495.1. GTDB lineage: Bacteria > Planctomycetota > Planctomycetia > Pirellulales > UBA1268 > CAMCQY01. Next base: position 6,318 of record JBAXUW010000163.1, on the reverse strand, counting down.
ATCCCGAGCATAGCGCGTTTCCTCACCGGCGCAAGACCTCCGGGCACTCACTCTCAACTCTTGTGGGAGGGGAGCCTGCTGCACTCGCGTGTCCCCTAGCGGGCATTGGCTGCCGTGAATAGAGCCGGCGAAGCCTGACCGCCCTCGCCAACCTCCAGCCAGATAAAAAATCCCTGATAGCCTCGCCCCCTGAACAGAGCGAAACAAACAATAAGTAATCTGCCGTAGGGGCTGTAGCGGGCGTTCTTTGAGCCCAGCTCTGCCAAGCAAACACCCCAAAACAGTCCCCCGCTCACGCTTCGAGGGGTTTTGTTATCAAAGTCCAGCCTCCAACAAGCTCAAGCCAGCAGGTTCCAGCGCGAATCTAAGCCGGCATTTTTCGCCGTGACTTGCCGCCGAGCGCAGGCTTATGGCGAAGTAGGTATGGCTTAGCTGGCTGAACCGAGGGGCACTAAGGGTCGACTTGTGTCTCTTTTGGCCTCGCTGGCAGAAACCGCTGGAATGAAACGCCACGACAAAGCCGCAGCGTTACCTCCACCAGCGCTTCCGATGGTTTAAGTCCCTGTACCGTCGCCTCAGGACTGTCGTATTTTCCGGGAAATACGCAACTTGTCGCCCGATGCCAACACCCCCGAATGTGGCAACAAATCATAAGCATTCTGCCGTAAAGTCTGTAGCGCTCGTTTTTCTGGCAAGGTTTCGCAAAAAACCTCCGGAACCACCCCGAGCCTTTCACTTGGGAACGTGTTTACTCCCCTTCGCCCATGGTCTTCGCGATCATTTCCTGAGCTTCCTGCCACTTTCTTTGGACTGTTCTGCGCGAAAGCCCGAGCGTTTTTGCCGTGGCGTTCTGGTCCAAGCCCAAATACCACGCGAGCTTGAAGACCTCCCTGTGCTCATCCGGCAGCTGCTCGACTGCCACGTGAAAGCTCTCCCAGCGTTCCAGCGGGAGTTCTTCGTCTGAGTCTGAGTCGCTGCTTTGTGCCGCCTCATCGACGTGGAAAACATCTCCCTGCGAGCCTTCCCGGGCATTGGTGCCGTGATTGGCCGCGTAGCTCATTGGCCCCGAGTGCTTTCTGGCCAGATCTATGAGTTCCCGCTGGATTTGCGTCGCCATCAAGCCCATCAAGCCTCGTGGCGAATCTGGCACCGTGTCTCCGAGCGCCCGATAGAGCCTGATGGCGGCGTTCTGGGCCACGTCGTCTGTGTTGTCCCACCTTCTGACCTTGGCGAACTTGCCCAACAAGCGGCTACATAGCTCTCGTAGCCGGCCATTGCAGAGCTCGATGATTCTGTCACGGGCGCCCTTGTCCCCGGCCGCCAAGCGCTTCAGGCACTCGGCCAGCTCGTCGGCTGCTTCTGGGGGTAGTGAGTCGGCAGACATGGCCGGGCGAGAGTTCCAACAAGGAATTTTCGGGCTGCTTACAAGGGGCCCAGAGTGTAGCCAGCCGCGCGTGATTGCAGCCGGGTGTCAGTGTTTTGAGGCCGGGAAAACGAGCCTTGGCGCCTCCGGCCTACGGCTCTCGCCAATAGAAAGTAGCGGTTTTGTTAACTAAATCCCGCCGCCGACTGTCCACCCCCGGAATACCCCCGACGGAGTGTGCCATGGGTTCTTTAGCCAGAACGAACCACAGCCCAATAGCCAGTGCGAAGCCAGCGTTCCGGCGTAGCCCGTTTCCGCCGGCTCCCAAGAGTGTCCGCGTCGTGAGCGTGTTTAGGGAAGGCCAGCCTGAGCGCACTCCAGACAGCCGCGCGAGCAAGAGCCTGCGAAGTCACCGTGGCTCTCTATGGGGTCTCTGGCTCCTCGGAATCACGGCGTTTTTGGGCCTCGTTATCGCGGCTCTGTTTTGGGCCCAACTCTGGAATCATCTGAGCAATTGAATGCCCACTTGGAGTTCGTCCTAGGCCATGGTCGCGGCTATCAGACTCCCTTCGCTGGGCCGTACACTACCGCCGCAGAGCTTGCCCAGAGACTTACTCAATCTCAGGGGCATAGGGAATTCCCACCAAGTCATCATTATTTTTCGTAGCCACGCGATGTCTTTCTTCGAGCACCAAGATCCCGACAGCCCGGATCACGACGACACCGCAGGCTCTCGCTCGCCCATGCCGTTTCCGGGCCAAGGCAACGACTTTGGTCTGACTCCCAAGCCCAAGGTTCGAGCCCAACGAGTAGACCCGCTGCTTGGCATAGACCTCGGCGGCGTGAAGATCGTGAAACTTATTGGTGAAGGAGGCATGGGGAGAGTTTACGAGGCCCAGCAAGAGCGCCCCTCAAGAACAGTGGCCGTGAAGGTGATCCGGCAGGGAATAACTTCTGAAAAGACGATGCGCAGATTCGAGCGTGAGGCGGAATTTCTTGCGAAGCTCCAGCACCCGGGCATCGCGCAGATCTTCATCGTCGGCACGTACTCCAGTGACTTCGGCGACGTGCCCTTCTACGTGATGGAGTTCATTCCAAGCGCTAAGCCCATTACGAACTACATCCATGAAGGCACGCTCTCGCTCGACGAAAAGCTCGGGCTCTTCAAGCTAGTGTGCGAGGCTGTTTCGCATGGTCACGACCGGGGAATAGTCCATCGGGATCTCAAGCCCGGGAACATCCTCGTGGACGGCCAAGGCAGCCCGAAGGTGATTGATTTTGGCGTAGCCCGTAGCACTGACTCTGACTTGGCCCTGACGTCGATGAAGACGGACACGGGCCAACTCATCGGGACAGTCCAGTACATGAGCCCAGAACAGTTTGGGCCGGATCCAGACGACCTCGATGGCCGTACTGACATCTATTCACTGGGCGTCGTTCTTTACGAGCTGCTATCGGGCTCGCCGCCATATTCAGTCAAAAGAAAAGCCCTGCACGAAGCTTCCCGGGTTGTCTGCGAAGAAGTGCCGCCGCCCCTGCGAGCCGTCGACAGGTCTGTACCCCGGGATGTTAGCGCGATTGCCGAGCGGGCTCTCCAGAAAGACCGCCGGCGCAGGTACCACACAGCCGGGGACCTCGCGGCCGACATCGGGAGATTTCTGGCCGGCAAGCCCGTGAAGGCGCAGCCCCAAGGCATGCTCGACAGGATTCGGCTGCCATGGGAACTCAGCAAGCCGATCAGCAGGCGGGCTGGACTGGTTTTGATATCTGGAACTGTTGGGGTTGTTGGGTTGAGCCGTCTTGTTGGGCCCGGCCTTCTGGACTTCAACGGGTATTGGCCCCAGAGAGCCAGCTTGAAGGCTTCTGCAACTTGGACCACGACAAGCCTGAGCGTCCGCGAAGGAAGCTGCTACAGGATTTCGGTTGCCGGCTCGTGCAAAGACAGCAGTGGAGAAACTTTTGGCCCAGAAGGCACTGCCCCGGCTGAGCTCCGCTCGCCGCTTGGGCCGCCGGTTGATCTAGCCGCAGCCCAGAGAAAAGAAGCATTCGTGGGCGATCTTCCGCGTCGCATGTTGCTTTCCAAGGTCCGAGACTCCAGAATCCTCCTTCCTGTGGGGGACGGCCTCACCTTTGTGGCCCCCTCCTCGGGCGACCTATCGTTTCGGGTCAACAACGAGACCGAAGCAACCGGAGCTTTCACTGGGGATTTGCGCGTGACGCTTGAGCGAGTTCATCGGCCGGGGTTCGTCGACGCTGATGGCAAGACCATGATCTCTACACGCGTGAGCAAGACCAAGTACCTGCTGTTCGAGCCCGAAGGTATTCGTTGGCAGTTTTCCAGCTTTAGAAGCGCCCTCGATGAGCCCGATTACCCGGTGCTGCTCAACGGGATCGCGTGGTGGCCGCTTCCAGACAAGCCGAACATGGAGGGCTGGCGCGAACTGACGACGACAAACCGAGCGCCGCTTCTCAAGACCCGAGCATTTGCGTGGGCGGCTGATCCCAAGGGCCTGAAGCCTGAGATCGAGAGCGTCAAAGGCGATAAGAAACACAACGTTGTCGTTGAAGTAGCGGCACCGTCACCTGAGCAGTCTGGGCTCAGGTTTTCGGGGGCGACGGAAAATCCAGTTGTGATCGAGTGCGTGTTTTCTCAACCAGTTGGGCCTCTTCTCTGAGCGCGCTTTCACAAGGTAATCAAGCCATGTCTGCCTTCCGCATTCTCAGCACATTCCGTGTATTCCTGACCACGGTACGGTCCGCGGCTGTGCTGACGGGAAAGCAGGCGTACCTCGCTCGGCTCCGCGATGTGGGTTTGCCGAGCGTGTACGAGTTAATTGGGCGGCACCTAATGTCGCTTCAGACTGTGCCACAGGATCTCTGCGAGGCTCGCGATTCTGTACGAAGCATTGAGGAAAGACTTTCTTGTGTGCCAAACGCGGGGGGCGAAGCCGGTCACGAACGCCAGTCGACCTCTGCGAGGAACTTGATCCGCAGGGTCTTTCAACGGCTGACAAAGGCGATCGGTGATGCCCCCGCTTCTGTCGAATTACAGCGTGCTTACGAGACGCTCGGGCAAAAGGCGGCCGAAAGACACGGCACCGAAGCCGTTCCAGAACCGGCCGCATCCCAGCTTGCAACCGCGTTGAGTCGGGAAGCCGCATTGAAGGAGAGCGTAGTCGGTATGCACAACGCCGGCATCACGGCCGTGACGCAGGCGGTATGCTTGGGCGTGCTTCTGTTCTCAATGGCATGGGTGTTTCCGGTGTTCGCCGCTCCGCCGGGCCTGATGTTCATGGTGTCGGTGATCCGAGAAAGCCTAGCTTTCAGTCCACTTGCCGCCGCGCTCGTGCTCGGCATGAATTGTCTCTTGGTGAGTGTCATGTTTGTGGCTTGCTCGCCGCGGTCGCTGTCAACCACTATGAGCCGATCGCTAATCTGCTTGTTGGCCGCCTGCGCCGCGTTGACTGTATGGTGGATGTTCTCGGCGCGGCGAGAGGTCACATTCTTTGTTGGCTTTTATGCTTGGCTAGCGTGCTTCGTCCTGTTCGCGTCCGTGCTCTGGCTCCGTAATCGCGCGACCGCATCAGCGGACTCTTCGTGGAATCCGTTGGAGAGTTTCTTCGGCGTTCCCGGGCTAGTTGCTGCTGCACTGGCATGTTTCGTGCTTGGGTGGGTTTTGCCAGTTGAGGGGTTCGGTCGTGTGCATGGCTGGGGTGAGTTTCGTTCGTTTGTCTCAGGGGGCGGGTACTGGATGACCTTGGCCAGTAAAGCAACGTCTCTTGTGGCGATCGCAGCGTTAGTCACTTTGTTGACGCACCAACGACTTTCCACATTCATCGTTGGCTTGCTGTTCACCGGCTGCACCATTGGGATGCTTGTGAACCTGCCTTATGTCTTATTCGAGCCGCATTTGCGAATGGGCTTCTATCTGTGGTTGGCGAGCTTCTGCTTGCTGGCAGTTCATACTGGCCGCGAATTGCTTCGTCGGCGTGCTGCTGCCGCTAGCTCGTGCTTGATTCAAGATGGAATGCCTCGTTTCGCGACCGCTGGAGTTTTGGTCGGCTTGCTTCTCGGCTTACCTATTATCAGCGGCGTAAGCCAAGCACTGATCGGATCATCTGCCCCTTCATCCGGCGTGGCTCAGACGGCACGGCCGGGTCTACGTATGCCAGCAACACAGGAGCCTTTCGATTGGGGAGCCGAAGTCAATAAGCGGAGTGCCACTCGTGGCCCAGCACAAGAAAAGCGCGTGCGCTCCGAAGAGGAGGCCACTGACAGTGATGTACTCAATGAGCGGAACCTAGAGGGTATCGCTACGGGACGTATTCCTGCTGATGAGGCAACTCGTAGGCGAGCCATTGCGATCATCCGAGAACGAGGGACTGACGCACTCAATTCCATGATGGATAGAGTCTCGAATGAATCAAATTCCGAATCCGAGCGTTCGAGCGACGAGCAAAGCCCAAATCGGCGTGTGTTTTCGGATGCGGAATGGGAGGCGATCACCGCCTCCTTGGTCCGCGAAGGTCGGGTGCGCCGCACGCGTCCGCAGGATGCCGTGAAATATTTCGGCGTCTACTCGGTTATCAAGAAAGTGTTCGTGGACTCGGGCATTGAATCGCCCTCGATACGGATGCTCAACGGATTCAAGGGGCAGGTATGCGAGGCTACGATTACCGCCCGAGGTCCGGAAGCAGCTGCAAAACAGCTGGCTGAACTTGTGCTTGCCGCAAAACAGAGCGGCATTCCGTTAGTTTCCGCCGAATCAGCAGCCCAGTTTGAGGCCGGGGTAACTCCGGCTGCTGCTGCTGTGCGGACTGACGGCCTAACATCTTCGCGGCAGGCTGGCGACTTCACGTCGAACGGCAGGCAGCAATTCGAGGGCACCTGCACCAAATGCGGCTTGCTGGATCAAGCTCAACGGGGTTGCCTCGCAGGCTTGAGCCACCGGAGTT
>JBAXUW010000162.1:0-7586 GCA_037129495.1 Planctomycetota bacterium | reverse complement strand
CAACCGCGTCAGGACAAAATTTCGATGACCGACAGCGCACTTCCCATCCCGACACCTCTGCGAGCGCGGCTTTCCAGCCCCGGTCAGACCAGCTTTCGCGCGCAGGCTGTGCTCGCCGGCACCGGCATCGATTTGGCGGCCTTGGGATCGACCGATCGCACCGGCGCGGCCCCCCTGGCGATCGAGCTTATCGGATCGCTGACTGGCGGTTTGCTGTCGGCGAGCTCCGCGGCTGGGGGCGGTGTCGCCTTTCTCTTCCGCTACGGCGCGGTGGTTTTCTTCGATGCCTCCGCCGCCGGCATTACGGATTATCTCAGGCAGATCGGCCCCCACATCCGTCAGCCGTTTTCGCAGGGGGAGCGGGAGACCGAGGTGCTCGATATCCGCCTCGATCCAGGGGGCCGGGAGATGATTGAAGGCAACACGCTGGTGCTGGCTGACGCCACGCTTGAGAAGTTGCAGCTCGTGGCCGACATCATGGCCAAGAGCGTCTCGCTGGCCCACCACGAAAAGGGAATCGAACGGCAGTTTGAACGAATCGCGCCGTTTGCTGAGAACCTCGACCACTGGGGCCGCGGCGGCCGGGCTGCCCATGAACTCCTGCAAAACCTGGGCGGCGCCCTGCTCGCCGAGCACCGGGTCGTGGCCGGCACCCGCGTGGACGACTCGCCGGAACTGCTCTGGGACCATCCGGAGCTTGAACGACTCTGGGCGCGACTCCGCGACGATTTCGAGATCCGCGAACGGTTTGCGGCGCTTCACGGCAAACTCAGTCTCATCTCGCGGACCGCAGAGACGGCGCTTGAGCTCATGCAGAATCGGCGGTCGCTGCGGGTGGAATGGGCGATCGTGGGGCTGATCGTGTTTGAGATCGCGCTGACGCTCGTGCAATGGGCGCTCGCCGTTTCCCCTGTGGGATAAGTTTTCTAACTTGTCATGCCCCAAAAGCCGGCCCCGGCTGCCAGGACAATCCTTAGATTGGCTGATTGGGTGGGCCGTGCGGTATAACCTCCGGCTCTACCGCCCTTCTCCGACCGGAGCCTTTTTATGCCTGCCTACCGTCATACCAGCCTCGTGATTGCCTTTCTCACGTTCCTCATGCTGGCTGCCACAGGCCCGCAGGCCAAGTCGCAGCAGGTAGCGGTCGAGGAGTTTAAGCTCGCCAACGGCATGCGGTTTCTGCTCGTGCCCCGCCGCGATCAGCCGAATGTCGTGAGCGCGGGCTGGGTGGCCCGTGTGGGGAGTGTCAACGAACGGCCCGGGATCACCGGCATCAGCCACTTCTTCGAGCACATGATGTTCAAAGGAACGGGCACGATCGGCACCCGCGACGCCCCACGCGATGCGAAATATCGGGCTGAGCAAAAGGCCGTCCGCGACGAGATCAACCGGATCGTCTGGTCGAAGCAATACGACCGGCTGAAGCGGGGCGAGATCGCCGATGCCTGGGATCCGGCCAACGACACGCAGGAATTGCGGGTGCTCCGCGGCAAGCTCGACTCCTTAATCCGTGCCCAGCAGGGCCGCGGCGAAGGCGGGGCTGAGGCGGCCACGATCGTCAAGGATGAGTTTGACCAGGTCTATACCAAGGCCGGTGGCAGCGGCATGAATGCCTTCACCAGCAACGATCTCACCTGCTACTTCATCACGGTGCCGAGCAATAAGCTCGAGCTGTGGGCCTGGATGGAAAGCGACCGGCTTCACGACAGTGTGTTTCGCGAGTTTTATTCCGAGCGCGACGTGGTGCATGAAGAGCGTCGGCTTCGGACAGACAGCACACCCACCGGCCGCTTCCAAGAACAGTTCGACGCGATGTTTTGGGAGTCATGCGGCTACTCATGGCCCGTCATCGGCTGGCCGAGCGATTTAAACAGCTATACGTTCGAGCAAGCGATGGAGTATTGGAATATCTACTACCGTCCGGGCAACCTTTTTGGCGTGGTCGTGGGCGACTTCGATCCCACGCAGGCGAAAGCTTTTATCACCCGCTATTTCTCGCGGCTCGCTCCGGGCAAGAGCCCGCCGCCACCGGTGGTCACGCTCGAGGTCGATCAGATCGCCGAGCAGCGGATGAACGCTGAGGGTGACGTCCCGCCGGCCATCGAGGTTCGCTACCACACCGTGCCTGCCGGCCACGTCGACAGCTATTCGCTCGACATGCTCTCCGAACTGCTCAACGAACGCACCGGCCGGCTCTACGCGGGCTTGGTCGAGGGCCGCGGGATCGCGGGCACGGCGAGAACAGGATCTGATACCCGCAAATATGCGGGTCTGTTTACGTTTGAGGCGGAGACACGGGGCGACGCCACCCCTGAGCAAATTGAGCAGGCGTGGTATGAGGAGCTGGCCAAACTGCAGGCAGAGGAGGTACCCGAGCGTGAACTCCGCAAGGTGAAAAACCGGGTGGCGGCGGGCAACTACCGCCGGCTTGAAAACAACATGTCGCTCCTGATCCAGCTGGCCTTTTTCGAGACGCTCCTCGACTGGCAGGAGATCAACGAGAGTCCGAAGAAATACGAGACGGTGACGGCCGCCGACATCAAGCGGGTGGCCAATAAATATTTTAAAGCGTCCAACCGGAGCGTGGCGGTCTACCACCGGACGGCAGCGAAAGAAGGAACGGGCAACACTCCATGAACATGCGGAACTTTGCGATTCTATTGGCGATCGGTGTCATTGCCGTGGTGGGGCTGGGGCCGCGGTCCAAGGCACAGTCGGAGCAACCGGCTGCGAGCGGCGGTGCCGCTACTCTGCCAAAGCGGCCGGAACAAATCGCTTTCCCACCGCTCGCCTTCGAGCCGCCGGATGCCGCCACGTTTCGTCGTGTGCTGCCTGACGGCACGGTCGTCTATCTAGCGCCGTCGCGGGAGTTTCCGCTTGTCAACATCGCGATCACATTCAAGGGCGGAGTGTCGCTCGATCCTGCCGACGCTCCTGGGCTTGTGGCGATGACGGCCAAGATGGTTCGCGAGGGCGGGACGGCCACCATGTCGCCGGCTGAAATCGACGAGGCTCTCGACTTTCTCGCCACCGAGTCGGCCGTCATGGCCAATGACACGTTCACGACCGCCTCGATGAACTGCCTGAAGAGTAACCTCGACGAGAGCCTGAAGCTCTTTCTTGCCATGCTGCGGACACCGGCCTTTGACGGGCAGCGACTGGAGACAACCAAGGCTCGCGTGGTTGAGTCGCTCAAGCAGCGGAATGACGACGCCGCGTCGATCCTCTCGCGGGAGTGGAAGCGGCTGGTCTACGGCCGCGACCACTTCGAGGCCGCGGAACCGACCGACCGCACCGTGGCGGCAATCTCCCGACAACGGCTGATCGAGACCCACCGCCGCATCTTTCACCCGGGCAACATGATCGTGTCTGTCTCGGGCGACTTCAACGAACAGGAAATAATCGGCAAACTCGAAAAGGCATTGGCGGGCTGGGAGCGCGGGCAGGCGGTGCCGGATCCGGTCGCCCCGACGGCGGTGCTTGAGCCGGGGCTCTACCATGTGCCGAAGGATATTCCGCAGGGCAAAGTGGTGATGGGGAGCCGGGCGATCACACGGGACGATCCCGATGCGATTCCGTTTCTGCTGCTCAACGAGATTCTCGGCGCGGGTGGATTCACGAGCCGGCTGATGCAGCAGGTGCGGAGCAATGAGGGACTCGCCTACTCTGTGCGATCGGCGCTCGCACCGAAGGTGGCCTATCCCGGCGATTTCCGGGCTGGGTTTGAGAGTAAGAATGCCACCGTGGCGTTGGCCGCAAAAATTGTCCTGGAACAAATCGCGAAGATTCGCAGCGAACTGGTCACCGATGAGGAACTGGAGACGGCGAAGGCGAGCCTGACCGAGACGTTTCCCAGGCAGTTTGAAAGCCGGCCGCAGATGCTGCGGGTGTTCGTCAACGACGAGTGGACAAAGCGGCCGAAGGACTACTGGAAGACATTCCGCGGCAAGGTCCGCAGTGTGACCCGCGAGGATCTCAAGCGGGTGGCCGAGAAATATCTTGATCCAGAGCAGATGGCGATCCTCGTCGTCGGTGACTGGGACGGTATTTCTTCCGGCGATCTGGAAAAGCGGGCCAGCATGAAGGATTTCTTCGGCGGCAACGTCAAGCACCTGCCGCTGAGGGATCCGCTGACGCTGGAACCCCTCCCAGCAAAGTCTGGAAAATGATGCAAATGGCCCACCGGCCGGCGCGAAGCGGAGCGGTCATGAGACTGCTCTGGTTGCGCGTTTGGATTGGCCTCTGGATCGGCGTCTGGGCAGGCCTCGCTGCGGCGCAGCCGCCGGCACCACCCGTTACGACCCCGCCGCAGACCGCCATTCCCCCGCGAAACACCGGCCCGGCCTCGCGGGCTCATTCGCGGTATCGCCGCGGCCGCCATGGCACGACCCGCATCATCCGTCGCACACCCGAGGTGATGCGGGAGGACGCGGCCCGCGTCAAACGCGGCGATCTCTTCAGCACTTGGTCGAACGAGTATCTAGACTGAATGTGAGAGCGATGACTTTGCCACTTTTCCGGAGCATGACCGATGAGGCTTTGCATACCGTGGTGCGCGATCCTGCTGGCGGTGTGTGCGGTAGCGGCCCGGGGTGAAGAGTGGCCGCAATTCCGCGGGCCGCAAGGCAGCGGCGTGGGCGAATCGGCAGTGCCGATGAGTTGGAGCGAGACCACCAACCTGCGGTGGAAGACGCCCCTGCCCGGGCCGGGCTCGTCGAGCCCGATCGTATTGGGAGACAAAGTGTATGTGACCTGCTACTCAACGCCGGGTGGTCCGATGAACCTTGCGCGTCATCTGCTCTGCATCGGCAAGGCGGATGGTCGCGTGCAATGGCAACGGGATCTGCCGGCGCAGCTTCCAGAGGATTCCTACGAGGGCTATCTCACGGAGCATGGCTACGCCAGCAGCACGCCCGTGAGCGACGGCCGGGAAGTCTTTGCTTTCTTCGGCAAGAGTGGCGTCTTCGCCTTCGACACGCAGGGTAAGAAACTCTGGCAGACGGCCGTCGGTAAGGAGTCGAGTAGTCGCCGCTGGGGCTCCGCTGCCAGTCCCGTTCTCCACGGAGATCTCGTGATCGTCAACGCCGCGGAGGAGAGCCAGTCGATCCGCGGTCTCGACAGAAAAACTGGCCGGCAGGTTTGGAAGGCCGAAGGGGCAGCACTTGAACTGGCCTACGGCACGCCTGGGCTCGTCACGCTTGACGACGGTACGCAGGAACTGGTGATCGCTGTGCCCGGCGAGGTGTGGGGAATGAATCCTCTGACGGGCAAGATTCTCTGGCATGCCAAGATGGGGCTCACGGGCAATGTGTCGCCGAGCGTCGTGGTGAATGGCAGCACGGTCTACGTGTTTGGCGGCTTCCGTTCGTCGGGCTCGCTGGCGGTGCGGGCCGGTGGCCGTGGAGACGTGACGGAGTCGCACATCCTCTGGACGAGTCGCAATAGTTCGTACGTGGCCACACCGCTGCTCCACGACGGCCACCTCTTCTGGATCGATGACCGTGGCCAGGCGTTTTGCATCTCGGCCACCACTGGCGAACTGGTCTACCGTGAGCGGGTGGCGGGCATAAAGGCGGAGGGTCGCCCCGTCTATGCGTCGCCGGTTCTTGCCAAGGACCGGATCTTTGTTGTAAGTCGCTGGAGCGGCACGTTCGTGTTACCCGCTGCGCCACGGTACGAAATCCTCGTGCAGAACTCGTTTGAGGCAGACGACAGCGATTTCAGTGGCACGCCTGCCATCAGCGACGGTGAGCTCTTTTTGCGATCGGGGAAGTTTCTCTACTGTGTCAGCGGGACGGGCAAAACGAACTAAGACCCTTGTGAAGACCCTTGTGAAGACCCTTGGTCCCAGTGAGACTTGTCCGCTGCACGCAACCTTTGGCGACGCTGACCGTTAAAATCTTGAACGTGGACCGATCCGCTCGTGAAGACGGCCTTTTCTGAGGAGAATTTCGATGAGACTCATAGTGGGATTGACTGGTGCGGTGGTAATCGCCGCGATGCTCGTAACCGTCGCGATGGCGGAGCCAGGCGAGCGACCCAACGGGCCTTCGGGGCCCGGCATGCGTGAAGGCCGCGGCGGGCCGGGCGGCGGTGGCCCCGGCGGGCCGCCCTCACCGGAGCGGTTTATCGAGCACGCGATGAGCTTCGACGCCGATGGCGATGGCAAACTCGATCGAAATGAGTTGACGAAGTTCGCCGAGGAGATGCACCGCATGCGGAGTGGTCCAGGTGGTCGTGGTCCAGGTGGTCAAGGTGGTCAAGGTGGTCAAGGTGGTCAAGGTGGTCGTGGTCAAGGTGGTCGTGGTCAAGGTGGTCAAGGTGGTCAAGGTGCCGGCCGGCCTCAGGGCAGGGGACCAAACGGTCCTCCCGGTTCTCAACCCGGGTCCCAAGCAGACGATGACCGACCGGAACGGCCGCTTCGGCCTGAATAGCGGCCAGCCATCGGCGGCGGGCCCAGGTGGGGTATGCTCGTCGACCTATGCCCGTTGCACTCCCTCCCCGGCCGGCTGAAGCACATGCCCTCGAGGTTGCCCGTGCGCTCTCCCCCCGGCCCGCATCCGCCGCCGGCGGCCGCCGAGTGATCTGCACCACGGCGGGCCGCGGTCAGGCGGCGTTTGAATTGGCTGCCGCAGATTCTGACGCGGAGGTCACGGTCTGGTTTCTTGATCTCTTCCCTCAGGCCGCGGCCCAGGCGGCCTGGGAGTCGCCGCCTGCGGGCCTGCGGTCTATTTGTGCCGCCGACATGCCCGCGGGGCCCTACGATCTCGCAATCGTACCGCTCTCGAAAAACGGCGAGGCCGAACTCTCTCGCGACATTCTTCAGTCGGCCTTCATCAATCTCGCGATCGGCGGCCGACTGGTCGCGGCGATCGACAACCCGCGGGATAACTGGCTCCGCGAACAGCTTGCGGAGACGGGGGAGACGGTCCGCGTGCGGACCGGCAGCGGTGACAACGCCGACACCGTGGCCTACATCGTGGAGAAGACCCATGAGCTTTCGAAAGTCCGCGATTTCTCCTGTGAGTTTATCTTTCGCGATCGCGAGCGACTGCTCACAGCTCTGACCCGCCCCGGCGTCTTCGCCCATCGGCGGATCGATCCAGGTGCCCGCCATCTGCTCAATGCTGTCGACGTCGCCCCCGACACTCGCGTGGTCGACATCGGCTGCGGCTCGGGCTGCGTGGCACTGGGGCTGGCGGCCCGCGATCCGAGCCTGCACGTGCATGCGTTCGACGCCTCAGCCCGAGCAGTCGACTGCACGCGGCGGGCCGCCGCGCTGAACGCCCTCGATAATCTCACGGTCGCAGTCGAATGCGAGGGGCAGGTGCCCGATCCCGGCACCTACGACCTGGCGCTGGCGAATCCGCCCTACTACTCCGACTTTCGGATCGCGGAGCTCTTTGTCGAGGCGGCCCACATGGCGCTGGCCCCCGGGGGTACGCTCCTGATCGTTACGAAGCAGCCAACCTGGTATCTCGACTACCTGCCGGCTTCATGGATAGATATTGGCCGCGAAGAAGTGAAGCACTACCACCTCATCGAGGCGGTAAAGGTCTAACTTCCGAATGCGTGAAGACGACAAG